>JAEXHR010000387.1 GCA_023449855.1 Pseudomonadota bacterium | reverse complement strand
GATGGCCACGAATGCTGAGCCCGGCCAACTCATGGTTCGAGACGGCGCTGCGCGCCTCCTCACCATGAGGGACAGTGTGTAGTCACGCCGTCGTCAGCACCGTCTCGGTGTGCTCGACATAAGGCGGCGTTTCGAAATACGGGCCGACCAGCGCGCGCCATTCGGCGAAATCGGGCGAGCCGCGGAAATCCACCGTGTGATTTTCCAGCGTTTCCCATTTCGCCACCAGCCGATAGCGCGACGGCAGTTCGACCGACTTGTGCAGTTCGAAACCGAGGCCCCCCTTGGCGCGCAGGAACAGCGGCCTGGCCTTGGCGACGGCGGCCTCGAAGTCCTTTTCGGTGCCCGGCTTGACGTCGATTTGTGCGATTTCCGTGATCATCGTTTCCCGACCCTTTGTTTGCGGTCGGGCAATGTAGCCGGGATGGCGCGAAGCGCAATCCGTCGTGGAGCCTCACGACTTCGCGAAATAGGCCGCAACGATGGCGATGATCGCCGTGCAGGTGGTGATGAAGGCGACCAGCGGCCCACGGCCCTTCGGCGCGCCATAGCGCCCTTGCGCACGGCGCTGCGCGATCAGCGCGGTCTCGTATTCGTCCGAGGACGAAAACATGCAGGCAAAGCCCGAACGCGCTGCGCTGGCAGCGGCGTCGAGCGATATCAGGGCTGAATTCGAGGTATGATCGCGCGTGGTCATCATGCGATGACCATGGAAGCGATTGGTAAACCGTTCCTTACTGCGCGGCTTCCATTTTCATGGTGACACCGACACGGGCAGCACGGACGGCTGGCTTCGGCGCCAATACTGCCGCCTTGCGCCCCTGCTCCAGCGACAGCGGCTCCTCTTCGGCCGACTGCACGCGGTTACGTCCACCGCGCTTGGCCTGATAGAGCGCCGTATCCGCAGCCGCGAGCAACACGTCGAGCTCGGTGCCGGCGGGCCCGCCCGCAACGCCGATGCTGACGGTGGTCGCCACCGGCGCCTCGTCGACCTCGATGCCGCAACCGGCAAAGGCCTCGCGGACGCGCTCGGCAGCCTGCATTGCCTCCTCCAGACTGCACGGCAACATGGCCGCGAATTCCTCACCGCCAATACGTCCGGTCAGATCGGTGATGCGCAGCGAATGGGTGATGACCGAAGCGAACAGTTTCAGCACCTCGTCGCCGGCCGGATGGCCGAAGCGGTCGTTGATCGACTTGAAGTGATCGATGTCGAAAATCATCACGGTGATCGGCCGCCGCGCTTTCGCCTCGCGCTCGATCATCCGCGCGGTGGCTTCGGAAAAGCCGCGGCGATTGAGCAGGCCGGTCAGCGGATCGCAGGACGCCGCCACCTTGTGGGCGGCAACGGTACGCTCGGACACCAGCACGAAAATCAGGAATACGGTGCCGACGGCGTAGAGGACGAGTTCAACCGCGAAGGCCACCACCCAGACGCTGTTGCCAAATGTTGCGCCGTCCGCATGCAAGACATCCCCGAGCAAGATCGGCAGCATGAGCGCAAACCCGTGCAACAGCGGCACCAGCACTGTCGGCCAGCGACGCTGCACCGATTTGCGACGCTCGAGCCCGAGTTCATACGCGGTGAGCACGGCATAGAGCGCTACGATGCCGGCACCGACGGTGGTGCGCAGCGGCGTCATGTCCACCGGGAGGGTAAGAATCCCCGCGATCCAGGCGATGGCGCCGAGAAATATGCCGCCCCAGATCGGCACGCGACCGTGGAAAACACGTGCTGCGGTCCACACCATTCCGCAGGCGACGAAGCCGAAGGCGTTGAACGCCAATGTCGGCATCTCGCCGAGTAGCGGCCCGGCGAGCGTCCACAAGCCAACGGAGGCGCCGCCGAGAAGATAAGCGGAGCCCCACCAGTTCAGCGCGGGGATGTTTTCGTGCCGTCCGAAGTAGAGAAGCATTCCACCCAGCATCGCAGCAACGAGCGTTGCGACCAGGTAGAGTGTGGATGTGTCGAGCAACATGTCCGCGCACCGGCAATCATTTGCAATATGACCGGCCAACATCGGCCGGATGGGCGTGTCGCCCTGCGCGAACGTAACTATCTACCCATTGGAAATTCGTTTTAGCGCAAAGCAAAGTTTTCCGGAAAAACTGGATCAAACTCGCTGCATTTCCACGAGACCGAACGCAAAAAGGGCGCCCGAAGGCGCCCTTTTCCGATTGAGTATTCGTGAAGCGATCAGCGCTTCGAGAACTGGAACGAACGACGGGCCTTGGCCTTGCCGTACTTCTTACGTTCGACGACACGCGAGTCGCGGGTCAGGAAGCCGCCCTTCTTGAGCACCGAGCGAAGCTCCGGCTCGAAGTTGGTCAGGGCCTTCGACAGACCATGGCGCACAGCGCCGGCCTGGCCCGACAGGCCGCCACCGGCGACGGTGCAAACCACGTCATACTGACCGGCGCGGGCTGCTGCGACCAGCGGCTGCTGGATCAGCATGCGCAGCACCGGACGGGCGAAGTACACTTCGACGTCGCGGGTGTTGACGGTGACCTTGCCGGAGCCCGGCTTGACCCAGACGCGGGCAACCGCGTCCTTGCGCTTGCCAGTGGCATAGGCGCGGCCCTGCTTGTCGACCTTCTTCTCATAACGCGGCGCGTCGGGTGCGGCGACCTTCAGCGAAGCGAGCTGGTCGAGAGACTGCATCGTATCGGACATAGTTATGCTGCCCTCTTGTTCTTGCGGTTCAGCGCACCGACGTCGAGCGCCTCGGGCTGCTGTGCTTCATGCGGATGATCGGCGCCGGCGTAAACACGCAGGTTGCCCATCTGGACGCGGCCGAGGGGACCACGGGGAATCATGCGCTCGACGGCCTTCTCGACCACGCGCTCCGGGAAGCGACCTTCGAGGATCGACTTGGCCGAACGCTCCTTGATGCCACCGATGAAGCCGGTGTGGTGATAGTACATCTTGTCGTCGCGCTTGCGACCGGTGAACACCACCTTGTCGGCGTTCACGATGATGACGTTGTCACCGCAATCGACGTGGGGGGTGTAGGTCGGGAGATGCTTGCCGCGCAGGCGCATGGCGACCAGCGTGGCGAGGCGGCCGACCACGAGACCGGTGGCGTCGATGACGATCCACTTCTTCGTGACCTCAGCCGGCTTTGCCGAAAAGGTTTTCATTGGGACGATCCGTATAACGGGGTGAAACAGAGATCGGCGCCCAACGGGGGCGCCGAATTGAGGGTGGTTCTAGAGAACCGTCCGGTTTCCGTCAATGGCGTGACATGCATAATTTCAAAGTAAAATCAGCATCTTATAATTAAGGTGCAATATTACCTTGAAAATCATGCTTTATTCGGAATGGAATAGGTCGACGTCACATGGGCGATGGGGTCCGCCGAGGTGCCCGAAAGCAGGTTCACCTCCCCCACGGCCAGGCGCTTGCCGAGCTTCAGGAGCTTGGCCGCCGCGAGAACGTCCTGCCCTGGTTGGCCCTTGCGCAGGAAATTGATGTTCAGGCTGGTGGTGACCGCGAGGCCCACGGGGCCGATGGCGGACAGCAGCACGACATACATGGCGAAATCGGCCAGAGCCATCAGGGTCGGCCCCGACACCGTGCCGCCCGGGCGCAGCATGCGCTCACCATAGGTCTGGCGCAGCAGACAGGTCGCGCCGTCGGCGTGTTCGATAGCGATATCGCCGGCACCAAAGGCCTGCGGGAATTCCCGGCGCAGGAATTCTTCGAGTTCCGGCACCGTCATTTTCGCGTCAACCATGTTCCCGTCCCGTCTCCCGTCTTCTCGCCGACACCGTCCTGTTACAATATGGTGACGAAGAAGCCCAGCCGATGGAATACAAGACATGGCTCAACCTGCCCGCGCGGAAACCGCGCAACCATCCATTCTCTTGCGCGAGACGGTCGGCGATGTCGCCGTGCTCACGCTCAATCGCCCCGCCGCGCGCAACAGCCTGTCGGACGGATTGATCGCCGAGCTCCATTCAGCGCTGAATGAGATCGCAGACGACAAGGCGGTGCGCGCCGTGGTGGTCGCGGCCAATGGCCCGGCCTTCTCGGCCGGACATGACCTGAAGGAATTGACTGCCCGCCGCGCCGATGCCGATCGCGGCCGCGCCTATTTCGGCCAGCTCATGAATGCCTGCAGCGCAATGATGCAGGCCATCGTACAACTGCCTAAGCCGGTGGTGGCTGCGGTGCAAGGCATCGCGACAGCGGCCGGCTGCCAGCTCGTGGCGAGCTGCGATCTTGCCGTCGCCTCCGAACAGGCACGCTTTGCGACACCGGGTGTCGATATCGGCCTGTTCTGCTCGACGCCGATGGTGGCGCTGTCGCGCAACGTGCCACGCAAGCAGGCGATGGAGATGCTGCTGACGGGCGAACCGATCTCGGCCGAGCGTGCGCGGGAGATCGGGCTCGTCAATCGCGTGGTCGCGGCGGGCACCGAACGCGATGCCGCCATCGCCCTTGCCCAGCAGGTCGCGCGAAAATCCGCGCATACGATCAAGATCGGCAAGGAAGCATTTTACCGGCAGGCCGAGATGGGCCTTTCGGAGGCCTATCGTTTTGCCGCCGAAGTGATGGCCGAAAACATGATGGCGCGCGACGCCGAGGAAGGAATCGGCGCTTTTATCGAGAAGCGCGAGCCGCGATGGGAAGACCAATAACTCCGCCCTCATCCTGAGGAGTGCGCAAAGCGCGCGTCTCCAAGGATGGTGATGGAGCTTCCCATCTCATGGTTCGAGACGGCGCTGCGCGCCTCCTCACCATGAGGGACCAAGTTTTGTGAATGGAATTGCAATGAACCACGACAATTACAGCGACGCCTATATCCGCGAAATCCTCAACACCGTCAAAACCGTCGCGATGATCGGCGCCTCGCCGCAGAATGTGCGGCCCAGCTATTTCGTGTTCAAATATCTGCTCGAACGCGGTTACGACATGATCCCGATCAATCCGGGTCAGGTCGGCAGGAGCCTGCTCGGCAAGCCGTTCGTCAAATCGCTGGAAGACATCGATCGCCCCATCGACATGATCGACATGTTTCGCAGCAGCGAGCACGCGATCCCCATTGTCGATGCGGCACTCGCGTTGTCGTCGAAACCGAAGGTGATCTGGATGCAGCTCGGCGTGCGCAACGACGAAGCCGCGGCCAAGGCCGAAGCCGCCGGCATCAAGGTGGTGATGAACCGCTGCCCGAAGATCGAATATGGCCGGCTGTCGTCGGAGATCCAGTGGATGGGCGTCAATTCGCGGACCATCAGCGCCAAGCGCGCGCCGGTCCCGACCCAGGGCATGCGCCTCTCGCTCAACCGGCAGAGTCTGGGCGGTGGCAGCACGAATGCAGCCGATCGCATGGCGCAGCTTGGCAACAAGGACAACAACGACACCGTCTGATCGCAGGACGCAGCAATTTCTTTTTGCTCCAATTGCCTGTTGCAGTGCGGCTGTTGCGAACACCGGACAGGATGTCGCTGCGCCTTGACGCCGCCATCGCGCCCGATCAGTTTGGCGCCAACCAAATCCGACCTTTGATGGGGAGAGAAGATGAACGACCGTATCCCAGGCTTCGGCACCCTTGCCGTGCATGCCGGCGCGCAACCCGATCCGACCACCGGCGCCCGCGCGACGCCGATCTACCAGACCACGTCCTTCGTCTTCAACGACGCCGATCACGCAGCGTCCCTGTTCGGCCTGCAATCCTTCGGCAACATCTATACGCGCATCACCAATCCGACGACCGCCGTACTCGAGGAGCGCGTCGCTGCTCTTGAAGGCGGCACGGCCGCGCTCGCCGTCGCATCTGGCCATGCCGCGCAGCTCGTCGTGTTCCAGCAGTTGCTGCAGCCGGGCGACGAATTCATCGCCTCACGCAGACTCTATGGCGGTTCGATCAACCAGTTCAGCCATGCTTTCAAGAGCTTCGGCTGGAATGTGGTCTGGGCGGATCCGGACGATCTCTCCTCCTTCGAGCGCGCGGTCACGCCGAAGACCAAAGCCATCTTCATCGAGTCGATCGCCAATCCCGCCGGCTCCATCACCGATATCGAAGGCGTTGCCGCCGTCGCACGCAAGGCCGGGGTGCCGCTGATCGTGGATAACACGCTGGCGACGCCCTATCTGATCAAGCCGATCGATCACGGCGCGGACATCGTCGTCCATTCGCTGACGAAGTTTCTCGGCGGCCATGGCAACTCGCTCGGCGGCATCATCGTCGATGCCGGCACCTTCGACTGGTCGAAGGACGGCAAGTATCCGGTGTTGTCGGAGCCGCGCCCGGAATATCACGGCATCAAGCTGCAGGAGACATTTGGCAACTTCTCCTTTGCGATTGCCTGCCGCGTACTCGGCCTGCGCGATCTCGGCCCGGCGCTGTCGCCGTTCAACGCGTTCCTGATCCAGACCGGCATCGAGACGCTGCCGCTGCGCATGCAGCGCCACAGCGACAACGCCAAGGCAGTCGCTGAATGGTTGTCGGCGCATCCGGCAGTCGCGAAGGTCAACTATGCCGGCCTGCCCGACGACCGCTATCACGCCCTCGCCCGCAAATATGCGCCGAAGGGCGCAGGCGCAGTGTTCACCTTCAGCCTCAAGGGCGGCTACGACGCCGGCGTCAGCCTGGTGTCGAACCTGAAGCTGTTCTCGCATCTCGCCAATGTCGGCGACACCCGTTCGCTGGTGATCCACCCGGCCTCCACCACCCACAGCCAGCTCGACGACGACGCCAAGACGCGCTCCGGCGCGGGGCCGGATGTTGTGCGTCTCTCGGTCGGCATCGAAGACAAGGAAGACCTGATCGCGGATCTGGAACAAGCGCTCAGCGCCTGAGGCTCGCCCAACCACAAACTCCGCCCTCATGGTGAGGAGCCCGCCACTTGGCGGGCGTCTCGAACCATGAGTGTGGGGCACATCCTTCGAGACGCGCGCGCTGCGCGCTCCTCAGGATGAGGGCTGAGTATTAGGCCGGCTTCCCGACTGCGGCATTTAGCGAGGTTTCCGGCACTCGCGCCACGCGTACCTTCATCCGTTCCACCTGCAGCAGCGCCAGCGTCAGCACGACGATGGCGACGGCCTGATGCGCCAGCGCGAGATCGATCGGCACCTGATGCAGCAGCGTGAGGATGCCGAGCATCGCCTGCACGGCGATGGCGGCGACCAGCCATAGCGCGCCATTGACGACCGACTTCTCAGCCCGCGCCAGCAGCGCGTCGAGCGCGTGCCAGATCGCCACGGCGAACAGCAGATAGGCCGTCATGCGATGCTGGAACTGGACCGTCAGCGCATTGTCGAACATGTTGCGCCACCACGGGTCCTCGAAGAACAGACGCGAGGCAGACGGAATGAACGCACCGTCGATCTCCGGCCAGGTATTGAAGACACGGCCGGCGCGCAGGCCCGCGACCAGTGCGCCGAAATAGATTTGCAGGAAGGTCAGCGCGAGCAGAACCCAGCTCGTGATACGAAGCCGCGTCGATGCCAGCACGGTTGCGCCAGCGCCCATCCGCCTGATCACCCAGACAATGGCAGCAAAGATGATCAGCGCCAGCATCAGATGCACCGCGAGGCGATATTGCGACACCTCGACGCGATGCGTGAGGCCCGAAGCGACCATCCACCAGCCGACGAAGCCCTGCAGGCCGCCGAGCGCGAAGATCACCCAGAGCGGCTTCTTGAATTCGGACGGCACCCTGCGGCGCCACAGGAAGAACAGGAACGGCAGCAGGAACACCATGCCGATGGTGCGGCCGAGCAAGCGGTGGCTCCACTCCCACCAGAAAATGGTCTTGAATTCGGCGAGGCTCATGCCGTGATTGAGCTCGCGATATTGCGGGATTTTTTTGTAAGCCGCGAACGCCTCGTGCCAATGCGCCTCGGTGAGCGGCGGCAGCGCGCCGGTGACCGGCTTCCATTCGACGATGGACAGCCCCGATTCCGTCAGGCGGGTCGCTCCGCCCACCAGCACCATGGCGACGATCATGGTGGCGACCACCATCAGCCACAGGCGAACGGGGCGCAATTCCTTGTCGCGGACTTGGGAAATGGCGACCATTGAAATCAATCTCGGTGCTTTCAGTCAGCGCTTTGCAAAACAGCGCTTTTAACGGATTTTCGCGCCCCTTATAGTCCGCCTGCCCCGCCCTGCAAAGTTGGGCACTTTGCCCACCCTGCCTTTGACCATTCATGACAATCCGCACGCGCAAATTCCTCGGAACCATCCTGCTCCTGATCCTTGTGGTGGTATGGTCGCTGCTCGGCATGGCGATGGCACAGATGCCTTGGCTCGCGGCATCGGGCTGGCGGCAGGCAATCTTCTATGTGGTCGCCGGGATCGGCTGGGTGCTGCCGGCGATGCCGATCGTGAGCTGGATGCAACGGCCGGATCCGGAAGAAGAGTAAGACCGTAGGGCGGATGAGCGCAGCGGAATCCGCCGGCCGATTATGTGTGGCGAAGAACGGCGGATTACGGCTTCGCCTCATCCGCCCTACAACAAGCCGCTCATCATCACACGCAGAACCCGCAACGAGCTCCGCCGGCCATCCCATGCAAGCCGTGGCAGGACATGCAGGTCCGCTCCAGCTTTGACGACGCCCGGCATCGACGTCACGGCACTCGCAAAGCCTTGTGCTCTGGCCAGCGCCACATCGCGCGATGAGAACGACGCGGCATCTCCGAACGGAAACGCAAAATGCCGTGGCGGCACCGGCAGCGCCGCTTCGGCGACCGCCTGCCCCATCGCCATCTCGCGCGTCGCTGCAGCTTCGCCGAGATGCGCAAGCACCGGATAGTTCAACGTACTGGAGCCGATCGTCGCCAGCGGATCGCCGGCGAATATCGCAACGTCATCCCATGTCATCGCAGCAGCGCGCGACAGCGCGACAAGGTCGACGTCGTAGCGCAGGCAGAGATCGTCGATCGCATCGTCGAGTTCCCGTGGCGGCAGGCTGCGCAGCCAGCCATTGAGGTAGTGATGCGTGTGAGACTTGCCGGCGATATCCGCGGTCTCGAAATAGCGCCTGACATCATCGACGACCACATTGATGCGATCCTGCCGCGCGATCACCTGCTCCAGCGCCAGCCACCACATTCGCCCGAGGCCGTCGGGAAAGGCGCTCGGCAGATAGACGGTAAACGGCACCTGATGGCCGGACAGCAGCGGCCATGCATAGTCGACGAAATCGCGCGTACCGCCATCGAAGGTCAGCGCCACGAACCGGCGACCGCCCCGCGGCGCCTGCGCGCGGCGACAGGCCTCATCCATGGAGACGATGTCGAACGGCCAGCGCTTCAGCCTGACAATCAGCCGGTGCAGGAATTGCGGGGTAATGTCATGCGCCCGCAAGGGCTGGAATGCGGCATCATGCGCAGGCCTAACCCGTTCGAATTTGAGGATGATACCAGCGCCGCCGCGCGAAGGTTCCAGCAGCCGCCAAAGGCCGCTGGCGTAAACCAGCTCCGACTTCAGCGCCGCCCAATCCGTTCCCAAAGACACCGCACTCCCCGCCGCGGCCATCCCCGCAGTTCCATAGTCCTTACCGTTTGTTGAGATTTCTTTGCAAAGCTCCGCCCCAAACGGAAAATCCCGACAGGGCATCGCAATGACTATGGCTGCGGCAATGGAACCACCAATCGCGGCGCGTCCGAGCGTGCCCCGCATCGCGCATGTCGAGATTTTCAACGATTTCGCCAACGCCGAACCTGTCTGGCGGCAGTTCGAGACATCAGCACATCTCGCGACTCCCTATCAGCGCTTCGATTTTCTGCTCGCCTGGCAGAAGCACGCCGGCAAAGCGGAAGGCGCTCAACCCTTTATCGTCGTCGCCTATGATGCCGAGCGACAGCCGTTTCTGTTGCTGCCGCTGATCGTCAGCCGCGAGAACGGCATGCGCGTGGCAAGCTTCCCCGGCGGCAAGCATGTCACCTTCAACATGCCACTGTGGCGCCGCGACTTTGCGGAGGCTGCGACGCGCGCCGAGATGGATGCGCTGCTGAAAGGCATTCAGGCCGGCACCGACAAGGTCGATGTACTGGCCCTGCTCCGCCAACCGCAAAGCTGGCGCGGCATCGCCAACCCGCTGGCGCTGCTGCCGCATCAGCCGTCCACCAACGAATGCCCGGTGCTGATCATGGCACCCGATGCAGTGCCGACCGATCGGGTGTCGAATTCGATGCGGAAGCGACTGAAGACCAAGGAGGCCAAATACAAGGGCCTGCCGGGCTACGGCTACCTGCACGCGACGACGCCTGCCGAAGTGACACGCGTGCTCGACATGTTCTTTGCGGTGAAGCCGCTGCGCATGGCCGAACAGGGCCTGCCCGATGTGTTCGCCGAGCCCGGTGTCGAAGCCTTTTTGCGCGAAGCTTGTACCGCTCCGCGCGCCGGTGGCTACGCTATCGATATCCATGCCCTCGTCTGCGACGAGGAAGTGATCGCCATGTATGCCGGCGTCACCGACGAGCATCGCTTCTCGATGATGTTCAACACCTACACGATGTCGGCCAACGCGAAATACAGCCCGGGGCTGATCCTGATGCGCAGCATCGTCGATTACTATGCCGAACGCGGCATCGGCTCGCTCGATCTCGGTATCGGCGAAGGCGACTACAAGCGAATGTTCTGCAAGGACGATGAAGCCATCTTCGACAGCTACATCCCGCTGACCACGCGCGGACGTCTGGGCGCGCTTGGCCTGTCGTCGGTGGCGCATGCCAAGCGGATGGTGAAGCAGTCGCCGGCGCTGTTGCAGATGGCGCAGAAACTGCGCAGCGCGTTTCAGCGCTAGACATAGCCCGGATTTCGCTACGCTCCATCCGGGCTACAAGCCTATGCCGCGACGCGCGGACCATGCCCGTTCGGCTCGTCGCCGCTTGGCGCTTCCGCGACCGAGCGCAGCATCCGCACGTCGCCAAATCCGACAGCCCTGAGTTCCTCGGCCATGCGCGCACGCGCTTCCATGCCCATGCTGGCTTCCGGCACCACGATGGCACGCGCCTGCGCGGTCAGCATGCCGGCCGGCAGATCCGCTGCGGTGCCGGCATCGAGCAGCACATGATCATAGACACGCAGCAGCGCATCCAGCGCCATGATCAAACGCGGAGACTGCAGCAGCGTGCGGTCCGCACTCGCACGGCCCGCCATCACCATATGCAGCGCGGACATGCGGTCCTTGGTAATGACCTGGCCGAACGAGGCTTCGCCGAGCATGAGATCGGCCAGTCCGGGGGCGGACGGATCGTTGGACACCGCCTTCAGTGTCGGCGACGATGCCGACAGATCCACCAGAACGACCTTGGCGTCACGCGCCAGAATGCGCGCCAGCGTCAGCGCGGTCAGCGAAATACTGTCATTGTGGCCGGTGCCGAGAATGGTGATTTTCCGCGCGGCTGGTCCGGCAGACCGGACATCACGCGCGAGCTGCTCGATCTCGGTGACCCCGGCAGCAAGCTCGGGATGGCTGTCGCGCAGCGGCGGCTGGATGGGAGCAGCTTCCACGATTGGCAGGACGGTCGGCGCAGCAACGGGCGCGGGCGCAACGACTGGTCCGGGCTCAGGCGCGACTGCTGATAGCGGCCCCGGCACATAGGGCGCCACTGGCTCCACATGCGGCTGCATCTCGGGCTCGACGCGGCGTGCCGCCTGCCTCACACGCGACGTGCCGGACGCAGGCCCCTGCGGCGCGGTCATGCGAAGCAGCTCGCTGGTCACGATGCTGCCCGCGGTGAGGATCAGCGTCGCCAGCGTGGTGATCAGTACGATCGGCAGCTTCTTCGGATAGGCAGGCGTGTTCGACACGATGGCACGCGAGATGATGCGGCCATCGGTCGGGGCGCCATCGATATTTTCGCGGGTCGTCGCCTCGCGATACTTGGCCAGATAAGATTCGAGCAGATCTCGTTGCGCCTTGGCTTCGCGCTCCAGTGCGCGCAGTTGCACGTCCTGGCCATTGCTGCTCGACGCCTGGCGCTTCAATTGTTCGAGACTGTTGGTGAGACCGTCGACGCGGCCAGCCGCGACGCGTGCATCATTCTCGAACGAACGCGACAGTTTGGCAGCTTCGTCCCGCAACTGTTTGTCGAGATCGCCGAGCTGTGCCCGCAGCTCCTTGATGCGCGGATGCGCGTCAAGGAGGGTCGAGGACTGCTCGGCCAGTTGCGCGCGCAGCGTGACGCGCTGCTCGGACAAGCGGCGGATCAGATCGGAATTCAGCACTTCGGAGAATTCGATCGGCTTGCCGCCTTGCAGCATCTCCTTGATCAGCCGCGCCTTGGACTCGGCATCCGACTTCAGCGCGCGGGCATTGTTGAGCTGGCTGTTGATTTCGCCGAGCTGCTGGTTTGACAGCGAGGTGTTGTTGGTGCCGATGAACAGGCTCGACTTGGAGCGAAAATCCTCTGCCCGCGACTCCGCATCATTGACCTTCTTGCGGAGATCGTCGATTTCGCCGGACAGCCACTGCCCTGCCGCCTTGGCCTGCTGCTGGCGTGCCGCCTGTTGCATCACGAGATAGCCATCGGCGATCGAATTGGCGACTTTGGCCGCAAGATCGGGATCGGCCGACTGGAATTCCACGACGATGACGCGCGACTTGTCGACCGCAAAGGCGGTAAGCCGCTCGTAATAGGAATCCAACACGCGTTCTTCCGGCGTCATCGAGAACGGATCTCGCGCGGCGCCGATCAGCGCAAGCAGCGACTTCCACGGCTGCGCGCCCTTCAGCACCGGATCGAATTCAGGACGCTCGGCAAGCTTGTTCTTCTTGATGACTTCACGCGCCAGATCGCGCGACAGCACGAGTTGTACCTGGCTGGCGACAGCCTCCGCATCGAGCGTGCTGCGCTCCTCGCTGCGCTCACCATTCGGGCGCAGGAATATGTTTTCGCGACCATCGATCAGGATGCGGGATTCGGATTTGTAACGCGGAGTAATGAAATTGACGAGAACGGTGGCGCCGACGGCGGCCACCAGCGTCGGCACGATCACCCACATCCGCTTGCGCAGCAGCGCGCGGCCGAGCGCCCCCAGATCGAGATCGCCAAGCTGCGGCGACGCGGTCATGGCGCTACGCTCGTCGACCGTTACCTTTTCTTTCGCTCTGGAGCTGAACGCCGACTTCAGCGGCGAGACGGGCTTCTCTACGGTGGGTGCCTCGACTTGAGCCTTGGCGGCCTGGTCAACCGACGCAACACTCTTACCTGCACGCCCAAACGGCCAACGCATCGCAAACCCCTACAGAACGCCACAGCGTCTACTCAATGGAATCGATTAAATGCGATTAAGGTTGCCGGCCGGTTAATCGCGCAGGTTGCCCCGACGCCAAACAGGACTCGGAGAGCGCGAAGCGGGCGACCTCACGCTTTCTTAACCGCGATGACGCTTATTGAATTCAATTGCTTCAGGAATTTCCATTCCAGGGTGGCTCCCGCCCTGCCCGCGAAAGCCGGTTTTACGCATGACTGCCACGGACAAGCCGCTCCGCATCCTGCACGCCGTGCGCGCGCCTGTCGGTGGCATTTTCCGTCACATCATCGACGTCGCCAATGGCCAGGCCGATCGCGGCCATGAGGTCGGCATTCTCGCTGACAGCTTGACCGGCGGCGAGCGGGCCGACTCTGCGCTGGCTGAGATCGCGCCGCGCCTGAAGCTCGGTGTCCACCGCCTGCCGATCAAGCGCGAGCCCGATCCGACCGACATCTCCGTCTGGTTCAAGTTCAACAGCCTCGCGCGCGGACTGAAGCCCGACGTATTGCACGGTCACGGCGCCAAGGCCGGCGCCTTCGTCCGCCTCAAGGGACATGCGAAGGACGTCATTCGCATCTACACGCCGCATGGTGGCTCGCTGCACTATCCGCAGAACACGCCCAAAGGCGCGTTTTACAGCCGCCTCGAGCGCGGATTGATGAACCGCACCGAGCTGTTTCTGTTCGAGAGCGCCTTCGCCCGCAACACCTATCAGCGCATGATCGGCACGCCGTCGGGCCTCGTGAAATGCGTGTTCAACGGCGTCACGTCCGGCGAGTTCGAGCCGGTCGAGCTTGCCGAGGACGCCACCGACATCTGCTATGTCGGCGAGTTCCGCCGCATCAAGGGCGCCGACCTCCTCGTCGATGCCGTCGCCCGGCTGCGCGCCGACGGCCATGCCGTCACCCTCACGCTCGGCGGCGACGGCGAAGAGACCAAAGCCCTGAAGGCACAGATAGAGCGCCTCGGCCTCGGCGGCGCCGTGCGTTTCATCGGCCATGTGAAGCCGCGCTTCGGCTTCTCCAAGGGCCGGCTGCTGGTGGTGCCGTCGCGCGGCGACAGCATGCCCTATGTGGTGATCGAGGCAGGCGCGGCCGGCGTGCCGATGATCGCCGCCAATGTCGGCGGAATCCCGGAAATCTTCGATCAGCACACCGACGCGCTATTTCCGCCGAGCAATGCGGCAGCCATGGCGGATGCGATCAAAACTGCACTCGGCGATCTCAATGGCACACGTGCGCGTGCCATGATGCTCCGCGAGCGCATCCAGCGACACTTTTCGCAGGATGCCATGGTAGAGGGCGTCATTGCCGGCTATCGCGAAGCGTTTGCAAAGCATTAACTCTCATTAACTTGTAACGAATTCTTCCGATTTATCCGCTAATTCGGCGGGAAAGGCGTATGCTTCGCGTATCGCGTCGCATGCCATGCAATAACGGGAAGTTCGCTTTGGATCCGATCAACGCACGCTCAATGATCGATGCTGCCGCGACGGACGCATCCGCCCCTCGCCAATTCGAACGCCGCCGCAGGCTGACGCCCGAGGCGCTCGCCGTCGTGGAGCAGAAGGTCCGTTCGGCCTATTCGCCGGTGGTCATCTCCGGCGCCGTGCGCGCCATCGATTTCGTCATGCTCAGCCTCATCGGCAGTGCGCTTTATTTCGCCTATGTCGCCCGCGCTGCCGGTATCTCATGGGAATATCTCGCAGGCATCGTTGCGATGTCGGCCGTCGCCGTCGCGTGTTTTCAGGCTGCCGACATCTACAACATGCAAATGTTCCGCGGCCGCGTGAGGCAGCTGACGCGCATGGTGTCCGCATGGGCGTTCGTCTTCCTGCTGTTCATCGGCGTCTCGTTCTTCGCCAAATTCGGAAACGCCGTGTCGCGCGTCTGGCTGGCGTCGTTCTTCCTCGTCGGCCTCGCCGCCCTCGTTGCACAGCGAACCGTGCTGCGCGCATTGATCATCCGCTGGGCGCAGCAGGGTCGCCTCGCGCGCCGCACCGTCATCGTCGGCGCGGACGTCAACGGCGAACAGCTGATCCGGGAGTTGCAGTCGCAGGAGGACTCCGACATCCAGATCCTCGGCGTGTTCGACGACCGCAACGACAAGCGTTCGATGGATACGATCTCCGGCGCACCGAAGCTGGGCAGAATCGACGACATCATCGAATTCGCGCGGCGTACCCGCGTCGATCTCGTGCTGTTCGCGCTGCCGATTTCGGCTGAAACGCGCATTCTCGAAATGCTGAAGAAGCTGTGGGTGCTGCCGGTGGATATCCGCCTGTCCGCGCATACCAACAAGCTGCGCTTCCGCCCCCGCTCCTACTCCTATCTCGGCAAGGTGCCGACCCTCGACGTCTTCGAAGCGCCGATCACCGACTGGGATCTGGTGATGAAGTGGCTGTTCGACCGTGTGGTCGGAGGCCTCGCACTGCTCTGCGCCTTGCCCTTCATGGCGCTTGTCGCGCTGGCCATCAAGCTCGACAGCCCAGGTCCCGTGCTGTTCCGGCAGAAGCGCTTCGGTTTCAACAACGAGCGTATCGACGTCTTCAAGTTCCGCTCGCTCTATCACGATCAGGCCGACCCATTGGCCAAGACCGTGGTGACCAAGGGCGACAAGCGCGTGACCCGCGTCGGCCGCTTCATCCGTAAATCGAGCATCGACGAGCTGCCACAGCTGTTCAATGTGGTGTTCAAGGGCAATCTGTCGCTGGTCGGCCCGCGCCCGCATGCAGTTCAGCAGAAGCTGCAGAGTCAGTTGCTGGATGAGGCGGTGGACGGCTATTTCGCCCGCCACCGTGTCAAGCCTGGCATCACCGGCTGGGCCCAGATCAATGGCTGGCGCGGCGAAGTCGACAGCGAGGAGAAGATCCAGAAGCGCGTCGAGTTCGATCTCTATTACATCGAGAACTGGTCGGTGCTGTTCGACGCCTATATCCTGTTCCGCACGCCGGTCTCGATGCTGACGAAGAACGAGAACGCGTATTGACGTTGCGTAGGGCGGATTAGGCGAAGCCGTAATCCGCCGTTCTTCGCCACACGCGCTCGACCGGCAGATTACGCTTCGCTGATCCGCCCTACGGCCCGCCCCTGTCTACACCTCTCGTCAACCCGCCCCCATTAACATCGCCGCATGACCCTGCACGCGTCCAGCGACTACGCCCATGCGGCACCGACAGCTCCGGCCGTCGCGACGCTGCAGCATGCGCTGCTCTGGTCGATGGGCATGGGCGGCGCCATCGTCTTCATCGAGCCGAGCCCCTACGAAATCTTCGCGCTGACATCGGTCGTGGTGTTCGCCGCCACCGGCCTGCGCATGCGCCTGGCTTTCATGCCGCTGGCGCTGCTGCTGTTCGCGGTCAATCTCGGCTACACGATCTGTGCCACGTCGCTGCTCGACCAGCAGCCGATCGTCTACTGGATCCTGACCTCATGGTACATGGCGGTCACGGCGATCTTCATCGCCCTCGTCGTCTCCGAAGACACCGCGGCGCGGCTGCACTATCTGCGCTCCGGCCTGATCGCCGGTGCGGTGATCGCCTCGCTGGCCGGTATCGCCGGCTATCTGCGCCTGACACCCGGCGAACTCTTCACGCTCTATGGTCGTGCCGCCGGCACGTTCAAGGACCCCAATGTGTTCGGCGCCTTCCTGGTGTTGCCGGCGCTGTTCTGCCTGCAAAGCGTCGTCAGCGACGGGCTCGGCCGCACGCTGCGCTCGACCGTGCTGCTCGGCATCATCACGCTGGCGCTGCTGCTCGCCTTCTCGCGTGCCGCCTGGGGCCTGCTCGCCATCACCGCGGCCTTCATGCTGCTGCTGATGATGCTGACCAGCCAGACCAATCGTCAGCGTTCGCGCATCGTCATCATGGCCATCGGCGCGATCATTGCGGTCGCCCTCGTGCTGGTGATCCTGCTGCAATTCGATTTCATCCGCGACATGTTCCAGCAGCGCGCATCCTTCGACCAGAAATATGACGAAGGACGGTTCGGCCGCTTCGGCCGTCATATCCTCGGCGCTCAGATGGCGCTCGATCTGCCCTTCGGTATCGGCCCGCTGCAGTTCAACAAGTTCTTCCCGGAAGACACGCACAACTCCTATCTCAACGCCTTCATGTCCGGCGGCTGGATCTCCGGCGTGTTCTATCCGGCGCTGGTCTTCACCACCGCCTTTATCGGCTTCCGCTACATCTTCGTGCGCACGCCGTGGCAGCGCCCCTATCTCGCGGTGTTCTCCGCCTATCTCGGCACGGTCGGCGAAGCCTTCATCATCGATACCGATCACTGGCGCCATTTCTGGCTGATGCTCGGCCTGATGTGGGGCCTGTTCGTCGCCACTCAGCGCTATGTCGCAACGATGCGCTACGACACCGAATTCGGCGTCTCTCAAGCAGAAGGATTGCCCGCACGATGACGGAATCCATCATCCGCATCGCCGTGCTGGTGCCATGCTTCAACGAAGCTGCCGCCATCGGCCAGGTCGTGAACGATTTTCGCGCCGCGCTGCCGATGGCCGAGATCTATGTCTATGACAACAACTCCTCCGACGACACGGTGGCGATCGCCAGTGCCGCTGGCGCCCATGTCCGCAGCGAGCGTCATCAGGGCAAGGGCCATGTGGTGCGCCGCATGTTCGCCGATGTGGAGGCCGACATCTATGTGATGGTCGATGGCGACGCGACCTACGATGCCGCCAGTGCGCCGGCGATGATCGCCAAGCTGATCGACGAACGCCTCGACATGGTGGTCGCCCAGCGTGTCGATCAGGACACCGCGGCGTATCGTCCCGGCCACCGCACCGGCAATTTTCTGCTGACGCGCTTTCTCGCCGATACGTTTGGCCGCGGCTTCGAGGATATTCTCTCGGGCTATCGCGTCTTTTCGCGCCGTTTCGTGAAGACCATTCCGGTGATGTCCGACGGCTTCGAGATCGAGACCGAACTCAGCGTCCATGCGCTCGAACTGTCGATACCGGTCGCAGAGATGCAGACACCGTATTTCTCGCGCCCTGCCGGCTCGCATAGCAAGCTGAACACCTGGCGCGACGGCTTCCGCATTCTCGGCACCATTCTGAAACTGTATCGCTCGGAGAAGCCCCTGCGCTTCTTCACGACCATCGCGATTACGCTGGCGTCGATGTCGGTGATCCTGTCGATTCCGCTATTCCTGACTTATGTTCACGAAGGTCTGGTGCCGCGCTTCCCGACAGCGATTCTATCGACGGGCATCATGCTGGTCGCGGTGATCTCCCTGTTCTCCGGTCTCATTCTCGACACCGTGTCGCGCGGCCGCCGCGAAGCAAAACTGCTGCGTTATCTGGCCGAGCCCTGGATCGGGCAATAACCCCATCCACAGGACGCATCACACAAACAAAAACAGCCCCGCTTGCGCGGGGCTGTTCGTATCTCGCTCATTCACTAGCGGATGATCACCGTCTTGGTGCGACCGCCGGGGCGATATCCATGGCGATGATGATGGTGGCGCGGGCCATAATAGGCGCGGCTGCCGCGATAGCCGTGGCCACGATGATAGCCGCGCGGGCCATGATAGCCATGATGATGGCCACCGCCCACCTGCACGCTTATCCCCTGAGCGGACGCGGGCGCTGTCGGCACGGCGACATAAAGAAGGCCAGCAGCAGCAAGCATCGCGAGTTTCTTGATCATGAATATCTGTCCCTTATTCTTCTGGAAATGTGGCGAGACAAGTCGGGAGCGTCACGATAGTTCCCGATTTGATACAAACCCCGCCGACAAGAATTGTGCGCAGGTTAAGGGACCGACAGAACGGACTCCAACACGCCTCACAAAACTGACGCAGTTGCGTCATCACACATTCTTCTGCGGGCGCTAACGTCGCGTTAACGATCACGACTCACAGTGGTCACCAAGTTCGCGCGGGCCGGATGTACGCCTGCGCAGAAAATGGCTCGGAGCTTTCGGTTCCGGGTCATTTTTGTTTTCCGCGTCGAGGACGCCCGGCCCCAAACGGCTGCATCATCGCTACGAGCATCGACCACCATGCCCGCACCAACGACGAAAGGCCCGGAGCAAACCGAGCCTTTTCGTCATTTACCCAACAATTTCATGCATTTAATGGTCGGAGCGAGAGGATTCGAACCTCCGACCCCTAGTCTCCCAGACTAGTGCGCTAACCGGGCTGCGCTACGCTCCGCCGAGGCATGCTGTAACGTCGTTCCCGCCCATACGCAAGCCGGACGCAAGCATCTGATTTCATGCTCGGATTGGAGCACGCCCAGCCGCAACAAGCCGCTTCCCGCAGGATTGCCTCGAATCCCCCTGATCCGGTTGAGGAAACCTCAACTTTTCATCACGCCGTCATGAAACCCTGCGTTGGATGCCCGCGGCATCGGGGCTGCCGCTGTCGCTGCGTTCATTGATTTTCGGGGGACATCGTCGTGTCGGCCAAAGCTGCAGAAACCAATCAGGACCTGCCCGCCAATCCGGATGCCAGCGTGCTGTCGGCCGTGAACTGGGACGACTCCAAGATGGCCACGCATTTCGCCAATGTGGTGAACATCCAGAGCACGCAAGAGCAGGTCGATCTGTTCTTCGGCACCAACCAGACCTGGAATCTGCCGAGCGACAAGCGTGTCCGCGTCGAACTCAACAACCGCATCATTCTCAGCCCGCATGCCGCGAAGCGCCTGTGGCTGGCACTCGGCGGCGTGCTGGAAGGCTACGAAGCGCGCCACGGCGAGCTGCGCGTCGACGGCCGCTAGTCCTTGTATCCCGCCAGCCCCGACCAAACGGGGCCGGCTTGCTCAGTCATTGCGTGATCGTCGATGAGGTTCTCCGGCCCTGCTGCCCCCGCGGCAATGGACGGCCTGCCAGGATCTGATGCCGGCCAGGTCGCCATGCTGGAATCTGCGCTGTGGAAACAGCTCGGCGACGCCGCGGATTTTTGCGCCTATTGCGAGAGCTGGCTCGCGCTGCAATGCAGCCTGATCGTTCAGGCCAATGCCGGCCTCGTTGCAGCCGGCGACAATGTCGTCGGACCACCGATCGCGCTTCATCCGGCCGGACACAACGCCTCGCATCTCGTCCACGCCGTGACGCTCGCCGCCGAACAGAAACGCGGCGTCGCCGAACTGGACGATAGCGCCGATGGTGCCGCGCCCGGCCCGCGCGCGATCCTCGCTTTTCCCATCATTGTGGACGGCGCGCTGCGCGCCGTCGCGGCCATCGAACTCCTCGGCGCCACCGAGCAGCAGACGCGCGCCGCGATGCGCCAGTTGCAATGGGGCGTCGCTGGCCTCCGCGAACGTCTGCTGATCCAGACCGGCACCCAGGCCGCACCGGCGCCTGCGCGTTCGGAAATCGCGCTCGAACTGCTCGCCATCGCGCTCGAACAGAAGCGTTTCCGCAGCGCTTGCCGTGCGCTCGTCACCGAACTCGCCACCCGTTTCGATTGCGAGCGCGTCAGCATCGGCTTCGTCAAATCCGGCCATAGCGATGTGGTTGCGATCTCGCACAGCGCCCAGTTCGGCCACCAGATGAATCTCGTGCGGCTGGTCGGCCTCGCGATGGACGAAGCGATCGACCAGCGCGCGCTGATCCTGCATCCGCCGCCGCCGGATGAGGTCAATGTCACCCGCGCCCATGGTGACCTCGCTTTCACCTGCGGGGCGGTCACGCTGCTCACGATTCCGCTTTTCGTCCATGACCGCTTTATCGGCGCACTCACTTTCGAGCGCCCGCTCGACAATCCGTTCGTTCCTGCCGCCGTCTCCATGCTCGACGGCATCGGCACCATCGCCGCGCCCGTGCTCGACGAAAAGCGCGAGAACGATCGCTGGCTGATCGTCAAGGCGCGCGATGCATTACGCGACCAGATCGTCAGCCTGTTTGGCCCCGGCCATGCCATGCGCAAGCTGCTCGCCGCTGCCGCGCTCGCTTTGCTGGTGCTCGGCTATATCTGGACCAGCCTCTATCGCATCACCGCCGATGCGACGGTGGAAGGCCAGATCCAGCGCGCCATCGTCGCCCCCTTCAACGGCTTCGTGCTCGAGGCCGACGCCCGCGCCGGCGACACCGTGCGCGCAGGACAATTGCTGGCACGGCTCGACGATCGCGACCTCGTCCTTGAACGCCTGAAATGGGTCACCGAGCGCCAGCGCAAGGTGCTCGAATTCGAAAAGGCGATGGGCGATCGACAGCGCTCTGAGCAGAAGATCACCGCGACACAGATCGAGCAGGCCGATGCGCAGATCAAGCTCGTCGACGAGCAGTTGTCGCGCGCCCGCCTCACCGCGCCGTTCGACGGTCTCGTGATCTCCGGCGATCTCACCCAGTCCATCGGCGGTTCCCTGCAGCGCGGCCAGGAGGTGTTCCAGATCGCGCCGCTCGACAGCTATCGCGTCATGCTGGAGGTCGATGAATCCCAGATCGCCGATATCGCCATCGGCCAAGCCGGTCAGCTCGTGGTCTCGTCGCTGCCGAACGATGCCTTCCCGCTCACCGTCAACAAGATCACCCCGATCTCCAAGGCGCATGACGGCCGCAATACATTTCGGGTCGAAGCCCGGCTCACCGAAACGCCGGCCGCATTGCGACCCGGCATGCGCGGCATCGCCAAGATCGATGTCGATCGTCGCCGTATGGTCTGGATCGTCGCGCGCTCCTTCCTCGACTGGATGCGCCTGACGGCCTGGCGCTGGTTCGGCTGAGGCCCGGCCATGTCGAAGAGCCTCTACAGTCCGTCCTGGTATCGCGTCGTCGACATGAAGCCGCGGCTGCGCGCTCACGCCGAAATCCATCGCCAGACCTTTCGCGGAGATGTCTGGTATCTCGTCCAGGATCACCAGACCGGCCGTTTCCATCGTATCTCCCCCGCCGCACATTATGTGCTGAGCCTGATGGACGGCCGTCGGACGCTGCAGGAAATCTGGAAGCGCGTTGGCGAACGGCTCGGTGACGAGCAACCGACGCAGGAAGAAATCATCCGTCTGCTGGCGCAGTTGCACGGTTCGGATATTCTGTTCGGCGGCCTGCCGCCCGACATGGCCGAACTCAGCGAACGCGCCGACAAGCAGGCGAAACGCGAACTGATGATGCGCATCAAGAATCCGATGGCGCTGCGCTTTCCGCTGGTCGATCCCGACCGCTTTCTCACCGCGACGCTCCCGATCGTCCGTCCGCTCTTCACGACCGCAGGTCTGGCCGGATGGGCCTTGCTCGTCCTTCTCGGCATCGTCGTCGGATCGGTCAATGCCGTCGCGCTGTCGGCGAGCGTCAATGACCAGCTCCTGACTGCCCAGAACGTGGCGCTGCTGCTGATCGCTTATCCGCTGGTGAAGGCGTTTCACGAGCTCGGCCATGCCTATGCGACCAAGGCCTTCGGCGGCGCGGTGCACGAGATCGGCCTGCTGCTGCTGATCTTCGTTCCTGTCCCCTATGTGGACGCATCCGCCTCTGCCGCGTTCCGCAGCAAATGGCAGCGCATCACCGTGAGCGCCGCGGGCATCATGGTAGAGGCAGCACTCGCCTCGATCGCCGTGCTGGTGTGGGTTGCCGCCGAGCCCGGGCTCGTCCGCGCCGTCGCTTTCAACGTCATCGTGATCGGCGGCGTCTCGACACTGTTTTTCAACGGCAATCCGCTGCTGAAATTCGACGGCTACTATGTGCTCGCGGATTTGCTCGAAATCCCCAATCTCGCCTCGCGTGCCAACAAATACATCCTCTATCTGATCCAGCGCTACGCCTTCGCCATGGAGGGCCTGTCCTCGCCAGTCACAGCGCGGGGCGAGGCGCCGTGGTTCGTCGCCTACGCCATCGGCGCGACGCTCTATCGTCTGTCGATCATGATCACCATTGCTCTGCTGGTGGCGAGCAAGCTGTTCTTCCTCGGTATCGGCCTCGCAATCCTCTCGGTGGTCAACACGCTGGTTTGGCCCGCGATCAACGGCTTGCGTTTCGTGCTGAACAGCCCGCTGCTGCATCGGCAGCGCCGGCGCGCGATCGCCGTGACCGCCGGCGCCATCGCCGCAACGCTGATCGCGGTGCTCGCCATTCCCCTGCCTTTTGCCACCATGGCGCAAGGCGTCGTGTGGGTGGGCGAGCAATCGACGGTGCGCGCGCTATCCGATGGTTTCGTCTCGGAGATTGCAGCCCGCAACGGTCAATGGGTCAAAGCCGGCGATACGCTGGTCAAGGGCGAAGACCCCACCCTGCTAGAGGCCAGCATCGTGCTGGAAAAGCAACTCGACGAAATGAGGTTGCGGCTCGAGGCGGCGACGCCCCGCGATCCCGTGCAGGCCAATATCCTGCGCGAGCAGGTCCGGCACATGGAGGCGCAGCTCGCCACCAGCCGCCGCCGCCTCGCCGATCTCGACCTCACTGCCGGCAAAGCCGGCCGCTTCCTGATTGCCGACGAGGCCGACCTTCCCGGTCGCTTCGTCCACAAGGGCGACGTCATCGGTTATGTGATGGGCGAGGACGATCCCGTCATCCGCGTCGTCGTGCCGCAGACCGACATCGATCCGGTCAGGCGCCAGACCACGCGGGTCGAGATCCGCCATGCCGAAGCCATGGACCGCATCCTGCCGGCGCAGATCCTACGCGAAATCCCGTCGGCGGCCACCGAACTGCCACACCTCGCCCTCTCGACCGCCGGCGGTGGACCGGTGCTGCTCGATCCCTCCAAGACCGACAAGCCAAAGCCGCTGGAGGCGCTGTTTCATTTCGATCTGCGGGTGACCGGCGAGGACGCGCCGGCGCGGCTCGGCGGCCGCACCTATGTACGTTTCGAACATCCGCCCGAGCCGATCGGCTTCCTGATTGCGCGCTCGCTGCGCCAGCTGTTCCTGAGGCAGTTCAGTGTCTGACGCATTCGCATTGTCTCGCGCATCGCTGCCACGCCCGATCTTCTTCGCCGAGCGCAGCGTCCGGCGCGAGACCGCGCTGGACCGCTGGCTCACCGCCGCGCAGGCCCGCCTGCTGACGCCTCTCGCCCGACTGCGAACCAAGCGGCTCGCGCGTATCGTACCTCTGGTCGATGCCCATCTCGAAGCGCTCGCCGCGCTCAACGACGATGCGCTGAAGGCCCGGGCGCTGGATGTCCGCCGTGCGTTACGCGGCGCTGCCAGGCCCGATATCGCGGATATCGCGCTCAGTTTTGCGCTCGTACGCGAAGGCGCCAAACGCATCTTCGGCTATCGGCATTTCCCGGTGCAACTGATCGGCGGCTATGCGCTGCTGCGCGGCATGATCGGCGAGATGGGGACCGGCGAAGGCAAAACGCTGACAGTGACGCTCGCCGCCATCACCGCCGCTTTCGAAGGCGCGCCGGTACATATCCTCACCGTGAACGACTATCTCGCCGAGCGCGACGTCGAGACACTCGGTCCGCTCTACCGCTTTTTCGGCCTGACGATCGGCAGCGTCGTGCAGGGCATGAAGCCGGACGAACGCCGAGCCGCCTATGCCTGCGACATCACCTACTGCACCAACAAGGAAGTCACTTTCGACTATCTGCGCGACGTGATCGCGCTCGGCGCGCGGCGCAGCCACCTGCGCTTCAAGGTGGACAGCATCACCCGTGCTGACGAGGCGACCCAGGGCATCGTGCTGCGCGGCCTGCATTACGCCATCGTCGATGAGGCTGATAGCGTCTTGGTCGACGAAGCCCGCACGCCGCTGATCCTGTCGCAGAAAGCGCCGGTCGAGGAGCAGGCCGACGTCTATGCACAGGCCCTTGAACTGGCGCGCGGCCTTGAGAGAACGCGCGACTATCTGGTCTGGGAAGCGGATCGCACGATTGCGCTCACGCCGGACGCCGTGAAGCGGCTCAAGCCGCTGGGCGGCGAACTCGGCGGCCCCTGGCGCAATCCCGTGCATCGCGAGGAATTGGTCACCCAGGCTCTCACCGCCCTGCATCTGATGCTGCGCGACGAACATTATATCGTGCGCGATGGCAAAGTGGAGATCGTCGATGAATCCACCGGCCGCGTGATGCCCGACCGGTTCTGGACCGACGGCCTGCATCAGATGATCGAGCTGAAGGAAGACTGCGAGATGTCCGGCGCGCGCGTCACGCTCGCCCGCATGACCTATCAGCGCTTCTTCCGCCGCTACAATCGGCTCTCGGGATTGAGCGGCACCGTGCGCGAAGTCGGCACCGAACTGTGGTGCGTCTATCGCCTCTTGATCGCGCAGATCCCGCCGAACCGTCCATCGAAGCGAAAGATGCAGCCGGCGATCGTCACCGCCGATCTCGACAGCAAATGGCGCCTGATCGCTGCCAAGGCGGCGGAGCTCTCCGCTCAAGGCGTACCGGTCCTGATCGGCACGCGCTCGGTCGCCACGTCGCTGACCGCGAGCGAATATCTCACCGCAGCGAAGCTGCCGCATGTGGTGCTCAACGCGGCGCAGGATGTCACCGAGGCCGACATCATTGCAGTCGCCGGCGATGCAGGCAAGATCACCGTCGCCACCAATATGGCAGGCCGCGGCACCGACATCCGCCTTGCCGAGGACGCCCGCGCCAATGGCGGGCTGCACGTGATCATGTCGGAGATCCACGAAACCAAGCGGATCGACCGCCAGCTCGCCGGCCGCGCCGCGCGGCAGGGCGATCCTGGCAGCTTCATCCCGATCCTGTCGATGCGGGATCCCCTGATCGACAGCACGCTGTCACCATTGGAGCGCTGGATCGCGACGACCGGCTATCGTCTCCATGGCGAGCGCTTCGGCCGTATCGCCATGCGCTATGCCCAGCGCAAGGCGGAGAAACTCCACGCGCAGATGCGCAACAGCCTGCTGCGTTCGGACGAGATGCAGAACACCACCCTCGCCTTCACCGGCAACCCGGAATAACCCATGCGCCACTCAGCCAGCGTCCTCGCCATCCTGCTCGCATTTGTCGGCCAAGCCGAGGCGCAATCCTCGTTCGACTGCGTCATCGATCCCTCGGAGACGCTGAAACTCGGCAGCCCGATCACCGGCATTCTCGCCGAAGTGCTGGTGAAACGCGGCGACATCGTCAAACGCGGCCAGCCCGTTGCGGTTCTGGAATCCTCTGTTGAGGCGGCCACCGTCAGGCTCAATCAGGCGCGCGCCGAGAGCACCGCACGCATCGATGCGCAGACCGAACGGCTGAAACTTGCGCAAGCGCGGCTCGACCGCAATGCGCAGCTGTTCGAACGCAAGATCGTCAGCCAGGACAAGTATGAAGAGCTGCGCGCAGAGGCGCGTGTCGCCGAACAGGACCTGCTCCGGGAAAAGCAGGAACAGCAACTTGCCCGGCTCGAACTGGAGCGCTCCGATTCCATCCTGAAACAGCGCACCATCCTGAGCACCATCGATGGCATCGTGAGCGAGAAGAAGCTCTCCGCCGGCGAGTTCATCAGCCAGGAGGGCTATGTGATGACGCTGGCGCGGCTCGATCCCCTCAATGTCGAGGTCTATCTGCCGGTCGCTTATTTCAATCAGATCCGCGTCGGCATGGTTGGCAATGTTTCGCCGGCGGCCCCGATCACCGACACCTATCCCGCGACGGTCACCGTGGTCGATCGCGTGTTCGACCCGGCCAGCGGCACATTCGGCGTCAGGCTGTCGCTGCCCAATCCCGATAACCAGTTGCCGGGCGGCCAGCGCTGCAAGGTCGCCTTCCCGCTGGAAACGGCACAGGGGCGATAAAGCGAGAAGCTGTTATTCGACGAAAGGTCGAGGCCCGCGAACTTCGCGGGCCTTTTTTTGGCGATTGCAGCGCGATCCGGCTCAGCGCCGGATCATCACCCAACCGTCCTCAGTCACCTCACGCTGCGGCGCTGCGGCCTGTGCGGAGGAGGACGACATCACCCAATCGTCCATCTGCCATGCCGTCTTCTGCGACGGACGGCGATCGCGGGTCACGTCGCTCACCCGCGGTTTCGCTGTCTGCATCCCGGCCGCACTATGGCGGCCGTTGCGGCGAAGCGTCCGGGCGAGCCGGCCATCGAGCGTGAACGCGCGATCGTGAACCGCACGTGTGCCCATCGCACCCGCACCGAACATCAATGCGAGGTCCGATGTGGTCATCGACGCACCATCCGCCTGCGCCAGCTTGCGCTGCTGCCCCGCTGCCGGCGTCGCATCGCCGTGCCGCTCGCGCGGCACGGGCTCGCTGCTGGCCGCCGGCTGCGGATTGATGTCGTAGGCGCCGATGCCGCGCAGATTGTTGGCGTCGATGAAGCGCAGGCCGACCATCCGGGCCGCCGCCTTGCCATCGTAAGCATGGGTGGCGGAGAACCAGAATTCGCCGTCGCGCTCTTCGATCGAACCCGTGGATGTCGTGCCATCCGACCAGTTCACCACCAGCAGCGTCGAATCCGGCAGGCCGGGATGGCTGATGCGGCCGGTCAGCGTATCGACATCGTTCTCACCCGACGGCGCGCGCTTGAATGAGAATTTGTCGATCTGCGGTGCCGCGCCTGAACGCTCGAGGCGATAGCGCGTGATGGAAGCGAGTTCGTCGCGGCCATCGGCGCCCTTTCGATAGGTCTTGACGGTGACCTCGCGCGAGCTGCCTTCACCCGAAGATGACGACAGCGAGCCCGTCGCGATCTCGTCGTCGCCGACCACATGCTGATAGGCATGGGCCAGATCGACCTTTTCTCCGGGATTGCGCAGGGTTTCGGTGTTGCCGTCGCCCCAGTCGATATCGACGCGGGACAGATTGCTGCCGCCGAGTTCAGCGAAACTGAGCGGCAAGCGCACGCCTGTTCCCTGTTCGGCGAACAACTGCCCGACCCGGAGACCGCCGCTGGCAATGTCAATCGGCGTGAAGCTGGTCGACTGGAATGCGAACGGACCGGTGGCCACCAGGCTTTGCGCACCGATGCCGAGATCCGGCGTCATTTGCGGCGCATTGGCGAAGAACGGCACCACCAGACGCACGGTGACCGGCAGGTCCATCGTGCCGATCCCCGTATCCTTGTCCATCACCTCGACACGGATCGTATAGTTCTGGACGAACCAGGCGCGATAGGTGTGCGCGATGGCAAAGGTGCGCTGGTCGGCGGAGAGCGTCAGCACGTCGCTCTCGCCGTCGCCCCACTGGATGCGAACGGTCTGGCTGTCGAAAATGCCGAGATCGGCGATCTCGCCCCGCAGCACGAAAGGCTGCGTCGCGCTGATCGTCTCGTCCACATGGATGTTGACCGTCGGCGGAATGTTGACGACCTCGATCGGGATCGTCGACGTCCGCGCGCCGGTGTCGTCGTCGGTCGCCGTCACCTTGATGGTGAGGATGTCGCGCGGCGTTCCGGCCGGCACGTCGTCGCGATAGCGATGCGTCGCCGTGAAGGTCCGCGTCGCCGCATCGTAGACCACACGGGTGTTCGGGTCCGAGGTCAGCGTGCTGACGATCGGCGTGCCGTCGCCCCAATCGATCTCGATCTTCGCCACCGTATCGAGAGTGCCGACATCGGAGACATGACCGGTCAGCACCACCAGGATCTGACCGTCCTCCAGCACCGTGGTGTGGCTCAGTTTCAGACCGTCGACCACTGGCGGCACATTGGCGACGGTGAGCACGGCCGTCGTTTGCGACGTGCCGTCGTCCTTGTCTTTCGCCACCACGGTGATGCGGTAGTTGTCCCGCGGCGTGTTGGTTGGATTGTCGTCGAGATAGCGATGCGACAGTGTGAAGCGATACAGCGTCGGATCGGTGGCATCGCGGGTCACGATCGCCTGTTCGACCTTGCCGCCCTCCCCCCAATCGATGGTCACCGTCTGGGTGTCGTTGATGCCACGATCGATGAAGCTGCCGGTCACGGTAACCACGCCGTTCTCGTCGATGGTGATGGTCGGCGGCTGCGGCGCTCCGGTATTCGGAAGCTGCAGAGCCGGCACGCCGTTCAGCGCGATTCCGACGAAGATCGGCGGCGTGTTTTCGACCACCACATTGGTGGTGACCACATTGCTGCGCGCACCGGCCTCGTCCGTGATTGCGGCCGAGATCACGTAGTCAGGCCGCCCGGCCGGATTGTCGAGATAGCGATGCGTCGCCGAATAGGTGCGGTTGACCGCATCGATCACGATGGTCGTATCGGGATCGCTGCTCGACATCACGGTGCCATCGCCCCAGTCGATCCAGACCGTGTGGCTATCCAGCGTACCGATATCCGTATAGCTGCCGAACACCGTGACGCTGTTGCCTTCCTGCGTCACCGCAGGCTGCACCACCAGCGGCCCGGCCACCGGCGCGATATTGTTCACCGTGACGGCGAATGTCGCCTGCCCGGCGGCGACCGGCACGGCGCTGTCCTTGTCGATCACCGTGACGACGACGCTGTATCTGCCATCCTGCAGATATTGATGCGCAAGGTCGAAGTTCGAGGTTCCCGCCGCGAGCTGGAACTGCTGCGCCGGGCTGCCGTCGCCCCAATCCACGCTGAGCATGAACGTATCCAGCACGCCGGGATCGGTGATGCGTCCGGCGATACGGGTCGAGCCGTTCTCGTCGATCACCGCCGGCAAAACCTGCGGATTGACGAATGTGGCGGCGACATTCGACACCGTCACCTGCGGACCGGAGGTCTGGTAGCTGCCGTTGTTGTCGGTGGCCTTCACCGTGATCGCGTAGACGCCATTGTCGGCATAGACATGGTTGACCACCAGCCGGTTGCCATCCGGCGACGCCGGATCGACGGTAAAGCGGCTAACGGTGTTGTCGCCCCAATCCACCTCCCAGGTCTTCAGCACGTCCTTGCCGACATCGTGCGCATCAAGGTCGAGCACATAGGTGCTGCCTTCCTGGCCGGTCGTCGCTCCCTTGACCGTGAGAACCGGCGGCACGTCGACGACGGTGAACGAGAAGAAGCCGTCGACCACCGCACCGTCCTTGTCCATGACCTGGCCGCGGACATTGACGAGCCCGTTCTGCAGCAGCAGCGAGCCATTGATGGTGAAGGTCGCCGACGTCTGGAAGCCGGTGTCGAAGCGGCCGTCGTCGCTGAAGATACGATAGCGCAACGTCGCGGCATCCGCCGCCGACGGATCGGACGCGCCGACGATGGTCACCGTCGCCGCCTGCCCCTGATCGACCGTCGCCGGCCCCGTGAAGCCGCCGAATGTCGGCGCCGCATTGTCGACGATGACAGTGGTGCTCGTGGCCTGGCTCGAGACCTGCCCGCCATTCACCGCGTCGTAATTGGCGGTGGCCGTTGCCGTGAAGGTCCCCGGCCCGTCGCCGATGCCCAGTGCCTGCAACTGCGTCCAGCTCAGCGTGACCGACGCATCGGTGGCGCTCAGCGTATGGCCGTTGAGCACCCAGGTGAAGCTTGCCGGCGCGCCGACGGCGGTCGCCGTCAGCGTCAGATCCTCGCCTTCCTTCGGCCGCGTCGCGACCACCTGCGGCGCGAGCATGCCAATGGTGACCACGAAGGCCGATGACGGCGTACCGTTTGGCGTCGTGTCCTTGTCCATCTCGTAGAGATAAATCGTCGCAATGCCCGGCTTCGCATAGACATGGCTGGCGCGCGTGGTGGTGGCGCCGAACGTCTCCACCGTGCCATCGCCCCAATCCACGCGCCACGACAGCGGAACGTCCTTCGGCGACGGATCGATCGCCGAGAAGTCGATGGTGAAGACATCGCCAACATTGGTGGTGTGGTTGCCGATGATCGTCACCACCGGTGGCGTATCGTTGATGCGGACCTGCGCGAAGGCGCTTGTCGCGAGACCGTCCTCGTTGGTTGCGCGCACGGCGACGGTGTAGACGCCCGCCGAACCCAGATTGTCGCTGAGGCCAAAGTCCTTCAGCCTGGTCCATGGAATGGTGACGGTATAGACGCCGGACCCGGCACGGGTCTCGACACCCTCGACTTCGCCGAACTGCCCGTCGCCGTCGATGTCGAACATCACGGGTCCCGACAGCTTGCCCGTCGAGCCGTTGGCGCTCACGGTGACCGTCAGGGTCAATGCGCCGCCTTCCGCAATCGTATAGGTGGACGAGTTGAAGCGCACCGTCGGCGACGACAGGATCCTCACGCCCTCGAATGTGTCGTATGTCACCGTGCCGTAGGTCGTGGTCGAACTGGACAGGCGCACCTGGCCGGCATTCGGCGATGGTGTACCGACCGCAAAGGTGCCGTTCGCATCGCTGCGATAATCCACCGTCGCCAGCGGATTCTGCGGATCGAGGATCAGCAGATCGCCCGGCGATGTCGTGGGATCGTCGCCATGCAGCGTCGTCACCGAGTTGGACGGCAGATTGGCGATGGCAATCCGGACCGTATCGTTGCCGATGCCGCCCGAGACGACGGTGGTCGCAGCCGAGCCGACGCGCTCGATGGCGATCTTGTCGTTGCCGGCATCGCCGTTGATGGTCGTCTTGCCGCGTGTACCGGTGTTCTGGATGTCGACCGTGTCGTCGCCATCGCCGGCATTGATGACAATGCTGTCCGCCGTCGTCTTCGCCGCGGTCACGCGCAACTCGAACGTATCGTCGCCTGCGCCGAGATTGATCGTCGTGGCATTGATATAGTTGGCCACGACCACGTGATCGTTGCCTGCGCCGGTATCGATGGTCAGCGACTTCACGATCGTCGGCGGCGCCGAGACCATATTGACGGTGTCGTCACCGCCCGCCGTCACCAGTGCGACCGCTTCCATGCCGGAATATTCGGTGACGAAGGACGCCGGCGGCGGCAGATCGAGATCGATGTCGAAAGTCGCGAGGCCACCGCGATCGGCGGTGGTGCCGAACGAACCGACATAGACCGTCAGCTTGGTCAGCACGCCATGGCTGTCATAGGTCGGGCCGAAGGCCATCGCCGTCGGGATGTTCAGCCCCTGCATGCCGCCGACATTGTCGCGCACGACCTGCGCGAAGATCAGCTTGCCGGTGGCCGGATCGCGGCTGAACACCGCGAGCGTGTTGCCGGAGCCGCCGACCGCGATGACATATTTGCCATCCGGCGTGACAGCGACATCGGTCGGCCCCGACAGGCCGCGGACGCCATCAGTGCCATTGTGGAGCGTCTGCACCAGCACCAGCGGCTGCGCCGCCGAGGTAATGCGATAGACCGACAGCCCATCGCCGTTCTGGCTGGTCACATAGAGGAAGCCGCCATCCGGGCTCACCGCGATGTCCGACGCGCCGAACAGCCCATCGAGACTGCCGCTCAGCGTCTGCACCACCTGGTTCGCGGTATCGACAACGCGCAGGCTGTTGGTGGTCGCATCGACCACATAGTTATAGTTGCCCTGCTGTACGGCTTCGGTCGCGCTGCTGGCGATCGTCGACGTCAGCAACAGCGAGCCATTGCTGTGCAGCGAATAGACCTTCACCCCGGACGGACCGGTGGCGGTGATCGTCCCGACCACGCCGGCCACATTCCCCACGGCGTCGAAACGGATATTGCTGAAATAGCCGGGCACATCGCTGCGCGTGCCGACATAGGTCAGATCGCCGCTGGCACTGACGCTGAAGGTGGACAGCGCACCTGTGGTCGCGCTCGCGGTGATGACGAAACCGCCGCCGACCGCGAGGGTCGACACCCCGTTCAGCCCATAGGTCGCGCCGGTGCCGGCCCCCTCGGTGATGATCTGGCGCTGCGAGCCGTCCGCCGCATTAATCGCTACCAGCGCATTCGTCTGCGACGACACACCATAGACATGGCTGACATCGGCATCCGTTGCGATTGCATCGAAGCCGGTGAAAGCCGGCGTGTTCAGCGTCGGGCGCGTCGCGAAGACATAGCCGGTGCCGCCGTCGGCGAGCGCGCCGGACCATGTCGTCGCCATCCCGCTTGCGCTCTCGCCGATCGAGACAGTGACGTTGCGCGCGGTTTCCGGGATCAGAACGGCCCAGACTTCGCCGGGCTTGAGCACGGTCAGCGCCTGATCGGCACCGACGCCGCGCGTATGCAGCAACTGCGCGAGGTTGCTGTCGATCTTGAGACTTGGCAGGCTCAGATTGATCGTCGAGGTGTTGACGATCACCAGCATGTCGTAGCCGGTATAGTCGAGATTGAAGCTCGTGCCGGCGACGCCCTGCTCGAAGCGCATCACCGCAAGCAGGCTGCCGGCCACGGCCGTCTGCTTGCCCAGAGCCTGCTGGTCGAAATCGATATCGCCAGCCGACAGACCGGACAGCACGCCGAACGTATCCGCGCCGCCGGCGACACCGACGATCGTCGGAGACGCACGGTTGGTATAGATGTTTGTCGTGGTCGGACCGGTCGTATGCGTTTCGGTCTTGGCGACGATCGTGCCCGATGGCTGACCGCCATTGCCGGTGACGATGTTGCCCGATTGCGTGAGCCTGGTGTTGCTGCCCACGATGAAACGACCCTGGCCGCCGGATGGCGCCTGCGACCCCGGCGCGCCGCCGCCGTTGCCGCCCGCGGTGGTGACACTCGCACCGTTCGCGCTCAGATCGGTGGCGACGATCTTGATCGTGCCGCCGGCGCCGCCCGCGCCGTCACCACCGGTGCCGCCATTGGCGCCATTGCCGCCCGTGCCGCCGTTCTGCCCCGAATTATGCGCACTGCCGCCAGCGCCGCCGGCGCCGCCGCTGGCCTGGTTATTGGCGCCGCCGCTGCCGGTCGCACCATCCCCGCCCTTCGCCTCGAAGGATGCACCGCCGGAGATCGTGAGACGCCCCTGCGCGACCAGTTCGAGCGCGCCGCCGCCTCCACCGCCGGCGCCGCCCTGCCCGCCATTCGCGCCGTAGCCACCGCTGCCGCCACCCCCGCCCCCGCCGCCACCCTGCACCTGTCTCTTATACAAAAATGACGCTGCCGACGACTTGTCGAGT
>JAEXHR010000381.1 GCA_023449855.1 Pseudomonadota bacterium | reverse complement strand
GGTTATCGCTACGCTCAACCCATCCTACGACTACGCCGCATTATTTCGCCGCCTTCACGAAATCCACAAACGCCCGCAGCGCCGCCGGAAGTTGACGGCGACTCGGATAATACATGAAGAAGCCGGGATAGGCCGGGCACCAGTCCGCAAGCACACGCACCAGCCTGCGTTTGGCGATCAAGTCTTCGACCTGCTTCTCGAACACGTAAGCCAGTCCGGCGCCATCCAGTGCTGCATCCACCATCAGGTCCTGATCGTTCAGCGTCAGCGAGCCGGCAACATCGATCTCCAGTTCGATACCGCCACGTTCGAATTCCCAGCGATACAGCGCGCCGCCCCAGAAGCGGAAGCGGATGCATGGCAGGTTCTTCAGGTCGTGCGGCGTCTGCGGCGGCTTATTCTTCTTGAAGAATGCCGGCGAGGCGACGACAGCCGAACGCTGCCGCGGGCCGATCGGCACGGCGATCATGTCTGCCGCAATGGTCTCACCGAAACGAATGCCGGCATCGAAACCTGCGGACACCATATCGACGAGCCCGTCATTCACCGCGATCTCCACGCCGATCTCCGGATAGGCCTGCTGGAAACGCGTGACGATCGGCAACAAGACGAGCTGCGCCGATTGCCGCGCTGCATTGAAACGCAGCGTGCCGGCCGGCTTGCCGCGAAACGTATTGAGGTCTTCAAGCGCGTCGTCGATGTCCTGGAATGCCGGGCTGACGCGCGCGAACAGCCGCTCACCCGCCTCCGTCAGCGCCACGCTGCGCGTGGTGCGATTGATCAGGCGCAGGTCGAGCCGTTCCTCGATATTGCGCAAGGCATGGCTGAGCGCCGAAGCCGAGACGCCGAGCTCCACCGCAGCACCGCGAAACTGCGGTGCCGCGCGATGGCCAGAAACGTCGCCAGCTCGGCCGGGCCGATCCGGTTCATTGATGAATTTTGCTCATGAACATATGGAATAGATAGAGGATTAATTCATTTCTGGCGAGACCCTAGTCTCCCTCCCGTCAGCCCGGCGACGTCGCGGGGCGCTTCAAGGAGAGACGATCATGCGTGTCTGGTTCATCACAGGAGCATCCCGCGGTTTCGGCGCCCTCATCGCCGCAGAAGCCCTCTCCCAGGGCGACGCCGTCGTGGCAACCGCCCGAGATCCCGCCGCCGTCACCGCACGACTCGGCCATCACGAGCGCCTGCTCGCTACCCGTCTCGACGTGACCAAGGAGGAACAGGCCCATGAGGCCGCAGGCCTCGCGGTGAAGACCTTCGGCCGCATCGACGTGCTGGTGAACAATGCCGGCTACGGCCTGCTCGGCGCGGTCGAGGAAGCCAGCGCTGCGGAGGTCGAACGACTCTATGCGACGAATGTGTTCGGCCTGCTCGCCGTCACTCGCGCGGTGCTGCCGCATATGCGCCGGCAACGCACGGGCCACATCATCAATGTGTCGTCGGTCGGCGGCTATTCCGGCTATCCGGGCTGGGGCGTCTATGGCTCAACCAAATTTGCGGTCGAAGGCATCAGCGAAGCGCTGGGCGCTGAGGTTGCACCGCTCGGCATCCATGTCACCGTGGTCGAACCCGGCTTCTTCCGCACCGATTTCCTCGACGACAATTCGCTGGTGCGCACCGGCCTTGAGATCAACGACTATCATGAGACCGTCGGCAAGACGCGCGTTCACGCGGCCGATGCCAATCATGCGCAACCGGGCGATCCCGCCAAACTCGCAAAGGCCTTCATCCAGCTTGCCTCGGCGACGAAGCCGCCGACCCGCCTGCCGCTCGGCAGCGACACGGTGGCCCGCATCGAAGCCAAGCACCGCCATGTGGAAACTGAACTTGCAGCATGGCGCAATCTCGCCACTTCGACGGACTTCACCAGGGCATCCGCGTGACGGTTACGCAGCGCGTGCACTGGCGGCAACAGCCGCCAGTCGCCAGCTCGCACAAGGAATATCCTCGGGCGCGCGCGCAACCTTCTTCTCGAAACGGACCTGCTTCCAGTCGCCCGGTGTTGGAGAGAGGGCAAAGCCCGCCTTCCGCGCCAGCGCCAGCATCGCGTCGTTGGATCGCAAGGTGTCGCCGAACAGTCGACCTGCTCCGAGCGCCGCAGCCCGGCATGCAAGATTGCCGAGCAGCGCCGCGCCGATGCCCTGACCCTGCATCGTGTCGTCCACCGACAGGCCGATCTCGAGACTGTCGCTCTCGTTATCGATCGCATAGCGCGCCTCGCCGATGATCGCCTCGACGTCGTCGCGCTTTGTCGTGGCGACCAGCGTGAAACCATCGTCCTCACCAACATGGGTAAAGCGATCGAGCTGGCCGGCCGGCAGCTCGCTCGCAGCGCCCATCAGCCGGTTGTAGCGCGAAGACGCCGACAGACCGCGAAAATAGACCTGCAGCGCGCCGGCATCGGCGACCTCGGCGAACCGCAGGGTGATCACCTCACCTGTGCGCGACAACAGAACATCGGAGTATCGCCCGAGATCGTGGAGATCGATGTGTTTCATGACATCCTCCTGCGCTGCCGACGGGCCTCAGGCCTGCCAGAACGGCTTGTCGGCTTCCGCCTGCATCTCCGACCAGCTCAGGCCGAGATCGTGCAGATCTCGCTCGGTCCACTCCGACAGTTCGCGACGCTGCTGATGGCGCTGCCACCACAGCTTGAGCGTATCGCCAACTCCGGACAGGCCCGTGGAAACATGATGATTTGTCATCGATTCATGGGTGCAAACAGACATTTTGCTCTCCTGTTGCCAAATCTACGTGCATAGATATCGACCCGAACGGCGTTGCCGACAAACGACATTGTGCATCGCAACACATGAGATAAACTCATGCATCGAACGGGCGGAGGGAGAGAGCGATGAGTCCCAGACTGCCATCCCTGAACGGCCTGCGGGCTTTCGAGGCCGCGGCGCGGCATCTCAGCTTCACCCTTGCGGCGGACGAGCTGAACGTCACGCAGACGGCTATCAGTCACCAGATCAAGCGGCTCGAGGAAGAACTCGGCGTCAAACTCTTCATTCGCCAGAACCGCACTCTGGCACTCACCGAACAGGGCCGCGATTACCTGCCGGGTATACGCGCCGCATTCAACGATCTGCGCCTCGCCACCGATCGCCTGCTGCACCGCGACCGCGATCATGTGCTGACAGTCAGCACGCTCGCGTCCTTCGCCTCGAAATGGCTGCTGCCGCGGCTCTCCGCATTCCAGCACGCCCATCCGCATATCGACGTGCGCATCACCACCTCGACAGCACTGGTGGATTTCAAGAGCGGCGACGTCGACGCCGCGATCCGCTACGGCCGCGGGCAATGGCCCGGCGTACGCGCCGACTGGCTGACGGCCGATCACCTGTTTCCGGTGTGCAGTCCAAAACTGCTGATGGGTGATCGGCCCCTGCGCAAGCCCGAAGATCTCGCGCGCTACACTCTGCTCCACACCAATGCCAGCCACGACGACGACTGGCGCCTATGGCTGACCGCCGCAGGATTGCCCCTCACGATTTCGAAGCAGCCCGCCCTCGGCTTCGACCTGATCTTCATGACCTTGCAGGCCGCCATCGACGGCCTCGGCGTCGCGGTCGGCCGCACCACCTATGTGGAAGGCGACCTCGCCTCCGGCCGCCTCGTGATGCCGTTCGACATCCGACTGCCGGCCGATGCGGGGTTCTATCTGGTCTCACCTGAAGCGAGCGCAGACACCCCCAATCTCAGCGCCTTCCGACAGTGGCTGCTGGCCCAGGCTCCGCCTAAAGCCTGATCCCTTTCGGCTTGGCCACCCATGTCAGACTGTGGCAGATTGCCGCACATTGGCAGCCATAAGCTGTCCGGCCGCGCATCTCGCCGGTCGCAAGGATGCCGGGAGAACGCCACATGGATGCCACACGAAACACCGTGCCGGACGGGGTTCCGACGCCCCAAATCAAGTCGCGTCTTGCGGCAATCTTGCGGGCAACCAGCGGCAATTTCCTGGAGCAGTTCGACTTCTTCCTGTTCGGTTTCTACGCCAGCGCCATCGCGAAAGCCTTCTTCCCCTCCGACAACGAGACGGCGTCACTGCTGAACACCTTCGGCGTGTTCTGGCTCGGCGCCCTGATGCGTCCGGTCGGCGCCATCGTGCTTGGCGCCTATATCGACCAGATCGGCCGCCGCAAGGGGCTCATCGTGACCCTCGCCATCATGGCCGCCGGCACCGTCACCATCGCGGTGTGCCCGACCTATGCAAGCATCGGCGTTGCGGCACCGATCATCGTGCTGATCGGACGTTTGCTGCAGGGCTTCTCTGCGGGCGTCGAGCTCGGCGGTGTGTCGGTCTATCTGTCGGAGATATCGACGCCCGGCAATCGCGGCTTCTACACCTCGTTCCAGTCATCGAGCCAGCAAGTAGCAATCTTCGTCGCGGCGGTGATCGGCTTTGTGCTGAGCGAGATGATGCCGAAGGAAGTCGTCGATGCCTGGGGCTGGCGCATCCCGTTCTTCATCGGCTGCATCATCATTCCATTCCTGTTCTTCCTGCGCCGGACGCTGGAAGAAACGCCGGAATTCCTGAAGATGAAGAAGCATCCGACCGCGCGCGAAGTGTTCGCCTCGGCCGCTGCCAACTGGCGCATCGTGCTGCTCGGCATGATGCTGGCGACGATGACCACCGTGACGTTCTATTTCGTCACCGTCTACACACCGACCTTCGGCAAGAACGTGTTGAAACTGTCGACGCAGGACGCCCTGATCGTGACCTGCCTGATCGCCATCACCAACTTCATATGGAATCCGGTCGGCGGCGCGCTGTCGGATCGTATCGGCCGTAAGCCGGTGCTGCTCACCATCACCTGCCTTGCCTTCCTCACCGCCTACCCCGCGCTGAGCTGGCTGGTCAGCGCGCCGACGTTCGGCAAGATGCTGGCGGTCGAGATGCTGTTCTCGTTCTATTTCGGCGTCTATAGCGGCACGATGCTGGGCGCGCTGGTGGAAATCGTGCCGCCACATGTGCGAACCACCTGCTTCTCGCTCGCCTTTGCGCTGGCTGCCGGCCTGCTCGGCACCTTCACGCCGTTCGCCTCGACCTGGCTGATCGAGCATACGGGCAACCGCGCCTCACCCGGTTTCTGGCTGATGGCCGCCGCCGCCAGCGGCGCCATTGCTGCACTTGCGATCTATCGCAATCGTGGCGAGGCAATCGCGCAGAAGCCTGTTCCTGCATAGTGGCACGCTGAAGTGAACGCATTGAAGGATTGACGAGAACGCCGATGTGCTAAGACATCGGCGTTCGACTTTCTGGAGTGCCTCATGCGCAGTCTCGCGATCCTTCTTGCCGGCTCCCTTTTCGCCTTTACGCCACCCGCCTTCGCGCAGCAGGCGCCGCAAACGTCGCCGCCACCACCCGATTTCTCCAAGGTGGAGATCAAGCCCACCGATCTCGGCGACGGCGTCTACATGCTGGAAGGCATGGGCGGCAACATGACACTCGCCACCGCCAAATCCGGCGCCATCCTCGTCGATAGCCAGTTCGCGCCGCTGCACGACAAGATCAAGGCTGCGATCGCGAAGCTGACACCGCAGCCGGTGAAATACGTCGTCAACACGCATTTCCATGGCGACCACACCGGCGGCAATGAAGCCTTCGCCAAGGACGGCGCGACCATCGTTGCGAATATCAAGGTGCGCACCCGCCTCGCCAAGGGCACGGCGAATTTCCTGACCGGCGCACAAAACCCGCCTGCGCCGAAGGCAGCGTTGCCGACGCGCACTTTTCCGAACCGGCTCTCTCTCAGCCTGCGTGGCCGCATCGCCGACCTGCACCACATCAGGAACGCGCATACCGACGGCGACACCTATGTCTACTTCAAGAGCGCCAATGTGCTCGCCACCGGCGACACCTTCACCAACGGCCGCTACCCGAATATCGACGTGCTCAATGGCGGCAACATCAAGGGCATGATCGCCGCGGCCGACACTTATCTGAAGATGGCCAACGACAAGACCAAGATCGTCCCGGGCCACGGCCCGCTCGGCGACAAGGCTGCGCTCGCGGCCTATCGCGACATGCTGGTCACCGCGCGAGACCGGATGGCGAAGCTGATCAAGGAAGGCAAGAGCGAGGACGACGTGATGGCGGCGAAGCCCTTCGCCGATCTGGATGCGAAATGGGCACCGAACGAAACGGCGAGCAAGAACTTCATCCGCGCCGTCTACGGTTCGCTGGCACCCAGGAAGGTGGGAGTGAAGTCGTGAAGGACCTGCTCCCACTCGCCGAGAAAGTCGCGATCGAACTCATCGCGCGCAAGCAGACGATTGGTGTCGCCGAGTCATCGACAGGCGGATTGATCTCGGCGGCGCTGCTCTCCGTTCCCGGCGCTTCCGCCTATTTCATCGGCGGCGGCGTGATCTATACGCGCGATGCGCGGCGGGCGCTGATGGACATCCCCGACGATGCGTTTCGGGTGCCGGGCATGCGGTCGTCGTCAGAGCCCTACGCGCAGCTGCTGGCGAAGCAGATCCGCGAGAAGTTGGGATGCGATTGGGGATTGTCGGAGACAGGAGCTACGGGGCCGTCGGGCAATCGCTATGGCGATGCCGCCGGGCATAGCTGTATCGCCGTGGCCGGGCCGGCAAATGAAGTCATGACGCTGGAAACGGGCAGCAGCGACCGGCAGGGGAACATGCAGATGTTCGCGCAGACGGCGCTGACGTTCCTGCTGAAGAATTTGAAGGGGTAGGAAGGCGTAGCCCGGATGGAGCGCAGCGCAATCCGGGAA
>JAEXHR010000221.1 GCA_023449855.1 Pseudomonadota bacterium | reverse complement strand
GAATACGACGTCGAGCGCAAGTTCCGCGAGACCCGGCTGTATCAGGTGGCGCCGATCTCGACGAATTTGATCTTGTCATTCGTGGCCGAGCATGTGCTCGGAATGCCGCGCTCGTACTGATCGCGTTTTCACGCGCAGGCCCCTCCTCCGTCATTGCGAGGAGCCCTTGCGACGAAGCAATCCAGTCTTCCCCGTGGCTTTCTGGATTGCTTCCGCCTTCGCTCCTCGAGCTACGGCGGACAAGTCGCTGCGCTCGCAATGACGGCTGATAAATTCGGGGAAATCATATGCTGCCGCTCAAAGGCCTCACCGTCGTCGCTGTCGAACAGGCCGTGGCGGCGCCCTATTGCAGTTCGCGCCTGGCCGATGCCGGCGCCCATGTGATCAAGATCGAACGCCCGGAAGGCGATTTTGCCCGCGGCTATGATGCGGCGGCCAAAGGCCAGAGCAGCTATTTCGTCTGGCTCAATCGCGGCAAGGATTCCGCCGTGGTCGATCTCGCCACCCCGGAAGGCCGCAAGCAGCTCGAAGAGCTGATCGCCACCGCCGACGTGCTGATCCAGAATCTCAAGCCCGGCTCCATGGACAAGCTCGGCTTCACGCTGGAGCGCCTGCGCAAGGATTATCCGCGGCTGATCTGCGCCACCATCACCGGCTATGGCGATACCGGCCCCTATGCGCATCGCAAAGCCTATGATCTCCTGATCCAGGCCGAGAGCGGCCTCGCTTCCATCACCGGCGGGCCGGAAGGCCCGTCGCGCGTCGGTGTCTCCATCGTCGACATCGCCACCGGCGCCGCCGCCCATGCCGCGATCCTCGAAGCGCTGATCGGGCGCAGCGTGTCGGGCGAAGGCGCGGATATCCGCATCTCCATGTTCGACGTGATGGCCGACTGGCTGACCGTGCCGCTCCTCAATGCCGAGAACGGCAAGGAGCCGAAGCGCATGGGCCTCGCCCATCCCTCGATCGCGCCCTATGGCGTGTTCCATTCGAAGGAAGGCAAGGGCATCCTGATCTCGATCCAGAGCGAGCGCGAATGGAAGATCCTGTGCGCTAGGGTGCTCGGCAATGCCGAGCTCGCAACGGATCCGAAGATGACCAACAATGTCGAGCGCGTGCATAACCGCGACTACACCGACAAGGTGGTCGGCGACATCTTTGCCTCGCTCACCCGCGAGGAACTGTTGCAGCGCCTGAGCGATGCCGACATCGCCTTCGCCGAAGTCAACACCATGGCGGATCTGTCAAAACATCCGCATCTGCGCCGTATCACCGTGGATACGCCGAACGGCCCGGTCGCCTATCCCGCGCCCGGCGCGATCTGGATGGATGCGGATCGCAGCTATGGCGCGGTGCCCGGCATCGGCCAAGTCCAGAAGTAAGCTTGCAGAAGTCAGGAGCTGACATGACCGACCAACTCGACATCGATCATCTCAAGCAGTGGATCGGCCGCACCGACGAGCAGTCCGACGTGATCACCGCGCAGCTGGTGAAGGGCCTGCGCGCCACGCTGTTCCTCGACATCGGTACGCCGAAGACCGGCGACGCCGCCCCCTTCACCACCCATTGGTGCCTGGCGCAGCCGGTGGCCGCCATGGACAAGCTCGGCCCGGACGGCCATCCCGCCCGTGGCGGCTTCCTGCCGCCGGTGCCGCTGCCGCGCCGCATGTGGGCCGGCGGCGAGGTGCAGTTCATCGAACCGCTCCGCGTCGGCGACGAGGTCAATCGCAAATCGACCATCCTCGACGTCAACATCAAGACCGGCTCCACCGGCACGCTGTGCTTCGTCAATGTGGAACATGTGATCTCGACGCCGCGCGGCGTCGCCATCCGCGAGCGCCAGGACATCGTCTATCGCGACATGCCGACCAGCATGACGCCGCCGGCACCCGCGCCGAAGGAGCTTCCCGCCGTCCAGCATCAGGAAACGCACTACGCCGATCCCGTTTTGCTGTTCCGCTACTCCGCACTGACCTTCAACGGCCACCGCATCCATTACGACCGCGACTATGTCACCAAGGTCGAGTTCTATCCCGGCCTCGTCTTCCACGGCCCGCTGCAGGCGGCGCTGCTGGTGGAGTTTGCCGCGAAGCTCAAGGGCGGCAAGGCGCCGGCAAAGTTCAGCTATCGCGGCGTGTCGCCGCTGTTCGACGGCGCCGATTTCACGGTGAACGCGAACGAGATCTCGAATGGCTATGAGGTCTGGACCGCCAACGACAAGGGCGCGCCGACCATGAAGGCCACGGCGAGCTGGTAGGTTTGCAGCCACGCACTCGGCCCCTCATGGTGAGGAGCGCGCCCTGGCGCGCGTCTCGAACCATGAGCTGGCGTGGCTCCGGAGCTTGCGGCCATCCTTCGAGACGCGCGCAAGAACGCGCTCCTCAGGATGAGGGACGGAGTGGTGGTGCAGGGGATTCTATATGCCGGACGAGACTGACATCGATGAAACCCGCTTGAAGGACTTCCTGTCCTTCTTCGCGGGAAAATACCGGCCCGCTGAAAAGCTGCTGATCGACGCACAAACGATGACGCCCGCAGCGCTGCGCGAGGCCGTGAGTGACTGCATGGACATGTCGCTGCAGTTCACACCGATGGAGGTCGCAAAATTCGACAGCGAACTGCGGCTGCATGACATTCCCTCCCTCTCCGAACTGCGCCGGCGTTATTCGCGGCACTATGCACGCACGCTCAAGCGCGGGCGGATCGAGGATGAGACGGAGTATTTCCTGCTCCGCAATGTCCTGTTCGATCCGAGCGAGAAGGCGGAGGGTGAGCGCGAGCAGCTGGAGACGCTGATCGCGGCGTTTGAGGGGAAGTAGATGGCCTACCTTACCCTCCCCCTTG
>JAEXHR010000184.1 GCA_023449855.1 Pseudomonadota bacterium | reverse complement strand
TCTTTCGCTTGCAAGGAGGGAACGAAACACGTCATCAATGCATCTTTCTGGCGGTGGAGGCCGTATTGGCACAATCCCGATGCCGACGCCTCTTCAAGAGCAGTTTCTAGGCGAGCAAAACGATTGGTAATGCTTATCGGAAGTGATTGATTTGAGACCGTAAATCGGTAAAATTGGGCGCTAGGACGGTCACAAAGGACCCATTTTGCTCGATATTGCAGATCAAAGACGCGGCCAGCCAAGGTCCGCGACCACAGCTAAGCCGCTATTCGCTGCGGCCCGTGGCGCGATGACGCTGGCCGCGCGCCAGTTCGACAAAGCGGCGCTTGATCTCGTTGAACAATGCCGGTGGCAAAGGGCCAAGGTAGCCTGTTTCGCTGTCAACGGGCCGGACATCCGGTCCCGGCCAGACAAACCGGTTGCTTTCCGTCAGGATAATCCAGGAGCGTTCGTCGTCCAGTCCAAGACGCCGTTTTGTCGCCGGCGGGATTTCGATCGCGTCACTCGGATCAGAGGGCGGCGAGTGCGTGATCGGCAGGACACGGACTGCGGGCGTGCCATCGTCCAGGGTCGCAACAATCGCCAACACCAGCGCCGGACGGTCCTTGTCGCCCTCCTCCCGGCCCTCGAGATGCTGCCAATGCCAGAGATAGGAATAACGAAAGACCCAACCGACTTTTGGTTCAGTCGGCAGCATGTTTGCCCGTCAGCAGTTCGACGTTGAGATGATCGAGACCCGGCTCCATCTGCGACGCTTCAATGGCGGCAAGTTCATCGTCACTCATCGCCGTGGTGAGATCCACGCGACGGTCGCGTCTGGCCAGACGCAGATAGTCCTCATAGGCGATCAGAACCGTGCGCGGTCGGCCGTTCTTGGTAATAATCACCGGCTCGCGGACTGCGGCATCCTGATAGGCGCCAAAATTCTTGGAAACGGCTGCTGCTGTCACGGTCGAGGTCATGGCAGAACTCCTTTGTTCCGGAATATACGGGCTTTCCGTAACTTTTGCAAACGCACATTTAGCATTGGACATGTCCCATGACGAAAAAGACCTTGTCGGTATCGTCTGTCACCCAGAATGTTTTAAACCGCGCCGAACAGCTCGACACCATCGCGTCGGTGCTGCCGATCGACCGACGTGACAAGCTTGCCGAAATCCTGACCGACCAGGACGTCGAGACCCTGTGTCACCTGATCAACGAAGGTATGGGTGAGAATACGCTGCGGGCGTTGACCTCCGATCTCGGCTATCTCGAAGCCTGGTCGCATGCCGCGACTGGCGGCGCCCTTCCCTGGCCGGCGCCCGAGGCGCTGCTCCTTAAGTTTGTCGCCCATCACCTCTGGGACCCAGCGAGGCGCGAAACCGATCCGGACCATGGCATGCCGGCTGAGGTTGACCAGGCCCTTCGAGATGGCGGCCTTCTCAGATCAACCGGGCCGCACGCGCCCGATACCGTGCGCCGGCGTCTGGCCAACTGGTCGACACTGACCAAGTGGCGCGGTTTCGACGGCGCTTTTGCCTCCCCTGCCCTTAAGTCCGCAATCCGGCTCGCCGTTCGTGCCGTGCCACGCCAACGCCGCCGCAAGAGCGCCAAGGCGGTCACCGGAGACATCATGGCAAAAATGCTAGCCACTTGTGCCGGCGAGAGCCTTCGTGACATCCGCGATCGCGCCATCCTAATGGTTGGCTTTGCGTCGGGTGGGCGCCGTCGCAGCGAGATTGCCGGGCTGCGCAGGGAACAGTTGACGGCTGAGCCGCCGATCGCCGTTGAGGGCGGGGCTCCCCTGCCCTCGCTGTCAATCCATCTCGGCCGCACAAAGACCAGCAGCGGCGACAGCGATGAAGTTGTCTTTCTGACCGGCCGGCCGGTTGATGCCCTGAACGCCTGGCTTGTTGCCGCCAAGATTGAAAGTGGCAGTGTGTTTCGGGCGATTGATCGCTGGGGGAATGTTTCCCGTCGGGCGCTCGATCCGAAGGCGATCAACGATATTGTCAAACAGCGGGCGACGATGGCCGGGCTGGAGGCGGGGGAGTTTTCCGCGCACGGGTTGCGGTCGGGCTATTTGACCGAAGCCGCAAACCGGGGCGTTCCTTTGCCGGAGGCGATGGAGCAGTCGCGCCACCGATCGGTGCAGCAGGCGTCAAGCTACTACAACAACGCGACCCGTCGGAGCGGCCGGGCTACGCGATTGTTATAAGGCCCTGTCGGCTCGAAGCTGGGATTTTGGCCAAGTTGAAGAACGAACCTAGAACGCCAGTTATCGGCAGGGCAATCTGCATGCGACCATGGGGTCGCTTGGTCTTGTGTCCGCAAGAGGATCGGTGAACGGACACCGGATTATCAACGAACTGCTCCCAGTGTTTGCAACGGAAAACGATTCTCATTTGACTGGTCCGGTTATAGTATCATTGAAGGGGCCTTTTGCGTTACATGCGATCACGGCCAAAACGAAGTTTGGCTAATTCTGGTTCAAGGATGCATCCATGACGAAAACTCGTGTCGGCTATGCCCGGTGCTCAACCGACAAGCAGGACCTTTCCGCACAACGGACTGCGCTCCTCGACCTCGATGTGGCGGAAGACCGGATTTATACCGATCATGGCCTCACTGGCACGAACCGGGAGCGGCCAGGTCTGGCCCAAGCACTGGCAGCAGTCCGCGAAGGGGACACGCTTGTCGTGCCGAAACTGGACCGGCTGGCGCGGTCGGTTCCTGACGCCCGGGCCATCGCAGATGAACTGGAAAAGCGCGGGGTGAAACTGGCATTGGGCGCCTCGGTCCATGACCCGACCGATCCGATGGGTAAGATGTTCTTCAACATCCTCGCTACCTTTGCTGAGTTTGAGGCTGACCTTGTCAGAATGCGCACCAAGGAAGGTATGGCCATTGCCCGTGCCAAGGGACGGCTGAAGGGCAAAAAGCCAAAGCTATCGGATCGCCGTCAGACAGAATTGCGCCGCATGTACGACACGGGTGATTACTCGATCAGCGATCTGGCAGAGCTGTTCGACGTATCAAGGCCGACTGTCTATAGGGTCTTGCAGCGGACACCGAGCGCCGATGCGTCTTCGGCTGCGGCATAGCTGCCGTTCGCTGCTCGGCACATGAACTCACACAATGCGGGACATAGATGCCGGTCGCTTATCTCCGCCTTGCCGATGCTATCGGCCCACTGCGGACCTTCAAGATAGCGCAGCACGCCTCGGCTGAGACGTCAATCAGCCTGACGAAATGAGCTGGGATCTACGGCTGCTCCCAGCTAATGGGG
>JAEXHR010000090.1 GCA_023449855.1 Pseudomonadota bacterium | reverse complement strand
GCCTTCGGCGGCACTGACACCTGCATGCTGATGACGTTTCACGATCAGACGCCGATCCGCCGGGTCGAGGAAATGCGCGCCGATTTCGTCGCCAATGCCAGCCATGAGCTGCGCACGCCGCTGGCGGCGCTGTCGGGCTTCATCGATACGCTGCAAGGCCCGGCCAAGGACGATCCGCGGGCGCGCGAGCGTTTCCTCGGCATCATGCATACCCAGGCTACGCGCATGGCGCGCCTGATCGACGATCTGTTGTCGCTGTCGCGGGTCGAACTCTCCGCCCATGTCCGTCCCGACACGCTGATCGATATCCTGCCGATCATTCGCCAGGTCGGTGACAGTCTGGAACTGATGGCCACCGAGCGCGGCGTGAAGATCGAGATGCATCTGCCCGAAGGGGCGGTGACCGTCGCCGGCGACCGCGAGGAATTGCTGCGGCTGTTCGAGAACCTGATCGAGAACGCGCTGAAATACGGCGCGTCCGGAGGCCGCGTGGAGGTTACGCTGGCCCATGCCTCGACCACCGACGGCGCCTCCGAAATCCGCGTCTCCGTCCGGGATTTCGGCCCTGGCATTGCCCCGGAGCACCTCCCGCGGCTCACCGAACGCTTCTACCGGGTGGATGTCGGCGACAGTCGCGCCCAGGGCGGTACCGGCCTCGGCCTGTCGCTGGTCAAGCACATTCTCAACCGCCACCGTGGTCGCCTGCTGATCGAGAGCGTGCCGAAGAACGGGGCGACGTTCACCGCCGCATTCCCGCAGGCGAAGGTAGGGAATCCAGCCGCCTGACGGCCGCCGCAGTCCATCGACCGTTACGCCTCTGCTTCGGGGCAGCTGGATATGCCGATGCGCTGCTCTTTCTTGCGTCCATTTTTGCCGCTGACGACCCCTGCGGCATGGCGTCACCGTGAGGTTTTTGCGCTCCGGACGGCCGCTCCCGATCGCTGTTGAAAATACCGGATTCCTCTCGTGGAAACATATTGTTAACCGCTGGAGCCCGGTTTTTTGCGAGGCGCAAGCCCTGTCATGAAAGCGGGCCGAAATCGCGATTTTCGCCCGCAATGCGGCGTAAAAATCAGAAAAACAGTAGCGATTTCAAGGTGCTGTCGTCGTCATCCAACTGTCATCCAATCATCATAAAAGGTCAACTGACCGCACCTACATGGGCGGGGTGAGCGCAATCGGGCGCATCTGCGCGTCGCTCACGACAAATTGGAGATACCCATGAAATTCCTCAAAGCGATCGTCGCTGCGGGCCTCGTGGCCGCGTCGACCTCGGCCTTCGCCGCCGACATCACCGGTGCCGGCGCGACCTTCCCCTTCCCGGTCTACTCGAAGTGGGCCGACGCCTATAAGAAGGAAACCGGCAACGGTCTGAACTATCAGTCGATCGGTTCGGGCGCTGGCATCAAGCAGATCCAGGCCAAGACCGTGACCTTCGGTGCCACCGACGCGCCGCTCAAGGCCGAGCAGCTCGACAAGGATGGCCTGGTTCAGTGGCCGATGGTGATGGGCGCGATCGTTCCGGTCGTGAACCTCGAAGGCATCAAGTCGGGTGAACTCGTTCTCTCGGGCGAGGTGCTCGCCAACATCTATCTCGGCACCGTCAAGAAGTGGGACGACGCTTCGATCGCCAAGCTCAATCCGAAGCTGAAGCTGCCGTCGGCCGACATCACCGTCGTTCGCCGTTCGGACGGTTCGGGCACCACCTTCAACTTCACCGACTATCTCTCGAAGGCTTCGGCTGACTGGAAGACCAAGGTTGGCACCGGCACCGCCGTCGAGTGGCCGGTTGGCGTTGGCGCCAAGGGCAACGAAGGCGTCGCTGGCAACGTCGGCCAGACCAAGAACGCCATCGGTTACGTCGAATACGCCTATGCCAAGCAGAACAAGCTGACCTATGCCGGCATGATCAACAAGGCTGGCAAGTCGGTGCAGCCGACCATCGCTGCCTTCCAGGCTGCCGCCGGCAACGCCGACTGGGCCAAGGCTCCGGGTTACTACGTGATCCTGACCGACCAGCCGGGCGACGCTTCGTGGCCGATCACCGCTGCGACCTTCATCCTCATGCACAAGACCCCGACCGACAAGGCGGCGTCGGCTGAAGCGCTGAAGTTCTTCAAGTGGTCGTTCGAGAAGGGCGCCAAGGCTGCCGAAGAGCTCGACTACATCCCGATGCCGGACTCGGTCGTCAAGCTGATCGAAAAGACCTGGTCTGCGGACATCAAGAGCTAAGTTTCAGCTCTCTGGCGGAGGAGAGGGGCATCTCTCCTCCGCTTCTTTCTGACTGATTTATTCGTTTCTTTAATCTTGTCTGACTTCGCGCCCTGACAGGCCCATTCAGGGTGTCGTGTTTCGGGTATCAGGTAACAACACAGGGGACTGGGCGTGGCAGATATGGCCGTACAGAGCTCTTCGATGGACGCCGCTGGACCGTATGATCGCGCCAAGGCGCTCAACGCTTTCAAGACCGGCGACCAGGTTTTCTACTGGCTGACGCGCATTTCGGCGCTCTCGGTTCTGTTCATTCTCGGCGGTATCATCCTCTCGCTCATTGCCGGTGCGTGGCCCGCGCTGAAGGAGTTCGGCTTCTCCTTCCTGACCACGCAGCGCTGGGCGCCGTCGGCTGAACCGCCGGTGCTGGGCGCGCTCGGCCCGATCTATGGCACGCTGGTCACCTCTGTGATCGCCATGGCCATCGCCATTCCGGTCGGCATCGGCATCGCGATCTTCCTCACCGAGTTGTGCCCGAACTGGCTGCGTCGCCCCATCGGCATGGCCGTCGAGCTGCTCGCAGGCATTCCGTCGATCATCTACGGCATGTGGGGCTTCTTCGTGCTCGGCCCGTTCCTGGCCAACCACTTCCAGCCGTTCCTGATCAACACCTTTGAAGGCGTGCCGGTGCTCGGCACCATCTTCGCCGGTCCGCCGTCCTATCTGTCGCTATTCAACGCGTCGCTCATCCTCGCCATCATGGTGCTGCCCTTCATTACGGCGATCTCGGTCGACGTGTTCAAGACGGTGCCTCCGGTGCTCAAGGAAGCGGCTTACGGCGTCGGCTGCACCACCTGGGAAGTCGTCAAGAATGTCGTCATTCCCTACACCCGCGTCGGCGTGATCGGTGGCGTGATGCTGGCCCTTGGCCGTGCGCTCGGCGAGACGATGGCGGTGACCTTCATCATCGGCAACTCGTTCCGCATCACCGGCTCGCTATTCGGCCCCGGTACGACGATCTCGGCGGCGATCGCCTCCGAATTCGCGGAGAGTGACGGTCTGCATCAATCGGGCCTGATCCTGCTCGGTCTGCTGCTGTTCGTGCTCACCTTCCTGGTGCTGTCGGCCGCGCGTCTGATGCTGCTGCGCCTCGAACAGAAGGCAGGAAAGTAAGTCATGAGCGTCAATCCGATCTATCTCTCCCGCCGTCGCAACGACAAGATCGTTCGTGGTCTCTGCATGGGCGCCGCCGTGTTCGGCGTCACCTGGCTGGCTCTGATCCTGATCACGCTGTTCTACAACGGACTCGCCGGCATCAGCGTGCAGATCTTCACCCAGAACACGCCGCCCCCCGGCTCGACCGAAGGCGGCCTGCTCAACGCCATTGTCGGCTCGCTCATCATGACGGTGATCGGCGTCGGCATCGGTGCGCCGCTCGGCCTGTTCGCCGGCACCTATCTCGCGGAATACGGCAAGCACGACAAGCTCACCTCGGTGATCCGTTTCATCAACGACGTGCTGCTGTCGGCGCCTTCGATCATCATCGGCCTGTTCATCTATGGCGCGGTGGTGGTGCCGATGCGGGGCTTCTCGGCCATCGCCGGCTCGCTGGCGCTCGCCGTGATCGTGATCCCGGTCGTGGTCCGCACCACGGAAGACATGCTTGGCCTCGTTCCCAATCCGCTGCGTGAAGCGGCCTCGGCGCTCGGCCTGCCGCGCTCGCTGGTGATCAAGCGGATCGCCTACCGTGCGGCACGTGCCGGTCTCATCACCGGCGTGCTGCTGGCGACCGCCCGTGTCGCCGGTGAAACCGCGCCGCTGCTGTTCACCGCGCTGAGCAACCAGTTCTTCAGCCTGGATCTCTCGCGCACGATGGCCAACCTGCCGGTCACCATCAACAACTTCGTCCAGAGCCCCTACGAATACTGGAAGCAGCTCGCCTGGAGTGGCGCGCTGATCATCACCTTGACCGTTCTTGCCCTGAACATTGGCGCGCGCATTCTCGGCGCCGAGAGGAAAGCAAAATGAGTGATCTCTCCGTCTCTGCCGGCAATCCCAGCGTTTCGATGCCGCCCCCGTCCGTGGTGCAGGGCGATGCCCGTCCCAAGGTCAGCGTGCGCGATCTGAACTTCTACTACGGCGAACACCACGCCCTGAAGAAGATCAACCTGAACCTCGCCACCAACCGCGTCACCGCCTTCATCGGTCCGTCGGGCTGCGGCAAGTCCACGCTGCTGCGCATCTTCAACCGCATGTACGACCTCTATCCCGGTCAGCGCGCGGAAGGTCAGGTCATGCTGGACAGCCAGAACATTCTGGATCCGAAGCTCGATCTCAACCTGCTGCGTGCCCGCATCGGCATGGTGTTCCAGAAGCCGACCCCGTTCCCGATGACGATCTATGAAAACATCGCCTTCGGCATCCGCCTCTACGAGAAGATCTCCAAGGCGGAGATGGATGTGCGCGTCGAGAAGGCGCTGCGCGGCGGCGCGCTGTGGAACGAAGTCAAGGACAAGCTCAACGCGTCGGGCCTCAGCCTGTCGGGCGGTCAGCAGCAGCGTCTGTGCATCGCCCGCACCATTGCTGTGCGTCCGGAAGTGATCCTGTTCGACGAGCCTTGCTCGGCGCTCGATCCGATCTCGACTGCCAAGGTCGAAGAGCTGATCGACGAACTCAAGGATCAGTACACGATTGCCATCGTGACCCATAACATGCAGCAGGCCGCGCGTGTCTCCGACACCACCGCCTTCATGTATCTCGGTGAGCTCGTTGAGTTCGATCAGACCAACAAGATCTTCACTTCGCCGAGCGACCGCCGCACCCAGGATTACATCACCGGCCGTTTCGGCTGACGCGATATACTCGCAAGAGGATTGAGCTATGGCTTTTGAACACACGACCAAGGCCTTCGACGACGATCTTCAGGAACTGACCCGTCTCGTCGCCGAGATGGGCGGCCTGGCCGAGCGTCAGATCGTCGAGTCCGTCGATGCCCTGATCCGCCGCGACGTCGCCCTCGGCGCACGCGTGGTGGCGACCGACGCTGAAATCGATCACCTGCAGCGGCTGATCGAAGAACGCGCCGTTCTCACCATCGCCAAGCGTCAGCCGATGGCCGTCGACTTGCGCGAGATCGTCGGCGCGCTCCGCGTTGCCACCGATCTCGAGCGCATCGGCGATCTCAGCAAGAATATCGGCAAGCGCGTCAATGCGCTGGACAGCGATTTCCACCCGCTGAAGCTGATCCGCGGCCTCGAGCACATGACCGATCTGGTGAACACCCAGGTCAAGGCCGTGCTTGACGCCTATGCCGCGCACGATCTGCCGGCCGCGATGAGCGTGTGGAAGGGCGACGAGGAAATCGACGCGATCTGCACCTCGCTGTTCCGCGAACTCCTCACCTACATGATGGAAGATCCGCGCAACATCTCGTTCTGCATCCATCTGATGTTCTGTGCCAAGAACATCGAACGGATCGGCGATCACGCGACCAATATCGCCGAAACCGTGTTCTACATGATCGAAGGTCAGCAGATGGTCGACAAGCGCCCGAAGGGCGACATGACCAACTTCGCGACTCCGGCGAGCTGAGGCTCGCCGCGACTTGTTCGCCTTTGCCTGAACGAAGGATAGGAAGCCATATGAACGCGCGCATTCTGGTAGTGGAAGACGAGGAAGCTCTGACCACGCTGCTGCGCTACAATCTCGACGCCGAAGGTTACGACGTCGAGACGGTTGCCCGCGGCGACGATGCCGACACCCGCCTGAAAGAGCGCGTGCCGGACCTCGTGGTCCTCGACTGGATGTTGCCCGGCCTGTCCGGCATCGAACTCTGCCGTCGCCTGCGGGCGCGGCCGGAGACCAAGGCGCTGCCGATCATCATGCTCACCGCCCGCGGTGAGGAGAGCGAGCGTGTTCGCGGCCTCGCCACCGGCGCCGACGACTACATCGTCAAGCCGTTCTCGGTGCCGGAACTGCTGGCCCGCGTGAAGGGCCTTCTGCGCCGTGCGGCGCCGGAGCGTCTCGCCACCGTGCTTGCCTTCGGCGATATCGAGCTTGATCGCGACAAACGCCGCGTGGTCCGTGCGTCGCGCCCGATCGATCTCGGCCCGACCGAATATCGCCTGCTTGAATTTTTCCTCGAGCATCCCGGCCGGGTGTTCAGCCGCGAACAGCTGCTGGACAGCGTCTGGGGCCGCGACATCTATATCGACGAGCGCACGGTGGACGTTCACATCGGCCGTCTCCGCAAGCTGCTGAATCCGGCTGGCGAGCCCGACCCGATCCGCACCGTTCGCGGCGCCGGCTATGCGCTCGACGATCGTTTCGACAAGGCGGCGGAGTAATTCTCTGCCTCCACAGACTCCATCCTTATCCTGAGGAGCCGCTCAGCGGCGTCTCGAAGGATGGCGATGGAGCGTCTCATCTCATGGTTCGAGACGGCGCTGTGCGCCTCTTCACCATGAGGGTGCGGAGTATGTCGCTCTTCTCTCATCGCCCCAAAACGAAAAATGCCCGGCTGATCGCCGGGCATTTTTGTTTGCTTGTGAGTAGCAGCCTTAGCGCACCGGCTTCGGCGCCGTGCGGCGGCGATCGCTCGCCGGCTGATAGGCGATGCGCGAGTGATGCGCGCAATAAGGCGCGCCGGCGACGGCCTTGCCGCCGCAGAAATAGAAGTCGGCGCTGGCCGGATCGCCCACCGGCCAGTGGCAGGTGGCGTCATTGAGCTCGACCAGCTGCAGGCGCTGGCTGATCGGGATCACATTGTCGACCGCGATCGGATCCGGCTCCATTTCCACTTCGTAATTGTGGGCGAGCGCGGTGTTGCCACGGGCCACCGGGCGCGGCATCCGCACCATCTGCTGGGCCGGACGCGGCTTGCGCGGGCGCGGCGCGGCAGAAGAGGGGCTCTTGGCGCGGCCCGACAGGCCAAGCCGATGCACCTTGCCGATCACGGCGTTACGGGTGACGTTACCCAGCTCCGCTGCGATCTGGCTGGCAGAAAGGCCGCCTTCCCAGAGTTTCTTCAGCTGTTCGACGCGATCGTCGGTCCACGTGATTACCGTCATCGCTAAATCCCTTCGTAAGCGCCCAGCCGGATCGGCTCTGCGCTGCGACTTGAAATCGTCAAAAACCTCGTTGTCAGAATCCCTTAGCGCTCACCGGATGCATGACTGCTTCCGGCCTTACGCCGTACCGATAGTGTACAAGGGTCTACTGCCGCACGAGATGTCGTATCCGACAGGCCAAAAACTACATGATGCCGCGACTCACGCGCAAGAGTCGGCCGAGTCACATCCACATGCTTTGTGTCAACCAAACAGAAAAATCGGCTTTTTGTGCGATCCGGTGTGCCTTGAAAGCCGCTATGCGCGGTTGACACCCTGCACGGCCCCCATAGAATAATGC
>JAEXHR010000081.1 GCA_023449855.1 Pseudomonadota bacterium | reverse complement strand
GCCTTCGGCTAATCCGCCCTACGGTTGAGCGACTCTCTGTGTTAAAGAGGTGGGCACGCTTCGCTTTGCCGACCCTACAGAAAAGCCACCGGGAGGATCCGTCTGATGCGATTTGTATTCGCTCTCATCGTCGCCATCGGCTTCGCGCAGGCGGCTTCCGCGCAAACCAAGGTCACCATCGCAGTCGGTGGCGGCGCGTGCCTCTGCTATCTACCCACCGTCCTCGCCAAGCAACTCGGCGAATATGAGAAGGCCGGGCTCGATGTCGAGCTGGTCGATCTCAAGGGCGGCTCCGATGCGTTGAAGGCCGTGCTCGGCGGCAGTGCCGATGTGGTCTCCGGCTATTTCGATCACTGCGTCAATCTCGCCGCGAAGAAGCAGGAGCTGCAGAGCTTCGTGGTCTATGACCGCTATCCCGGCCTCGTGCTGGTGGTGTCGCCGAAGCAGACCGGCAAGATCAATTCCATCAAGGACCTCGCCGGCAAGAAAGTCGGCGTCAGCGCGCCCGGCTCCTCCACCGATTTCTTCCTCAAATATCAGCTCAGGAAGAACGGTCTCGATCCCATGGGCACGGCGGTCATCGGCATCGGCCTCGGCGCCACCGCCGTCGCAGCGATGCAGCAGGGCCAGATCGATGCGGCCGTGATGCTCGATCCCGCCGTCACCGTGCTGCAGGGCAGCCACAAAGACCTCAAGATTCTCAGCGATACCCGCACCCAGAAGGACACGCTGGATGTGTTCGGCGGCGAATATCCCGGCGGTGCGCTCTATACGACCACGGCCTGGATCAAGAGCCACGACAAGGAAGTGCAGGCGCTCACGTCAGCGATGATGAACACGCTGAAATGGATTCACAGCCATTCGCCGGAAGAAATCATGGCGAAGATGCCGGAGACGATGGTTGGCAAGGACAAGGAGCTCTATCTCGCCGCGCTCAGAAACACGATCCCGATGTATTCGGAGACCGGACTGATGGACCCGAAAGGCGCCGCCGCCGTGCTTGCGGTGTTCAGCGAAGGCTCGCCCGAAGTTGCAAAGGCCAATATCGATGTCAGCAAGACCTATACGAACAAATATGTCGAGCAGTACAAGGCTGGCAGCAAATAAAGGTCGTTGATGACTTTTCTCCCCGTTCCGCGACGCGTTCGCAGACTCGCTCTGACACTCACCGACTGGCAATGGCCGTTCGCGACCGAGCATCGCGCGCGGATCGATGCGCATTTCGCCGAAGAGCAACGCAAGATCCCCGAACTCTTCAATGGTCGCATCCTGCTCGGGCGCAGTCATCGCTTTGATGCCGAGACGTTGCACGCCGAATATTTCGAAACGGATTTCGCGAGCTTTCTCGCCTGGCGCGATTGGGGCTTCCCGGACGAAGGGGTGTTCAACGGCTTTGGCGCTGGCGCCCTGCGCTCCAGCGACGGCGCTTTCCTGCTCGGCGAGATGGCGGCGAACACAAGCAACGCTGGCAAGATCTACTTTGCATCAGGTACGCCCGATCGCAGCGACCTGCGCGGCTCGGTGGTCGATCTGGTGGATAGCGTCCGGAGAGAGACGCTGGAAGAGACGGGTCTGGCTGACACGGACTATCGCGCCGCGGATGCCTGGGACGTGATTATCGCTCGCGGCGTCGTTGCCATGGTCCGCGTGCTCGGTCTCGATTGTCCGGGTGCCGAGCTGCAGGCGAAGGTCGAAGCCAACATCGCAGCGCAGGCGCATCGTGAATTCAGCGCCGTTCACCTGGTCCGTAGCACCGCCGACGTCAACGACAGGATGCCGCTCTATGTGCGAGCATTTCTCGCCGCGCATTTGTGATCGCTGGCGCGCGGGAACCGGACGCGCTACGCTCGCGCGTTGACGTCCGGAGTGCCCCGATGCCTGCCAAATCCGCCAAGGCGACCTTGAAGTCCTATGTCGATCCCTATCGTGTCGATGGATCGAAAACCTTCCGCCTCAGGGATCACCACACCAATGCCTGCGGCGGCCTGCACAAGGAGGCGGGCAAGCGGATTATTGAGGTCAATCGCCGCCGGCTGCAGGAGCTGCAGGAGAAACTTTATGCGCAGGATCGCTGGTCGCTGCTCCTGATCTTCCAGGGCATGGATGCCGCCGGCAAGGACAGCGCCATCGAGGCGGTGTTCGACGGCATCAATCCGCAGGGCTGCGAGGTCACCTCGTTCAAGCAGCCGTCGTCGAACGAGCTCGATCACGACTTCATGTGGCGCAGCAGCATCGCGCTGCCGCAACGCGGGCGTATCGGTATCTTCAATCGCTCCTACTACGAAGAATGTCTCGTGGTGCGCGTGCATCCGGAGATTCTCGCCAAGCAGAAGATCCCGCAGGAGCTGGTGACGAAGCATATCTGGAAGGAGCGCTTCGAGGACATCGCGGCCTTCGAAAAGTATCTCGCGCGCAATGGCACGGTGGTGCTCAAATTCTTCCTCAACGTCTCCAAGGAAGAGCAGCGCGAGCGCTTCCTCTCGCGTCTCGATGAGCCGGCGAAGAACTGGAAGTTCTCCATGGCCGATGTCTCCGAGCGCGCGCTATGGGATAAGTATCAGCACGCCTATGAAGACATGATCGACCGAACCGCGAAGGCGCATGCGCCATGGCATGTGGTGCCGGCGGATCGCAAATGGTTCGCACGCGTGGTGATCGGCTCGAGCATCGTGCACGCGCTGGAGCAGCTCGATCTGAAATTCCCGGTGGTCGATGGCGACGACCTCAAGGAGTTCAAGATGGTCCGCGAGGCGTTGGAGAAGGAAGGCGGGCCGGCGGTGAAGAAGGCCGCAACGCGCGTTCGCGCGACCAAGGCGCCCGGCAAGAAGGCTGCGAAGAAGCGAGCGTAGCAGCCGTAGGGCGGATGAGGCGAAGCCGTCATCCGCCGCGGAGTCTCCGTCATGAACTCGGCCGGCGGATGACGCTCCGCTCATCCGCCTTACGGCCCGATGCATTTTGTTCTATTTTTGTTCTTGACAATATTCCTCTTCCGTCTCATCCTCCGCCCCGTCCCGCCTCACTGAGAGGGGTGGTTCGCGATCGTCACGATCTGCGAGGTGGGATGCGGTGACGCTCGAGGCGTCAGGCGTAGCGGGGCGGTGACAGGGCGGTGCCGAGAGGCGCTGTGAGTTGCTTCTTCATGCGCTGACGGACCGCGCC
>JAEXHR010000282.1 GCA_023449855.1 Pseudomonadota bacterium | reverse complement strand
TCCCCCGAGCGCGCCCTGCGTGTTCACATAGACGGCATAGATCGACTGGCTCGCCGCCATGAACAGGCGGTTGCGCTTCCTTCCGCCGAAACACACATTGGCGCAGCGTTCGGGCAGCGCGATGCGGCCGATCGGTGTGCCGTCCGGCGCGAACACCATCACGCCGTCGAGTTCAGGCGTGCCCATCCCCCAGCCGCACCACAGATTGCCGTCGACATCGCAGCGCATGCCGTCCGGTGTGCCTGGACCGGCATCGATGGCGACGCGCTTGTTTCTGAGCGTCTTGCCATCGGGCGCGATATCGTAAGCGAGGATTTTGCGCGTCGGCACGCCGCGCGATTCCACGATGTAGAGGATCGTCTCGTCCGGCGAAAAACACAGTCCGTTCGGGGCAAGGATGTCGTCGGCGACGATGCTCGGCTGCAGCGTCTCGCCGTCAATGCGATAGACATTCATGCCGATTTCGGACGGCGCCTTGTCGCCTTCGTAATCGCTCAGGATGCCGAAGGCGGGATCAGTGAACCAGATCGAGCCGTCCGATTTCACCACCACGTCATTCGGCGAGTTCAGGCGCTTGCCCTCGAACTTGTCCATCAGCACGGTGATGCTGCCGTCATATTCGGTGCGGATCAGGCGCCGGCCATGCTCGCAAGTGATGAGCCGGCCCTGCCGGTCGCGCGTATTGCCATTGGCGTAACTCGACGGCTTGCGGAAATCGCTGACCGCGCCGGTCTCCTCATCCCACCGGATGATGCGATTGTTCGGAATGTCCGAGCACAGCAGATAGCGGCCATCGCCGAACCAGACCGGACCTTCCGCCCAGCGCAGGCCGGTGGCGATGCGCTCGACGGCGCCGAGCTTGATCCAGTATTTCTCGAAGCGGGGATCGAGGGCAGTGATGGCGGGGTCGGGATAATAGGTCGCCGGCTGCCAGCCGCGCGATGACGTATCGGACATTGGCGTCTCGTTCACTGTCGTTTCCTCGGATGCGTTTGCTAGCATCGGCAGGGATGGGCGGCAAGCAATGCCGGTCGCGCTGCCTTGCTGAGACGCTGACGCTGCGCCATACTTGTCTGACAACTGACAACATCACGAGGGACGGGAATGCCAAGGATCTTGATGACGGGCGCCTCCGGCGGCATCGGCACGCGTTTGCGCGAACTCCTGCCGCCGATCTATCCGGATCTCGTCCTCAGCGATCTCGCAACGCCGCCGAGCCTGAAGTCGGGCGAGATATTCAAACAGGCCGACCTCGCCGATCTCGCCGCCGTTGAGGCTATTTGCGAGGGCGTCGATGGCATCCTGCATTTTGGTGGCTTCTCGGTGGAGGGGCCGTGGGACACGATCCTGCAGGCCAATATCATCGGTTGCTACAACCTGTTCGAGGCCGCTCGCAGGAAGGGCGTGAAGCGCATCGTGTTCGCGTCGTCGAACCATGCCGTCGGCTTCTATCCGCGCCACAGCAAGATCCCGCCGGACGTCACCGCGCGGCCGGACAGTCGCTACGGCGTCAGCAAGGTGTTCGGCGAAGCGCTTGGCGCGCTCTATGCCGACAAGCACGGTCTCTCGGTGACATGCCTGCGCATCGGCAATTTCGGAGATGTGCCGCTCGACAAGCGCCGGCTGTCGATCTGGCTGAAGCCGGACGATCTGGTGCAGCTCTGCCGCATCGGGCTCGAACATCCCGATATCCATTTCGAGGTGCTGTACGGCGCCTCCTATAACGAGCGCGCCTGGTGGGACAACACGCGTGCCTATGAACTCGGTTACCGCCCGACCGGCAAGGGCGAGGATTTTCGCGATCATGCGACGGCGGAGCAGGCCAAGCTGAAGCCGGACCCGGTCGGCGATTTTTACCAGGGCGGTGCTTTTTGCAGTGCCGAATTCTCCGGCGATTTCAGCAAGATTTGGGAACCGAAATCGTAGGAAGGGTTGAGCGAAGCGAAACCCATGCTGTCCGTTGCCGCGGCAGGCTCCGCCGATGGGTTATCGCTCCGGCGCTGTTGCGCCTGCGCTCAACCCATCCTACAGCCGCCGCATTGACTTCCGCTCCCGTGGCTTCATAAGAAACGTTCAAAACAAGCATTGGGAACGCGAGAATGGCCGACGGATTACGCAAAGGGCTCACCAGCTACGGCGATGCCGGCTTCTCGCTGTTCCTGCGCAAGGCCTTCATCAAGGCGATGGGCTATTCCGACGATGCGCTCGATCGGCCCATCGTCGGCATCACCAACACACATAGCGACTACAATCCGTGCCACGGCAATTCGCCCCAGATCATCGAGGCGGTGAAGCGTGGTGTGATGCTGGCCGGCGCGCTGCCGATGGTGTTCCCCACGATTTCCATCGGCGAGAGTTTTGCGCATCCGACCTCGATGTACCTGCGCAATCTGATGGCGATGGATACGGAGGAAATGATCCGTGCCCAGCCGATGGATGCCGTGGTCGTGATCGGCGGTTGCGACAAGACGCTGCCGGCGCAGATCATGGCGGCGCTCTCCGTCGATCTGCCGACGGTGGTGATCCCCGTCGGTCCCATGGTGGTCGGCCATCACAAGGGCGAGGTGCTTGGCGCCTGCACGGACTGCCGCCGCATGTGGGGCAAGTTCCGCGCCGGCGAGATCGATCAGGAGGAGATCGACGACGTCAATGCACGTCTCGCTCCCTCGGTTGGCACCTGCATGGTGATGGGCACGGCCTCCACCATGGCCTGCATCACCGAAGCCATGGGCCTGTCGCTGCCCATGAGCGCGACCATCCCGGCGCCGCATGCGGAGCGTTTTCGTTCCGCCGAGGCCAGCGGCAAGGTCGCGGCCGAGCTTGCGAAGAACAAGGGGCCGAAGCCGAGCGAATTCCTCACGCCCGGTTCGTTCCGCAATGCGCAGGTGGTGCTGCAGGCGATCGGCGGCTCCACCAACGGCCTGATCCATCTCACCGCCATGGCCAATCGCACGCCGAACCGCATCGATCTCAATGCATTCGACGATCTCGGACGCGACGTGCCGGTGCTGGTCGACCTCAAGCCCTCCGGCGATCACTATATGGAGCATTTCCATCATGCCGGCGGCGTGCCCAAGCTGATGGCACAGCTCGGCGATCTCATCGATCTCGATGCGAAATCGGTGACCGGTCAGACCCTGCGCGACATCGTTGCGAAGGCTGAGGATGTGCCGGGGCAGGATGTCATTCGCTCGAAGGACAATCCGATCAAGCGGGAAGGCGGGCTCGCCATTCTGCATGGCAATCTCGCGCCGCGCAGCGCCGTCATCAAGCACGCGGCCGCCTCGCCGAAACTGCTGCAGCACACCGGCCGCGCTGTCGTGTTCGAGTCGGTTGAGGACATGACCAATCGCGTCGACGATCCTGAACTCGATGTCACCGCCGATGACGTGCTGGTACTCCGCAATGCCGGCCCCAAGGGCGCGCCGGGCATGCCCGAGGCCGGCTATCTGCCGATCCCGATGAAACTGGCGCGCGCCGGCGTGAAGGACATGGTGCGTATCTCCGACGCCCGCATGAGTGGCACCGCTTTCGGCACCATCGTGTTGCACATCACGCCGGAAAGCGCCGTGGGCGGTCCGCTAGCGCTGGTGAAGAATGGCGACATGATCCGGCTGGATGTCGCCAACCGATCAATCGATCTGCTGGTGGATGAAGCCGAACTTGCGAAGCGTGCAGCAGCTCTGCCGAAGCCGGAAACGCCGGATTGGGCCAAGCGCGGCTACGCGCATCTGTTTCACACGACGATCATGCAGGCCGACGAAGGCTGCGATTTCGACTTCATGACCAGGCAGGGGAAGGTGTGATTGTCGTTACCCTCCCCTCAGGGGGAGGGTAACGAACTACACCTTCGCCTCGAACTCCTCCTTCACCGCAGCGATATCCCCCAGCGTCGGTAACCCGCTTTCATTGCCCAGCTTCTGAATCTTGTAGGTCGATGCCGCCCGCGCGAACTGGAAATGCTCTGACCAGCTCGCACCCGGATTCGCCAGATACGAATACACATAAGCGCCGTGAAACACGTCGCCGGCGCCGTTGGTGTCGATCACACGCTCGCGCGGGATCGGATAGGCCGGCTGCGTATGCACCGCGCCCGCTTCGTCATACCAGAGCAGTCCCTTCTCGCCGAGGGTGACGCCGCCGACGCGGCAGCCGCGGCCCTTGAGATAGTCCAGCATCTTCTCCGGCGTCAGGTCCATCTGCTCGCACAGCCGCTCGGCGACAATGGCGACGTCGATATATTCCAGCAGCTCATGCGTATTGGTGCGCAAGCCGCCGCCATCCAGCGAGGTAAGGATACCGGCCTCGCGGCACAGTTTCGCATAGTGGATCGCAGCATCCGGCTGATGCCCGTCCACATGCAGCGCACGGCAGGGGCCGAGGTTCAACAGCGGAAACGGATGGATATGCTCATCGTCGCGGCAGCGGACGATGGCGCGCTTGCCGTCCTTCGGCATGATGAAGGACAGCGACGATGACGCCACCTTGCGCGGATGAATCTCGATATTGTACTTCGCGCTCATGTCCATGAACATGCGCCCAAGCCAGTCATTGGCGATGGTTGCGATCAGGTCCGGTACGATGCCAAGCTTGGCGCAGCAGAACGCCGCGGTGACGGCATTGCCGCCGAATGACACCGCATAGTCGGAGGCGACATGCTTTTCGTCGCCGGTGGGCATGTGGTCGGTGATGAAGGTGACGTCGATATAGGTCTGTCCGATAAAGAGCGCTTTCATGAATCCGTCCGTCGCGTCAGGGTGATGGCGGTGCGGCCCCCGGGCATCGGCCACACCGGCAGCTTAACAGCCGTTGCGCCGCCCGCCATCGAAATTGTGCGCTGCCGCACAAGCCGCCCGCGACTCCTGTCTGTGCCTCGCTCGTGGCCGCACTGGGGCAAATCGCGCAAAGCAGCTGCGTCGTCTTGACCGATCTGTAGCCCGGATGGAGCGAAGCGCAATCCGGGGACCGGCGTTTCAATTGGCTCGACATCCCCGCATTGCGCTGCGCTCCATGCGGGCTACGATGACGTCAAACATGGGAGGAGGGACCGATGATCACCGGGCTGGATCATGTCGTCATTCTGCTGCACGATCTGGAGGCAGGCATCGCCACCTACCAGACATTGTTCGCGCGTAAACCCGCTTGGCGCAGCACCAGCGAGGGTGCCGAGCTCGCAATCTTCACGCTGGCCAATATGTCCGTCGAATTGATGGCCCCGCATGGCGAAGGCGCGGCGGCGGACCGCATCCGTGCGGTGCTGCCGGAAAGCGGCGCCACGCTCGCCAGCATCTGTTTTGCGACCGACGATATTGCGAAGATGCATCGCCGCCTCGATCGCGTCGCCCTGAAGCCCGATCCCGTCACCGATGTCGAGAGCCGGGATCGCGACACCGGCGCTACGCTGTCCTGGAAGCGTACCCGTGCGGCCACCGATCATACCCGCGGCGTGCGTCAGTTCTTCATCGAGCTGAATGGCGAGCGTCAGGTTTCAGCCAGCACCAGCGCGACGCCGATCGTCGGCCTCGATCACATCGTCGTCGCGACCCAAGACCCGGAACGCGCCGCTGCACTTTATGGCGCGCGACTGGGCCTCGATCTGGCGCTGGATCGCTCCAATCCGGACTGGGGCCATCTGATGTTCTTCCACTGCGGCGATCTCATCGTCGAACTGGTCAAGCGTCCGCATGATCAGGGCGACATCAACCGCGATGTGCTGTGGGGCATGACCTGGCGCGTCGCCGATATCGATGCGACGCGCGAACGCCTGCTCGCTGCCCATATCACCGTGTCCGAAGTGCGGAGCGGCCGTAAGCCCGGCACCCGTGTCGCCAGCCTGCGCGACGGCACGCTCGGCATTCCGACGCTGCTGATCGAACGGACGGAGCGGGATTGAAACAGTCACCGCGCGGATCGCTCACAGGTGTCGTGGCTTGCGGGCGCCGTGGCGGATAGCGTGAATGACGATTTCAGTCGCGCCGGCTCGATAGAGGATCGCGTAGGGATGAGGGTGGAGATTGACGCGGCGAAAACCGGGCCGATTGGTCGCCCGACCGATGCCCGGCTGAGCCGCGACCAAGGCAAGCGTTTCGTCGATCCGGTCGAGCAATTTGCCGGCGCCCTGCGGCGAGTGATCAGCAATATAGTCGAGGATGGCATCAAGCTGCTTTGCGGCGGGCTTGGTGTAACGGATGATCACCGTCGGTGCTTTGCCCGGATCGCGCGGATTTCATCATCCGTCGCGAATTCGCCCCGCGACTCCGCGGCAATCGAAGCATCGAGATCGGCTTCTTCTTCGGGAGTGAGGAGATAGGGAGGCTGTTCCTGTCCGGCGAGCTGCAGCAGCACGCGCGCGAGCGCATCTTGCTGCTCGTCGGGAAGCTGAGCAACGGTCGCAACGGCCTGGTCGAGCAAGCGGGTCATGCGGTGTTCCTCGCACTATTTTCGTGGCTAGGATGCGCTCGAAGCACAGAAATCGTCAAGGTGCTGCCGCTCATCGCACGAAGTGCGCAATCCCCTGCCACAGCAGCACCAGCGAGATCACCAGCAGCATCGCATAGGCGATGTTGTAGAACAGGTCGGTGGGGGTGCGCTTCACCAGCCAGATGCCGGCGAAATTGGTCAGCACGGCCGCCGGCAGCAGCAGCAGCGATGTCGCGAAGTTTGCGGTGTTGAACTGACCGAGCGCCAGATAAGGCACGATCTTCAGCGCATTCACGATGGCGAAGAAGATGGTCATGGTTCCCACCAGCACCAGCTTCGGCAGCCGCTGCGGCAGCACATAGACCTGGAAAGGCGGGCCGCCGGCCTGGGTCATGAAGGATGTGAAGCCGGAGACCGCCCCCCAGAACACGCCTGCGACCGGGCCCATGCGGCGCGGTTCGATCTGGGCGCGTTTGCGCCAGACATCGATGACGAAGACGAGGCCGATCAGGCCGACGGTGATCCGTACCGCATTGTCGGAAATGACGGAGGCGAGCAACCATGCCAGCGCCATGCCGATGATGGCGCCGGGCAGCATGATCTTCAGGTTCGAGGCATCCCATTCGCGCCGGTAGACATAGAGCGAAATCAGATCCTGGGTGATCAGCACCGGCAGCAGAAGGGCGGCGGCTTCCAGCGGCGGCAGGTAGAGAGCGAGCAGGGGCGTCGCCGCGATCCCGACTCCGGCAAAGCCGCCTTTCGACAGGCCAAGGAACAGCACCGCCGGAATGGCGACGACATAGAAGAACGGGTCGGTGATGATGGTGGGCACGGCAGGATCCGGTTGGGCCGCGCAGTGATAACGACGCGTCAGCTAAAAGGCGATGGATGTTTGTGCATACTCGCCAGAACGTATGCGGTTCTCAATGCTGCAACCGCATGCTACATGCGAAGAGGTTGCCGGCATGATCCATCATGCCGGTCGGTGACAGGGACAAGGTTTGGCCAAGAAGCAAACAACCAGGCAAACGATCAGGACAAGGTCGACCAAGGTAGGCAAGTCGGCAGGCAGGTCGACTGGCAGGGCCACGCGGTGGCAGCGAGACCCGGAGGGTATGCGCCTGCGCATCCTGGAAGCGGCGACGAAGGAATTCGCTGCGCGCGGCCTCGCCGGCGCGCGTGTCGATCGCATTGCGGCTGCAGCCGGCGCCAACAAGCGCATGCTGTATTACCACGTCGGCAAGAAGGACGATCTCTATCTGGCGGTGCTGGAAGGCACCTATGCCAAGATCCGCGCCGAGGAGCGCACGCTCGATCTCGAACATCTCGATCCGCCGGAAGCGATCGAGAGCCTCATCACCTTCACCTGGAATTACTTCATCCGTAATCCGGAATTCCTTGCGCTTCTCAACACCGAGAATCTTGAGCGCGCCAAGCACATCAAGCGCTCGGACAAGGTGAAGTCGATGCATTCGCCTTTCGTGGAGATGATCCGCCAGGTGGTGTTGCGCGGCGTCGCATCCGGTGACTTCAAGGTCGCGATGGATCCGGTGCAGCTCTACATCTCCATCGCCGGCCTCAGCTTCTTCTACATCGGCAACAACGCCACGCTCAGCGTCATCTTCGGCCGCGATCTCCTGGCCAAGGACGCCAAGGACGAGCGGCTGGCGCATATGGTGTCGCTCATTCTGGGGGCTTTGACGGGGCGCTCGCCCGCGGAGATTCCATTGCCGAAGGCGGCTGACCTGCACACGGGCGCGCGGCACAGTGCGTGAACCGCTCCAAGCCGTAGGATGGGTTGAGCGCAGGCGCACAGCGCCGGAGCGATAACCCATCGGCGGAGCCTGCCGCATCGTTCGGCCGATGAGTTTTCGCTCCGCTCAACCCATCCTACGGCTCCGCGTTTTGCACCGGTTTGCGGTGCCGTCCACAACGCCTTGATCCGTCAACCGACTGAAACAGCTGCATAATTTTTTTGTAATTAATCACCCAATTGACAACGCAACTCGTGCGGCTAGTATTTATCCAACGAGTTAATTGCGACCGCGAAGCCGGCCAACTGGGAGACGAGACGCGTGAGTGAGAAAAAGGCGCCAGGGGCAGTGACCAGACTGCTGAATTCCTCGTGGCTGCGCCCGTTCATTTTCCTGCTGTTGATCATCGCCGCATGGGATCTGTCGATCCGCGTCTTCAGCATTCCGGCCTATCAGATCCCCGCGCCGATGGACGTGGTGAAGGTGCTGATCACCGATTGGCCCGAGCTGCTGAGCCAGTCGTGGCCGACCACTTACGCGACGTTGCTCGGCTTCCTGGCCTCGGCTGTGTTCGGGATTCCCATCGCGATGCTGATCGCCGGTTCGCGTACGGTGGAGAGCTACATCTATCCGCTGCTGGTGTTCTCGCAGTCGATTCCGAAAGTCGCCATCGCGCCGCTGTTCGTCGTCTGGTTCGGCTTCGGCATCATCCCTAAAATCATCTCCGCTTTCCTGCTCGGCTTCTTCCCCGTGGTCGTCTCGGCCGTGCAGGGCTTCAAGTCCGTCGATCCCGACATGGTCGATCTCGCCCGTGCCATGAAGGGCAGCCGCTTCAAGGTTTTCTGCGCGGTGAACCTGCCGCATGCGATGCCTGCGATCTTCTCGGGCCTCAAGGTCTCGGTCACGCTCGCGGTGGTCGGTGCCGTGGTGGGTGAGTTCGTCGGCTCCAATTCGGGCATCGGCTATGTGCTGCAGCGTTCCATCGGCACTTTCGATCTGCCGACCATGTTCGCTGCGCTCGTGATCCTCGCGCTGCTCGGCGTGATCCTGTTCTGGCTGGTCGATCGCATCGAGCGCATCGCCATTCCATGGCACGTCAGCCAGCGCGCAGACGTGTTCGTCGCGTCCTGATCAGGACGCCAACTCCAAAAGCGGCCCGGTCCAACGGGCCGCCTTCACCTGCTTCAAAGGGAGGCTGACTATGCTGAAATGGGTTACCGCCGTATCTACTGCCGCGATCGCAGCGACGATCGCCTTCACCGCGCCGGCGGCCGCCGCCGACAAGGTGACGCTGATGCTCAACTGGTACGTCTATGGCGAGCACGCGCCGTTCTATTACGGCAAGGCCAAGGGCATCTATGCCGCTGAAGGCATCGATCTCGACATTCAGGAAGGTCGCGGTTCGGCCAACACCGTGCAGGCCGTTGCCGCCAAGACCGTGAATTTCGGCTATGCCGACGTTCCCACCATGATGCGCGCCGCCGTGAAGGGCGCACCTGTGGTCGCCACCGGCGTGCTGCTGCAGACCACGGCCATGTCGGCCATGGGCTTCGTCGAGAAGAACATCAAGAAGGCTGAAGACCTCAAGGGCAAGACGGTCGCCGTCACCCCGGCCGATGCGCTGAGCCAGATCTGGCCGCTGTTCCTGAAGAAGGCCGGTCTCAAGGAGAGCGATCTCAAGACCGTTGCCGGCGATGCGCAGACCAAGCTGAACGCCGTCATCAACGGCCAGGCCGACGTGCTGCTCGGTTACGTCATGGATCAGTCCATGAAGATCAAGGACGCCACCGGCAAGGACGTCAATACGATCAAGTTCGCCGACTACGGCATTCACCTGGTGTCGTCGGGCGTCATCGCCAACACCGACTGGGCCAAGGCCAATCCGGATCTCGTCAAGCGCTTCATGAAGGCCACCATCAAGGCCGTCGAGGAAGCCCAGAAGGAGCCGAAGGTCGCTGCGCAGTCGATCCTCGACGCCAATCCGAAGGGCGGCAAGATCGACACCCTGACCCAGGGCTTCGAACTCACAACCCAGTTCTACAAGACGCCGGAAACCAAGAACAAGCCGGTGTTCAGCGTCACCGATCAGAACATGAAGGAGTCGGTGGAGCTGATGGTCGAATATGGCGGTCTGGAAGCCAAGGCCAAGGACAATCCGAAGGCCTTCTACACCAACGACTACCTGCCGAAGTAAGTATCTCCGTCATTGCGAGCGAAGCGAAGCAATCCAGAAGGTTACAAGCGAAGACTGGATTGCTTCGTCGCAAGGGCTCCTCGCAATGACGACTACGAATACGGATCAAGGACTTTGAGATGACTGCAACGATGAAAGCCACGAGCCATATGAGCGTCGATCAACCCAGCGCGCATCTTCGTGTCGTGTCGGAGCAGCCGCAAAACACGACGTCGGGGATCAATCTCTCCGGCGTCTCCAAGACCTACGGGACCGGCGACGGCAAGGTGCAGTCGCTGCGTCCCCTGGACTTCCACATCAATGACGGCGAATTCTTTGTCGTGGTCGGACCTTCCGGCTGCGGCAAGTCCACGCTGCTCAAGATGATCTCGGGCCTGTTGCCGCCGACGACCGGCGAAATCCGCGTTGACGGCAACAAGGTCACCGAGCCGCACGGCGATGTCGGCATCGTGTTCCAGAATGCGCTGCTCCTGCCGTGGCGAAACATTCTCAACAACGTGCTGATGCCCATCGATATGAAGGGCGAGAAGCGCGAGAAATTCATTCCGCGGGCCAAAGAACTCCTGAAGATGGTCGGGCTCGAGGGTTTCGAAAAGAAGCTGCCCTGGCAACTGTCCGGCGGCATGCAGCAGCGCGCCTCGATCTGCCGCGCGCTGGTGCACGATCCCAAGATCATGATGATGGACGAGCCCTTTGGCGCGCTCGATGCCATGACGCGCGAGAAGATGAATGTCGAGCTGTCGCGCATCCAGCGCACCACCGGCAAGACGATCCTGCTGATCACGCATTCGATTCCGGAAGCGGTGTTCCTCGCCGACAAGGTGCTGGTGATGACCGAGCGCCCCGGCGGCATTGCGGCCATCTATGACGTGCCGCTCGGCCGCGAACGCAATCTCGATGTGATGTCGAACCCGATCTTCACCGATCTCGTCGCCCGCATCCGCAAGCATTTCATGACCAACAGCGCGCTGGACTGATGATGATGCGCCCGAATTTCACTCCGTCATTGCGAGCGCCGCTCTCTCCGCCGTCATTGCGAGGAGCGAAGCGACGCGGCAATCCAGTTCTTGTTTCGAAGAAAGTACTGGATTGCTTCGTCGCAAGGGCTCCTCGCAATGACGGCGGAGAAGTTCGCGCGCATCGCTACGAGCGGATTGAGGTCTAAGCCCCCATGACAACCGCACCACGCATCGCCTTGCGAGACATCACGCTGTTCGAGCGCCCGACGGCCTTCGTGCGGCCGTTTCGCTTCGGTAGCGTGACGGTGCATGACGCGCCGCAGGCTTTTGTGCGTGTCGAGCTCGAAGTCGAGGGCAGTGGCGTGTTCGTCGGCGCCTCGGCCGAGCTGATGGTGCCGAAATGGTTCGACAAGCGGCCGCATCTCGCCATCGACGACACGGTCAATGAGCTGCGCCAGTCGCTGGCGATCGCGAAGGATCTCTACCGCGCGCAGTCCGGTTATATCACCGCCTTTGGACTTCACGCCGCCTGTATCGGCGCGCAGATGAGTGCCTGCGCCACGCGCGACATCCCGCCGCTCGCCGCATGTTTCGGTCCCGCCGAAATCGACAAGGCCGTGCTCGATGCCTTGCTTCGCGGTCTCGGCACCGACTTCTTCACCGGCATGAAGGCCAATGTCGCCGGCCTCACGCCGCGCCTCGCGCCCGATCTCGGGGCCGACGATATCGCGACTTTCCTCGCCAGCCGCGAGCGCCTCCCGCGCGTCGCGCTGCGCCACACCGTCGGTCTGGATGACGTGATCGAAGGCGAGGGCGGTGTCGCCGATCCCTCGGAGAATTCAGGCGCGCGTTACTTCAAGCTGAAGATGAATGGCGATCCCGAAGCCGACGCCAAGCGCCTGACACGGATCGGCAACGCGCTGACCACATTGCCTTACGATTATCAGGTCACGCTCGATGCCAACGAGCAATATGCCGATCTCGAAGCGCTCTGTTCGCTCGTCGATCGTCTCGATAAGGACGCTGCGCTCGCGCCGATCGCCTCAAAACTGCTCTATATCGAACAGCCGATGCCGCGCGATATCACGCGCGAACAGCCGCTCGGTCTGCTGAGCTCACGTTCCTTTATCATCGACGAAGCCGACGACAGCTGGGATGCATTCCCCGCTGCAAAACAGCTCGGCTATCGCGGAATCTCGTCAAAATCCTGCAAGGGGTTTTACAAATCCATCGCCAATGCCACCCGCGCCGCCGCGTGGAGCGCGCAGGGCACGCCGCATTTCATCACCGGCGAGGATCTCACCTGCCAGGCCGGCCTCGGCGTGCAGCAGGATCTCGCGCTTGGTGCGCTGATCGGTGTGACGCATGCCGAGCGCAACGGCCATCATTACGTCGATGGCTTTGGCTTCGCGCCCGCAGGCGAGGCAGAAGCATTCCTTGCAGCCCATCCCGATCTCTACAGCCGCGATGAGGATTTCATCCGTCTGCAGATCCACAACGGCGATCTCCTCACGGGATCACTGACCTCTGCCGGTTTTGCATCCGGCGCACATCCGGACTGGACGGCGCTTGCGCCGCTCGCAGTCCCCGAACCTGAAGTCCTCGAACTTACGAATCTGGAGTCCTGACTATGGCTGTCCACCGCCTCGGCATCATCATGAACGGCATCACCGGCCGTATGGGTCTCAACCAGCACCTGATCCGCTCGATCGTCGCGATCCGCGCGCAGGGCGGCGTGACGCTGAAGAACGGCGACCGCATGATGCCCGATCCGATCCTTGTCGGCCGTAATGCCGAGAAGATCGAAGGCCTAGCCAAGCGTTTCGGCATCGAGCGCTGGACCACCGATCTCGACAAGGCCCTGCAGGATCCGAACGACACCATCTTCTTCGATGCCGCCACCACGCAGGCGCGTCCGGGTCTGCTGCAGAAGGCCATCGCCGCCGGCAAGCACATCTATTGCGAGAAGCCGATCGCGACCAACCTCGCCGAAGCCCTCGACGTGATCAAGGTTGCCAACGCCAAGGGCCTCAAGCACGGCACCGTGCAGGACAAGCTGTTCCTGCCCGGTCTGAAGAAGCTGGCGATGCTGCGCGACAGCGGCTTCTTCGGCCGCATGCTCTCGGTGCGCGGCGAATTCGGCTACTGGGTGTTCGAAGGCGACTGGCAGGAAGCCCAGCGCCCGTCCTGGAATTACCGCGCCGAAGACGGCGGCGGTATGATCCTCGACATGGTCTGCCACTGGCGTTACGTGCTCGACAATCTGTTCGGCGAAGTCGAGAGCCTCACCTGCCTCGGCACCACTGATATCCCGGCGCGCTGGGACGAGCAGGGCAAGGAATACAAGGCGACCGCCGACGACTCGGCCTACGCCACCTTCCAGCTCAAGGGCGGCGTCATCGCCCATATGAACATGTCCTGGGCCACGCGCGTCTATCGCGATGACCTCGTCACCTTCCAGGTCGACGGCACCCATGGTTCGGCTGTGGCCGGTCTCACCGAGTGCATGATCCAGGCCCGTCAGGCGACGCCGCGTCCGATCTGGAATCCCGACGAGAAGCGCACCCACGACTTCTATGCCGACTGGCAGAAGGTTCCCGACAACGCCGTCTATGACAACGGCTTCAAGGAGCAGTGGGAAATGTTCATCCGCCACGTCTGCGAGGATGCGCCCTACAAGTACACGCTGCTCGAAGGCGCCAAGGGCGTGCAGACGGTGGAAGCCGCGCTCACGAGCTGGAAGGAACGCCGCTGGGTCGACGTTCCCGCCCTCAAGGTCTGAGGCAAGGATAGGGTCAAGCCATGAACAAGCCAGTCCAGTCCACCACCGGCTCCTCGCTGTCGCTCAAGCTGCCGACCGCCGATCGCAGCATCGAGACCTATCGTCTCGCTGCCTCGCGCGCGTTCCCGGCCAAGCTGAGCGGCACGCTCAACCGCGTCGCCTTCTCGGCGGCGCATGTGGTGGCCGATCCGCTTGCCGAATGCGATCCGTGGCTCAATCAGGCCATCGATTGGGACAAGACCATCGCGTTCCGTGAGCATGTGTGGGATCTCGGCCTCGGCGTCGCCGAAGCCATGGACACCGCCCAGCGCGGTATGGGTCTGGACTGGCCGACCTCGCTCGAACTCATCACGCGCTCGGTGAATGCCGCGAAGCCCCGCAATGGCCTCGTGTTCTCCGGCGCCGGCACCGATCACCTCGCGGTGGAAGATGCCAAATCCATCGACGACGTGATCAAAGCCTACGAACAGCAGTTCGAGGCTATCGAAAAGGTCGGCGGCCGCATCATCCTGATGGCGTCGCGCGCGCTCGCCAAGATCGGCAAGAATGCCGACGACTATGCCAAGGTCTATGACCGCATCCTGTCGCAGTCGCAGAACCCGGTGATCATCCACTGGCTCGGCGACATGTTCGATCCCGCGCTCACCGGTTACTGGGGCACGTCGGATCTCGGCAAGGCGATGGACACCGCGACCGATGTCATCAACCGCAACGCTGCCAAGGTCGATGGCGTCAAGATTTCGCTGCTCGATGCGCAGCGCGAGATCGACATGCGTCGCCGGCTCGTGCCCGAAGTGAAGATGTATACCGGCGACGACTTCAACTATGCCGAACTGATCGCCGGCGACGACAAGGGCTATTCCCACGCGCTGCTCGGCATCTTCGACGCCATCGCACCGGCGGCATCCTATGCGCTGTCGCGTCTCGCCGCGGGCGATGAAGCGGGCTTCCACGACGTGCTCGGCCCCACGGTGCCGCTGTCGCGCCATATCTTCAAGGCGCCGACGCGCTTCTACAAGACCGGCATCGTCTTCATGGCCTATCTCAACGGCCATCAGGATCACTTCACCATGATCGGCGGGCAGGAGAGCACGCGCTCGACCCAGCATCTGGCCGAACTGTTCCGCCTCGCCGACAAGGCCGGCCTGCTTGCCAATCCGGAGTTGGCGGTGGCGCGCATGAAGTCGGTCATGGCCACGCGCGGGATCGACGCCTGATCATGCGTGACTTTTCCAAAGACCATCGCTGGCTGTCGCTGAACACGGCGACCGTCCGCAAGCAGGGCGATTTCGTTGCCATCACTGAGGCCTGCGCCCGTCACAAGATCCGCGGCGTCTCGCCATGGCGCGATCAGGTCGCCCATGTCGGCCTCGACCGTGCCGTGAAGGCGGTGAAGGACCACGATCTCGAACTGTCCGGCTATTGCCGCGGCGGCATGTTCGTGGCCGACGCCGCGCATCGCCAGGCGGAGCGCGACGACAACAGGCGCTGCGTCGATGAAGCCGTGGCGCTGGGCTCGCCCTGCATCGTGCTCGTCGTCGGCGGCCTGCCGCAATATTCGCGGCCGGGCAGCGTCACGTCGAAGGACATCATCGACGCCCGCAGTCAGGTCGATGACGGCATCGCCGCAATGCTTGAATATGCCAGGCAGGCGAAGATGCCGCTCTCCATCGAGCCGCTGCATCCCGCCTACGCCGCCGACCGCGCCTGCGTGAACACCACGGAGCAGGCGCTCGACATCTGCGATCGTCTCGATCCCAACCGCACCGGCATGCTCGGCGTCGCCCTCGACGTCTATCACATCTGGTGGGACCCGGAGATGCTTCCGCAGATCGCGCGCGCCGGAAAGGACCGCCTGCACGCCTTCCATGTCTGCGACTGGATGGTGCCGACCAAGGACATCCTCAACGACCGCGGCATGATGGGCGATGGCGTCATCGACATCCGCGCCGCGCGCGCCGCCGTCGAGGCGCAGGGCTTTGCCGGTTACTGCGAGATCGAGATCTTCTCGGAGCACTGGTGGAGCAAGCCGATGGACGAGGTGCTCGAGACCTGTATCGAGCGGCATAAGTCGGTGGTGTAGCTCGGACACTCCGAAGCCAACGGTCTCCTCCCCGGAGCGAAGCGAATGGGGAGGGTCTGCCGATAGGCAGGGGTGGGGTCTATCCCCACGAAAGGACGTCACGTCGGGAAAGACCCACCCGTCACGCCTCCTCGCTTCGCTCGTCGCCGTGCCACCCTCCCCACGGCGCGGCTGCGCCGCTTGGGGGAGGGAAAAGCCCCTCACGCATCGTTCTTCTTTTGTTCTTGACAATTTGCATCCAAGGAATATCCTCCCGCCCGCTTCATTCGTGAGGGGCGCTTCATGAGGCGTCATTGAGCGGGATGAAGCGCGGCGCCTGCGGGCAGGGGAGGACGTACCTCCTGCACTCGGGTGGTCGGGGGTAACCGTCCGACCCCACTATGGGGGTCTGCCGCTAGCGCGGCTGGACGTGGTGCGGGTGAAGGCAGGGAAACCTGCCGGATGGCCTCAGTGGAGGCGCCCAGTACCCGGAAGAACGGTCCTTCGGCCAATAGAACGTCGCGGTGGCACGCCGTAAGGCGTTGCGCGGTCTTGGTTTTGCTGGCGATCCAGCAAAAGCGGGCTGCGTCATTCCCACCACTTCGCGCCTTGCGGAGTGCTGCCTCCCCTCATGTCGGGGGAGGAATACCTCACCCCTCGGACGCCTCGGCGCCGCGAGATCGCTGCACTGTGTCTCCCCGGCTACCACCCCCGGTAAAACCCCTGATGCGACGCACCAATTCATTGACAAAAACCAAGGTGAGCGCTTACTCACGCCGCCATGACGACTCTCCGAATGACCCACGATCTCCGGCGCGAACTGATCCTGTCAGCCGCGAAGCGCTGCTTTGCGCACAATGGATTTGCCGGCACCACGACCAAGAGCGTGGCCGCCGCGGCATCGATTTCGGAAGGGCTGCTGTTCAAGCATTTCTCCACCAAGTCGGCGCTCTATGCCGAGATTCTGGCGGAGGAATGCAAGGCCGATCCGGCGCTCAACCGGCTGCTCGATCTGCCGGCGTCCACCGAGACGCTGGTGATCCTGATCCGCGAGATGGTGCGGCACTTTCTCGACATCGCCCGCGAGCCGGACGACGAGGAGGCCCAGCGCCTGCGTCTGGTCACGATCAGCTATCTCAACGACGGCGAATTCGCGCGCCTGATGCACGAGAAGATCGCCGGCATCATCGGTTCGGCCTTTGTCGCCGCTTACGAGCAGGCGGTGAAATCGGGCGATGCGCGTGCGTCGTCGCAGGCGCCCATGAATCTCTTCTGGTTCGCGCATCACGCGGCCATGACCACATCGCTGTCGCTCTTGCCGGCGGTGCCTTCTCTTTCTTACGGCAAGGCAGAAAGCCTCGATCTGCAACTGACGGAATTCATCCTTCGCGGGATTGGACTGAACGACGATGCGATCGCATCGCATATTCATCGCGCGCTGCCGCCCGAGCTGATGCCGGCCGCCGCGACCACGACAGAAAGCGCATAAGATGACGATGACCCAGAATCCTCCCACGGCGCACCAGCAGCCATCCGTCGAGAAGCCGCGCAAGCGGCCGCGCACGGTGCGCTGGTTCATCATTGTCGGTGGCCTGCTGACGCTGCTCGTTGTCGCCATCGTCGGCTTCAACGCCTTCCGCGCGCATATGATCAAGCAGTTCTTCGCCAATATGAAGCCGCCGCCGATCACCGTGAGCATCGCTGAAGCGAAGTCCGAAGTGGTGCCGAACCTGATCGGCGCCGTCGGCGATCTCGCCGCCGTGCACCAGGTCAATGTCACCTCCGACACCAATGGCCGCGTCACCGAGATCATGTTCGAAGCCGGCGCCACCGTGAAGAAGGGGCAGCCGCTGGTGCAGCTGTTCGACGGGCCGGAGCAGGGCGATCTCGCCAACTTCAAGGCCGCAGCGTCCGTGGCGCGCATCAATCTCGATCGCGCCAAGCAGCTCGCCGAGCGTCAGGTCGGTCCGCAGGCCACGGTCGATACGACGCAGGCCGTCTATGATCAGGCGCTCGCCAGCATCGCCAAGACGGAAGCCGTCATCTCGCAGAAGCAGGTCCGCGCGGCCTTCGACGGCGTGCTCGGCACCCGCCGCATCGAAGTCGGTCAGTATCTCACCGCCGGCACGCAGATCGTGTCGCTTACCGATCTGTCCGCGGTCTATGTGAACTTCACCGTCACCGAAAAGGACTCCGGCAAGCTCGCCGTCGGTCAGGTCGTGCGCATCAAGGTCGATGCCTATCCGGGCCGCAGCTTCGAGGGCAAGCTCACCACCATCGAGCCGCAGATCTCCGCCGATACGCGTAACATCCGCGTACAGGCGACGATCCTGAATCCCGATGGCGTGCTGAAGCCCGGCATGTTCGCGACCACGACGGTCGTGCTGCCGAACAAGCCTGCCGTGGTCACCGTGCCGGAAACGGCCGTCGACTACACGCTCTATGGCGACAGCGTCTATCTGGTTGAGGAAAAGAAGGGCGAGGACGGCAAGTCCGAGCTGCGCGCCATCCGGACCTTCGTGCGCACTGGCGACCGCATCGACGGCCGCGCCGTGATCACCCAGGGCGTCAAGGCCGGCGACCGCGTCGTCGCGGTCGGCCAGCTCAAGCTGCAGTCGGGCGCGCTGGTGGCGATCTCCTCGGATCCGCCGCCGAAGATTCCCGCCCAGCCGCCGCTGAATTAAGGGAGCGATATCCTCATGTCCTTCACGGATATCTTCATCAAGCGCCCCGTGCTGGCGGTGGTGGTCAGCCTGCTGATCCTGCTGATCGGCTTCAAGGCCGCCACCAGCCTGCCGATCCGGCAATATCCGAAGCTCACCAATACGGTGATCACGGTCACCACCGTGTATCCCGGTGCGTCGCCGGATCTGATGCAGGGCTTCATCACCACGCCGATCGAGCAGGCCGTCGCGTCTGCCGAAGGCATCGACTACATGACTTCGGCCTCGACCCAGGGCCAGAGCCTGATCTCGGTCTACATCAAGCTGAACGTCGATCCGAACGCGGCGCTCACCGAAGTGCTGTCGAAGGTGAACTCGGTCAAATACCTGATCCCGCGTGAAGCCAACGATCCGGTGATCCTGAAGTCGACCGGCGAAACCACGGCGATCATGTATCTCGGTTTCTCCAGTGACGAACTGTCCGGTTCGGCGATCTCCGACTATCTGACGCGCGCGGTGCAGCCGGTGCTGTCGACCGTCGACGGTGTGGCCAATGCCGAAATCCTCGGCGGCCAGACCTTTGCGATGCGTCTGTGGCTCGATCCCGTTCGTATGAACGGCCGCGGTGTGTCGTCGGATGACGTCATCAACGCGATCCGCGCCAACAACTTCCAGGCGGCGGCCGGCCAGACCAAGGGCTATTACATCGTCTCCAACGTCACCGCGAATACCGACCTCCAGAATGTCGGCGAGTTCAAGCGGATGATCGTGAAGGCGAAGGATGGCGGCTTCGTCCGTATGGAGGACATCGCCACCGTCGAACTGGCCGCACAGAGTTCCGACGCGTCGGTGGCCTTCAGCGGCGAGCGCGCCATCTTCATCGGCGTGAAATCGACCCCGCTCGGCAATCCGCTCAACATCGTGAAGGGCGTGCGCGAGCTGTTCCCCGAACTGGAGCGCAACCTGCCGCCCTCGATGAAGATGAAGGTGGCTTACGACTCCACCAAGTTCATCACCTCGTCCATCGAGGAGGTGCGCAACACGCTGGTCGAGGCGGTTGTCATCGTCGTGGTCGTCATCTTCCTGTTCCTGGCATCGCTGCGTTCGGTCATCATTCCGGTGGTGACGATCCCGCTGTCGCTGATCGGCGTCTGCAGCCTGATGCTGATGGCCGGCTTCAGCTTCAATCTTCTGACGCTGCTGGCCATGGTGCTCGCCATCGGCCTCGTGGTGGACGACGCCATCGTGGTGGTGGAGAACATCCATCGCCATCTGGAGGAGGGGAAGTCGCCGGTGCAGGCGTCGCTGGAAGGCGCGCGCGAAATCATCGGTCCGGTCATCTCCATGACCATCACGCTGGCGGCGGTCTATGCGCCGATCGGCTTCATCGGCGGTCTCACCGGCGCGCTGTTCCGCGAATTCGCCTTCACGCTGGCCGGCTCGGTCATCGTGTCGGGCGTCATCGCGCTGACGCTGTCGCCGATGATGTGCTCGGTGCTGCTCAAGCAGGAAGAGCCGGGCTGGTTCGCCAAGAAGGTCGACAAGGTGTTCGGTGCCACCACGCGCTGGTACGGCCGTCAGCTTGACCGCTCGCTCGACTATCGCCCGATCACCGCGCTATTCGCAGTGGTGATCCTCGGCCTCGTCGGCTTCATGTATATGAACACGTCCAAGGAGCTGGCGCCCGAGGAAGATCAGGGCATTCTGTTCGCCATCACCAAGGGTCCGAAATACGCCAATATCGACTACTCCGATTACTACGGAGAGAAGATGGACAAGGTGTTCGCGTCGTTCCCGGAGACGGATCTGCGCTTCATCATCAACGGCATCAACGGACCGAACAACGGCATCGCCGGCATGCTGCTGAAGCCGTGGGACGAGCGCAAGCGCTCCACCAACCAGCTCAAGCAGCCGGTGCAGAACGAGCTCAGCAAGATCGAGGGCGTCAATGCCTTCGCCTTCAACCTTCCGGCTCTGCCGGGCGGTCCGGGCGGCCTGCCGATCCAGATGGTGATCAACACCGTCGGCAGCTTCCAGTCTGTCTATGAAGAGATGGTCAAGCTGAAGGCTGAAGCGCAGAAGAGCGGTCTGTTCATCGTGTCGGACAGCGATCTCGACTTCAATCAGCCGGTGGTGCGCGTCAGCGTCGACCGGTCGAAGGCGAACGATCTCGGCGTCACCATGCAGAGCATCGGCAACACGCTGGCCGTGATGCTGGGCGGCAACTATATCAACCGCTTCAACCTCGAAGGGCGCTCCTATCAGGTGATCCCGCAGGTGCCGCGCGGCATGCGTATCTCGCAGGATTCGCTGGCCAACTACTATGTGCCGACGGCTGCGGGTCAGCAGGTGCCGCTGTCGACGCTGGTGAAGGTCGAGACCGGCACCAATCCGAACGCACTGTCGCATTTCAACCAGCTCAATTCGGCGACCTTCCAGGCCGTGCCGATGCCGGGCGTGACGGTGGGACAGGCGGTGGACTTCCTGGAAAACGCCGCGAAGAAACTTCCGGCGGGCTTCAACCACGACTATCTGGCTGACAGCCGGCAGTATGTGCAGGAAGGCAATCAGCTCGCGGTGGCGTTCGGCTTCGCGCTGATCATCATCTTCCTGGTGCTGGCGGCGCAGTTCGAGTCGATCCGCGATCCGCTCGTGATCATGATCTCGGTGCCGATGGCGATCTCGGGTGCGCTCATCCCGCTGTTCTTCGGCGTGGCGACGATCAACATCTACACCCAGGTGGGTCTGCTCACTCTGGTCGGCCTGATCTCGAAGCACGGCATCCTGATGGTGGAGTTCGCCAACGAACTGCAGCTCAAGGAAGGTCTCGATCGCCGCTCGGCGATTGAGATGGCCGCCCGCGTCCGTCTGCGTCCGATCCTGATGACGACGGCGGCGATGGTCACCGGCCTGTTGCCGCTGCTCACCGCATCGGGCGCCGGCGCCGCGAGCCGCTTCTCCATCGGTCTCGTGGTCGTCGCCGGCATGCTGATCGGCACGCTGTTCACGCTGTTCGTGCTGCCCGCGGTCTATGTGGCCATCGCCACCGACCACCGCGCCGGCAAGGAAAGCGAGCGGGCGAAGCAGATTGCTGACTTCGATCTGAAGCACGCGAAGACGACGTAAGTATTATCGTCGTCATTGCGAGCGCAGCGAAGCAATCCAGTTCTTGGCCAAAGACTGGATTGCTTCGTCGCTTCGCTCCTCGCAATGACGAAGTTTAGGCGGCTCGCGCAACACCACTCAGATGCGCCGCCACGATGCGAAGGTCCTCGACGAAGTTTGCGTATTCCCGCGCTTTCGCCTCCTCATCCGGCAGCCGCAGCAGATAGGACGGATGCACGGTCACCAGCACGCGCGTGCCGTCATCGAGATCGATCACGCGCCCGCGCGTCTTGCCGACCGGCACGATCTTGCCGAATACGCTTTGCGCAGCCGTCGCGCCCATGGCGACAACGAGCTCGGGTTTCACCAATGCTCTCTCGCGCTCATACCAGGGACGACACGCCTTGATCTCCGGCGTCGCCGGTTTCTGATGCAGCCGGAATTTTCCGCGCGGCACGAATTTGAAATGCTTCACGGCATTGGTGACGTAGACTTTCTCGCGGATAATCCCGGCTTCCTTCAGCGCCTTGTCGAGCATCTGTCCGGCCGGTCCGACGAACGGTTTGCCCGCAAGGTCTTCCTTGTCGCCAGGCTGTTCGCCGACCATCATCACCGAAGCCTCGGTGGGTCCTTCGCCGAATACGGTCTGGGTGGCGTCTTTCCACAGCGGGCAGGCGCGGCAGTCGGCCGCTTCATCGCGCAGCGCGGCGAGGCTGCTGTCGCCCGGATGTTTGGCATTGGCCATTGCGGATGAACTCGCCATTGTTTCCTCCCGGCGCTGCGGCTTCTTCGGCTCCTGCGCTTCGGCGGCAATCATTTCGCCCGTGACTCGTTCCGCCTTCTCGATCAGCGGCTTGATGAGCCCGGCTTCCGGCAGGTTGCGCCAGTATTTCTTCGGCATCTCCTTCTGCATCGCTTTGGTCTTCAGGCGGGCCGGATTGAAGATGCTCGCATAATAGGTGCGCCACGTCTCTTCGAGACGATCGCTCGATGGTGCCATGGATTTGTCGACGCCCGGCGAGAACGACACATCGTGTCCGTCCCAGTGCGCGCACAGGTCGGGCGTCAGGATCGACCACGCCATGTCGGCAAAGCGCCGCGCGAAGAACGGCGCGGCGAGTTCGACGATGTGATGCTCCGGCTCGAACCACGCGACAAAATGCGCCTTCGCATCACGGCCGATCTCGCGGAAGCGCACGAAGGCATGCATCTTGTGCTCGTCGCGGCGGATCGCCCTAGCCATGCTTTCCAGTTTCGCGGTGTCCGGATCGGTCGCAAGATGTAGCAGCTCGTGATCGCTGCGCAGCCGCCACAGCATGCGATAGAGCAGGGCGAAGCGCTCGGGATCGCGGTGCAGGATGACCGTTTGCGCGAGATCGACGAAGTGTGCGGGGACGTTGAAGGTGCCGCGGACCTCGTCGAGCGGAGCGTCCTGTGTGATGGGGAAAAGCTCGGGTTCGTCACGACCCGCCACGATCCATGTCACATCCTCTGGCGCGACGCCGTTCATCGCCAGCAGCCGCGCCGCCTTGCGCCAGCCATCGAAATCGGTTTCGCCATCGAGGGTGATGGTGTGCATTCACTCCGTCCTCTCAGCCGTCATTGCGAGGAGCGAAGCGACGAAGCAATCCAGCCTTTTCTTTCTTGTTGCCTTCTGGATTGCTTCGCTGCGCTCGCAATGACGCCGTTTAAAATCCAAATCCCAATTGTTTCGCTTTCGGCTTGAACCGCTCCGCCAGATTTGCACCATCGAGCAATGCTGTTGCCGGCCGATGATCGGGAAGAACGATGAACGGCAATGCCTTGTTCCGCGGGATATGCAGCTTTGCCAGGTCGCCGACGCGGATCGACGAAATCCGCCGTGTTTCAATGATCCGCTGGACGGCCCGCGCACCGAAGCCAGGCACGCGCAACAGGTCCTCGCGGCTGGCGCGGTTGACGTCGAGCGGGAAGCGGTCGCGGTGGCGTAGCGCCCAGGCGAGTTTTGGGTCCATGTCGAGCGGCAGCATGCCGGCATCGTTATCGACGATCTCGTCGGCATCGAAGCCGTAGAACCGCATCAGCCAGTCGGCCTGATACAGCCGGTGTTCGCGCCTCAAAGGCGGCGCGCGCAGCGGCAGCGAACGGCTGGCATCGGGGATCGGGCTGAAAGCGGAGTAATAGACGCGCTTGAGATTATAGGAGCCGTAGAGATTGGCCGAGGTCTTGATGATGGTGGCGTCATTGGCGCTGTCGGCGCCGACGATCATCTGCGTGCTTTGCCCCGCCGGCGCAAAGCGTGGCGCGGTGCGGCCACGCGGCGTCGGTTTGGCGCCCTCGCGCGCCTCGTCCAGTTTCAGCCGCAGGCGTCCCATGGTGCGACGGATCGCGCGCACGTCTTTCTCCGGCGCCAGTTGCTTCAAGCTGCCTTCATCCGGCACTTCGATATTGATCGAGAGCCGGTCGGCATATTTGCCGGCCTCGGCGATCAGCGCATCGTCGGCTTCGGGAATGGTCTTCAAGTGGATGTAGCCGCGAAAATGATGCTCTTCGCGCAGCTTGCGCGCGACGGCGACCACTTGCTCCATGGTGTAATCGGCGCTGCGAATGATGCCCGAGGAGAGAAACAGCCCCTCGATGTAATTGCGCCGATAGAAATCCAGCGTCAGTTGCACCACTTCATCCACCGTGAAGCGTGCCCGCGTCACATTGCTGGAGGCGCGGTTGACGCAATAGAGGCAATCGTAATTGCAGGCATTGGTGAGCAGGATCTTGAGCAGCGAGATGCAGCGGCCGTCCGGTGCATAGGAATGACAGATGCCCATGCCTGCATCGGTCGATCCCATGCCTTTGCCGTCGCGCGAGTCCCGCTTCTCCGTGCCGCTCGATGCGCAGGAGGCGTCATACTTCGCAGCATCCGCGAGGATCTCCAGCTTGCGCTTCACGTCCATTCCAAATTCCTTCAAATACCGCCGCGAAAATTTGGGGCGCGACCCCGCAACGATCTCGGTTGACTCGTCCGGGCCAGTTGGCTTTATATAAGAACATATCATGAACAATGTGGCCGGCAAAGCGTTCATCAAAAACCTTGGCCGGCACCGGATTTTTTGAGGAGCGGCGCATGACCAGCGCACGCACGGACACGCTTGCGCGTCTGCGCGGCAGCATCGAACGGATCGAAGGGCATGAAGATACCGCGCGCCTCGATCGCGTGGCGCTCGGTCATGCCGAGGCCGATGGCGTGCTGTATGGCGGCCTCCTGCGCGGCACGCTGCATGAGGTGTTCGCCCTCGAGACACGGCAGGTCGGCGCCGCGACAGGCTTCGTTGCGGGCATCGCCCAGCGCCTGACCCAGAGCAGGCCGCTGCTCTGGATCCGGCAGGATTTCGTCGCCCGCGAAGGCGGCGCGCTGTCGATGACGGGGCTTGCCGAACTCGGCCTCGATCCGCGCCGCGTCGTGCTGGTGCAGGCCGCGGATAGCGAGATGGCGCTGCGTGTCGGCGCGGATAGCCTGGCCTGCGATGCGCTGGGCGCCGTGGTGCTCGATCTGTGGGGCGAGGTGCGCGCCTTCGATCCCGTTGCCAGCCGCAAATACACGCTCGCCGCGCAAACTTCCGGCGTCAGCTGCGTGATGCTGCGCACCTCCGCCTTGCCGGCGGTGAGCACGGCGGAGACGCGCTGGGTGGTGCAGGCCGCGCGCTCGGCGAAGGCGGCGCCGTGGGATGCGTGGGGAGCGCCGATCCTCGACATCGAGCTTGTTCGCAACCGCCATGGCCAGCTTGGCCGATGGATCATGGAATGGAAATGTGATGAGTGCCTTTTCCGTGACGCCAGGTCTCATGCAGACAAGGCGCATTCTCAGCCTGTGGCTGCCGCGCCTGCCGACCGACCGCATCCGGCGCCAGCGCGCCCGCAGCGGCGCATTGCACGACGCGCATGATGGCAAGCCGCTGATCGTCGCCGCCAAGGAGAGCAATGCCTGGCAGATCGCCGCGCTGAACGATGCTGCAGCCAAACTCGGTCTCGAGGTCGGCCTGCCGCTCGCCAATGCGCGCGCGGTCTGTCCCGACATCGATGTCTGCGATGCCGACCCCATCGCCGATGCTGAATTGCTGAACGCCATCGCCGACTGGTGCGATCGCTTCACGCCGCTGGTCGCGCTCGATCCGCCGCATGGGTTGTTTCTGGACATCACCGGCTGCGCGCATCTGTTCGGCGGCGAGGCTGCATTGATGGAGCAACTCTGCGCGACGCTGACGCGGCAGGGTTTCATCGTCAGCGCCGCGATCGCCGGCACCTCGGTCTGCGCGCGCACGCTGAGCCGCTATCGGCATGGCCGCATCGTCACTGCAGGCGAGGAAGCAGGCACCGTCATGCCCTTGCCGCTGTATCCGCTCGGCGCGGACGAGGCGATCATGCGCGGCTTGCAGCGCGCCGGGCTCAAGACCATCGGCGATGTCGCCGCCCGCGCGCGCCACGAGATTACCGCACGTTTCGGGGCCGCGTTCACGGCGCTGCTCGAACAGGCACTGGGGCAGCACGATCATCCGATCAGCCCGCGAAAACCGCTGCCGGATTACATCGTCGAGAAACGTTTCCCCGAACCGGTCGCGACCGACGCCGTCATCACGGCAACGCTGCACGCCCTGGCCGGCATGCTGATCGCGGCAATGGAGAAACAAGGCAAGGGCGCCCGCCAGCTGGAAGCCTTCTTCTTCCGCACCGACGGCGTGGTCCGTGTGATCGCCGCGCAGACCGGACAGCCGGTCAACCGGCGCGAGGTCATCGACCGTCTGTTCCGCGAACGGCTGGACGCCATCGCCGATCCCCTCGATCCCGGCTTCGGTTTCGACATGATCCGCCTGTCGGCCAGCCACACCGAGATCGTGGTGCAGCAGCAGAGCGATCTGGATGCCCATGCGCGGGACAATGACGAGGTGATCGGCCTCGTCGATCGTCTCTCGGCGCGGATCGGCGCGCGCCGCGTGCTCGTGCATCTGCCGGTCGATACGCATGTCCCGGAGCGGGAGGCGAGGCCGGTGCCGGCGCAATGGGGCCTGATCGAAGCTTCATCGATGCCGTGGCCGCTGCGCATCGCGGGCGAGCCGCCGCTGCGGCCGCTGCGCATATTCGAACGGCCTGAGCCCATCGAGGTGACGCTTGCCGAGGTCCCCGACAAGCCGCCGAAGCATTTTGTCTGGCGACGCGTGACCCACATCGTGCGCCGCGCCGAAGGTCCCGAGCGCATCGCCATGGAATGGTGGCATGCGCAGGAGCCCCGGCCGACGCGGGATTACTTTCGCATCGAGGACGATATCGGGCAGCGGCTCTGGATCTTCCGCGATGGTCTCTACGGCGAAATCACGGACGACGAGGGCGAGGTCGTCGATCCCAAATGGTTCGTGCATGGGCTGTTCGCATGAGCAGGCGGGTCACCAGAGGATCGCTATCGGCCTATGCCGAGATCGGCATCACCACCAATTTCTCGTTTCTGCATGGCGGCTCGCATCCGCAGAGCTATGTGCATCAGGCGAGCGTGATCGGCTTGCCCATCATCGGCATCGCCGATCGCAACACGCTGGCCGGCGTGGTCCGCGCCTATAGCGAACTCGGCAGCAAGGACGTTTCGCATCCTCCGCGTCTGCTGGTCGGCGCGCGTCTCGTTTTCATCGATGGCACGCCCGATATCATCGTCTATCCCCGGGATCGCGACGCTTACGGTCGGCTGTGCCAGTTGCTCAGCCGCGGCAAGCTGGCGGCCGACAAAGGCGACTGCCGTCTCACATTCGCGGATCTCATCGATTTCTCCGAAGGGCAGTTGTGCATCGTTTCGCTGCCGCATCGTTTCGAGGCGGTGACGGCGCTCAAAACGCTGGATCGCTTGACCAAGGCATGTCCGGGCAATGTGTGGCTGGCCGCAAGCTTCATGCATCATGGCGATGACAAGCGGCGCCTGGCGCGGCTTGAGCGCATCGCAGGCACAGCCCGCGTGCCGCTGCTCGCAACCAACGAGGTCCTTTATCACGACTATAGCCAGCGGCCGTTGCAGGATGTGCTGACCTGCATCCGCGAGAAGACGACCATCGACAAGGTCGGCCGCCGGCTGGAAGCCAATGGCGAACGCCATCTCAAATCGGTTGCCGAGATGATGAGGCTGTTTCGCGATTATCCCGAGGCGATTGCCGAGACGATCCGTTTTTCCGAATGCATCACCTTCACGCTCGACCAGCTCAGATATCAGTATCCCGACGAACCCGTGCCGCCGGGCAAGACGGCGCAGCAGCATCTCGCAGACCTGACATGGGCAGGCTATCGCCGGCACTTTCCCAATATGGTCGATGAGAAGCTGGAGGCGACCTTGCACAAGGAGCTCGCGCTGATCGCCGAGCTCGGTTACGCACATTACTTTCTGACCGTTCACGACATCGTCCAGTATGCACGCGGCGAGGGCATCCTCTGCCAGGGGCGCGGTTCGGCGGCGAACTCGGCGGTCTGCTACATGCTCGATATCACTTCGGTGAATCCCGCCGAGGTCGATCTCCTGTTCGAGCGGTTCATCTCCAAGGAGCGCCTGGAGCCGCCGGATATCGATGTCGACTTCGAGCACGTCCGGCGCGAGGAGGTGATGCAATATGTCTATCGCCGCTATGGCCGCCATCGCGCCGCGATCATTGCCACCGTCATTCATTATCGCCCACGCTCGGCGATCCGCGACGTCGGCAAGGCGCTGGGGCTGACCGAAGATGTCACCTCGGCGCTGGCGGACACCGTGTGGGGTAGTTGGGGCAAGGGTCTTAACGAGATGCAAGTCAAGCAGGCCGGGCTCGATCCATCCAATCCCACCATTGTCCAGGCGGTTGCCCTCGCGACGCAGTTGATCGAATTCCCGCGTCATCTCTCGCAGCATGTCGGCGGCTATGTGCTGACGCAGGACAATCTCGACACCTATGTGCCGATCGGCAATGCCGCGATGGAGGATCGTACCTTCATCGAATGGGACAAGGACGATGTCGATACGATGAAGATGATGAAGGTCGATGTGCTCGCATTGGGCATGCTGACCTGCATCCGCCGCTGCTTCGAGCTGATTTTTCGGCACAAGGGACGGCGGTATGAGCTGAAGGACATCAAGGCCATAGATGACGACGATGTCTTCAAGATGCTCCAGCGCGGCGAGTCCCTCGGTGTTTTCCAGGTCGAAAGCCGCGCGCAGATGAACATGCTGCCGCGCCTGAAGCCGCGGACCTTCTACGATCTCGTCATCGAGGTGGCGATCGTTCGCCCGGGGCCGATTCAGGGCAATATGGTGCATCCCTATCTGAAGCGGCGAGGGATGAAACCTGAAGATATCGACTATCCGTTCCCGAAGGGCGGTGACAAGGACGAACTCAAAAAGGTCCTGCACAAAACCTTGGGCGTTCCGCTGTTTCAGGAACAGGCGATGCGCATCGCCATCGAAGCTGCACACTTCACGGCGGAAGAGGCCAACGGTTTGCGACGTGCGATGGCGACATTTCGCAATGTCGGCACCATGCACACGTTCGAACAGAAGATGGTCGGGAAAATGATCGACCGCGGTTATGACACTGCCTTCGCTCAAAGCTGCTTCGATCAGATCAAGGGTTTTGGCAGCTACGGTTTCCCCGAGAGCCATGCGGCGAGCTTCGCGCAGCTCGTCTATGTGTCGTCATGGCTGAAGCACTATCATCCCGACGTTTTCTGTTGCGGTCTCCTCAACTCCCAGCCCATGGGGTTCTACGCACCGTCACAGATCGTGCAGGACGCACAAAAAAACGGTGTCGATGTGTTGCCGATCGACGTCTCGCACAGCCATTCGCAAAATACGCTCGAAGACATCGGCGGCGCGCATCACGCCGTCCGCCTCGGCTTCCGTCAGATCGATGGCTTCAAATGGGCTGATGCGGACGAAGAGCGCGAGCGGAAGCGACTGGGCAAGCCGCCGAGCGAAGACTGGGGTGCACGCATCGTCGCTGCGCGCGAGAAACGCGCCTTCAAAACGCTGGAAGACTTCGCCCGCGATACGGCGCTGCCGAAGCGTGCGCTGATCATGCTGGCGGACGCCGATGCGTTCCGTTCCATCGGTCTCGATCGCCGCGCCGCGCTATGGGCCGTGCGCCGCCTGCCGGATGATGTGGCGCTGCCGCTGTTCGAAGTGGCAGCCGCGCGTGAATTGTCCGACGAGCATGCCGCGCCGCTGCCTGTCATGCCTCGCGTTGAACAGGTGGTTGCGGATTATCAGGCCATCCGCCTCTCGCTCAAGGGCCATCCCATGGAGTTCTTGCGCAGGATGTTCGCGGCAGAAAAAGTCATGACCTGCGCGGACGTGTCGGCGTCGAACAACAACACGCCCGCCCGCTGTGCCGGCGTCGTGCTGGTGCGGCAGCGGCCGGGCAGCGCCAAGGGCGTGATCTTCATGACGCTGGAGGATGAAACCGGCATCGCCAATATCGTGGTCTGGCCGAAGGTGATGGAGAAGTTCCGCAAGGAGGTGATGGGGGCGCGGCTGATCTGGGTCGAAGGCCGCATCCAGAGCAGCAAGGAGAGGGTCGTGCATCTCGTGGCCGAGCGGTTGGTCGATCGTTCCGACGAATTGAAGCATCTCGCCAATGACGCGCTCGGCCCGCCCCGGCGCATGCTGTCCGGGGAAGAGCCGCTCAATGACGATCGCCGCGAACATCCCGACAATCCCGCCCAGCGCATCCGCCATCCGCGCGACGTGCGGATCCTGCCGCGCTCGCGGGACTTTCACTAGAGCATGATCCCGAAAAGTGGATACCGGTTTTCGGAGTAGATCATGCTCCCATAAAGAAAGCGCCGTTCAGCAACCGTTCAGTCGCGAACCCTTATTCAGGTGCGGCACCGACTGGCGGTCCGCCCGGTGGCCGGTGCAGGAACGTGATGGTGGCATAGGCGCCGATCCACGAGCCGACAGCGGCGAAACCCACATATATCCAGTTTTCCGTGTAACTGATCACGGCATAGGACGAGAGCACATACCAGACGCTGCTCCATGTGGCCGCAGGCACGCGCCGGCGGGCCACGACCGCGGCGGTGAACATCACATAGACGGCGTCGGTGGCAGCCGTGGCCAGCACGACAGCGCCGGCTGTCAATGGATCGATGGTCGCCATGGTCTCTCCTCCATGCTTGTGCAAAATGCTGCGACGACGGACGGGGTGACCTGGAAACGTGAACTGAATCTGTAACGCGGGAAAGTGGGCGTCGATGCAAGGCATGCGTGAATTGCTTGCCGATCTCTGGAAGCAGGCTGGCGGTGACGTCGCCGCGCTCCAGCGCGTCACGTTGACCGGCGAAGAGCCCGCGCTGCCGTCCTCGTTCCGCACCGGCGCCGCTGCGCAGGCATCGATCGCAGCGGCCGGTCTTGCCGCCGCCGAGATCTGGCGCGCACGCAGCGGGCAGGCGCAGGATGTTGCCGTCGATATACGCCACGCCGTCGTCGAATGCCGCAGCGAGCGCTATCTGCGCTGCGACGGCAATCCGCCGCCGCCCGCATGGGATGCGATCGCCGGCGTCTACGGGACCGGCGACGGGCGCTTCGTCCGCCTGCACACCAATTTTCCGCATCATCGCGATGCCGTTTGCAAGGTGCTGTCCTGCGCGCCGGAACGCGACGCCGTGCAGGCCGCGCTGATGCACTGGAAGGGCGAGGATTTTGAAACGGCAGCCTATGCGGCCGGCGGCGTCGTTGCGCTGATGCGCAGCTACGATGAGTGGACGGCGCTGCCGCAGGCGCAAGCGATCGCCGAACTCCCGCTCATCGAGATCACCAAAATCGGCGACGCAGCGCCGCGACCTTGGCCGCAGGGAGAGCGGCCGCTCGCCGGCCTGCGTGTGCTCGATCTGTCGCGCGTGATTGCAGGCCCGGTCGCCGGGCGCACGCTCGCCGCCCATGGCGCCGAGGTGATGCTCGTCTCCAGTCCCCAACTGCCGGCGATCCCGTGGCTGACCATCGACACCGGCCGCGGCAAGTGCTCGTGTTTTGCCGATCTCGACACCGAACAAGGCAGGGAGACTTTGCGCGGCCTGCTCGAAGGCGCCGATGTCTTCTCGCAGGGCTATCGCCCGCAATCGCTGGCCGCGCGCGGTTTCGCGCCGGAGGATGCGGCGCGGCTCAGCCCCGGCATAGTTTACGTCTCGCTGTCGGCTTATGGTCGCAGCGGCCCTTGGGCGCAGCGGCGCGGCTTTGACTCGCTGGTACAATGCGCCACCGGCTTCAATCATGCCGAAGGGCAGGCGGCGGGCATTCACGGTCCGAAGGAATTACCCGCGCAGATGCTCGATCATGCCAGCGGTTATCTGATGGCCCTCGGTGCCATGATGGCGAAGCTCCGCCAGGCGCGAGAGGGCGGCAGTTGGCACGTCCAGGTTTCGCTCGCGCGCACCGGCAAATGGCTATGGGACATGGGCCGCCTCGACAACGGGTTGAATGCGCCGGATATCGCCGGCGATGCCGTTGCGGCCCTCACCGAGGAGCTGCCGTCGGGCTTCGGCATATTGTCGGCTGTTCGTCATGCAGCCGTGCTAGGGCTCACCCCAGCATATTGGGCACAACCTGCTGTGCCGCTTGGGACCGATCCGCCGGTATGGAGGTCCGCAATATGAATACCGCTGGTAAGCGTAACAGAATTTTTAACCGAAAATGCGGGTCAGACCTGCGTTTTTTGATTGTCTCAACGTCTATATGCGCACTAATAGCGCGCGCATTGGGACAAAACGCCGCGGCATAAGCGGACTCTCACTTTAAGGGCTCGGCAGGTGACGAACGTGAACCAGGGATCTTCGAAATTCAGCCGCAACCAGCTGGTTGCCGGCGTTTGCGCAGTCGTCATTTTGGTCGGCGGCGGTTACGCCTACACGCAGCTCAATGCGACCCCGCAGAAGCATTCGGACGTCTCCAGCCAGTCCCGCAAGAACCCGCAGCGCTACACGCCGAGCGCGGCCGAATGGGCCAGCCTGACCATCGAGCCGGTCACGGTGAAGTCGTTCCGGTCGGAGTCGGTCACCGAAGGCAAGATCGCCGTCAATGAGGATCGTTCGACGCCGATCTTCTCGCCCTATGCCGGCCGTGTCACCAAACTGCTCGCCAAGCCGGGCGATCAGGTGGTGCAGGGGCAGCCGCTATTCGTCGTCGAAGCCGCCGACACGGTCGGCGCACAGAACGATTTCGTCGCCGCTGTCACCGCCGCCAACAAGGCGAAGTCGCAGCTCGATCTCGCCACCATCCAGGACAAGCGCGCCAAGGATCTGTTCGAAGGCAAGGCCGTGCCGCTGAAGGATTATCAGCAGGCCCAGGCCACGCTGCTGCAGGCGCAGAACGATCTGCGCACCGCCGAAACCGCGCTCGAAGCCGCGCGTAATCGCCTGCGCATTCTCGGGCTCACGGAAGATGCGATCACGGCCTTCCAGGAGAAGGGTCGCATCAATCCGGAAACCACCGTGTTCTCGCCGCTTGCCGGAACCGTGGTTCAGCGCAAGGTCGGTCCCGGCCAGTTCATCAGCGCCGGCGCCAGCGATCCCGTCTTCGTGATCGGCGATCTCTCCACCGTCTGGCTCAATGCTTTCGTGCGCGAGACCGAAGCGGCTTCGGTGCAGGTCGGCCAGGAGCTGACCTTCACCGCGCTGGCGCTGCCGGGCCGTGTGATGACCGGTCGCATCGACTATGTGGCCACTGCGCTCGATCCCAATACGCGCCGCCTGCTGGTGCGCGCCACGCTGAACAACAGCAACGGCCTGCTCAAGCCGGAAATGTTCACCACCGTCACGGTCTATGCACCGGGCGAGCAGCCCACCGTCGGCGTGCCGAAGACCGCGCTGATCTATGAAGGCGATCAGGTCCGCGTCTGGGTCGCCAACGACGACAAGACCATCGAGCTGCGCACCATCAAGACCGGCATGACCAATGCGGGCCTGGTGGAAGTGTTCGGCAACCTGCGGCCGGGCGAGAAGATCGTTACCCGCGGCAGTCTGTTCATCGACCGCGTGGCATCTGCTAGCTAACTTCCAGCTTCGGCTTTTCTGAAAGGTCCGATCTGGATGGATCGTCTCGTCTCTATCGCTGTCGACCGTCGCTTCCTGATGGTTGGCATGTTTCTCGCCGTGTTCATCGGCGGCATGTTCGCCTTCCAGCAGCTGAACATCGAGGCCTATCCCGATCCGACTCCGCCGATGGTGGACATCGTGACGCAGTCGCCCGGCCTCTCGGCCGAGGAGATCGAGCGTTACATCACCATCCCGATCGAGACCCAGGTCGCCGGCATCAAGAACGTCAAGACGATCCGCACGATCTCGCTTTACGGCTTGTCCGACGTCAAACTTCAGTTCTCCTTCGACTACACCTACGATGAAGCGCTGCAGCAGGTGCTGAACCGTCTGGCGCAGCTCGGCACGCTGCCGAACAATGCGCAGCCGACCATCTCGCCGCTTTCGCCAGTCGGCGAAATCTTCCGCTATCGCCTCGTCGGCCCGCCCAATTACAGCGTGCTTGATCTCAAGACACTGCAGGACTGGGTGCTGCAGCGTCGTTTCCGCGCGGTGCCCGGCGTGATCGACGTGATCGGCTGGGGCGGCAAGACCAAGACCTATGAAATCCAGGTCGATTTCAACAAGCTGGTGGCTTACGGCCTGACGCTGCCGCAGATGCTGACGGCGGTGGGCAATGCCAACATCAATGTCGGCGGCAACACCGTGAATATCGGGCCGCAATCGGCGGTCGTGCGCGGCGTCGGTCTGATCCGCTCGATCGACGACATCTCCAACACGATGATTTCGCAGACATCCGGCAATCCGGTGCTGATCCGCGACGTTGCCACGGTCACGGTGGGCGAGAAGCCGCGGCTCGGCATTGCCGGCCTCAACAATGAAGATGATATCGTCCAGGGCATCGTGATGATGCGGCGAGGCGAGAAGAGCTCGCCGACCATCGCCAATGTCGAGAAGGCGGTACGAGCGATCAATAGCGGCAATGTGCTGCCGCCCGGCGTGCGGATCGAACGCATCTATGATCGCAAGGATCTCATCGACATTACCACCCATACGGTGCTGCACAATATGGTGGTCGGCATCCTGTTGATCGTCTTCCTGCAGTGGCTGTTCCTCGGCAATCTGCGCAGCGCTTTGATCGTCGGCGCCACGATTCCTTTTGCGCTGTTCTTTGCCGTGATCATTCTGGTTGCGCGGGGCGAGTCGGCGAATCTGTTGTCGGTGGGCGCCATCGATTTCGGCCTGATCGTCGACGGCACCGTCATCATGGTGGAAGCGATCTTCCGGCGATTGACGCAGACGACGCCGCTATCGGATGCCGAGAAGAGCCACATATCCCCCGAGACCATCATGGGGATGAAGAAACACGGCATCCTCAGTGCGTCTGCAGACGTGTCGAGATCAATCTTCTTCGCCGCAGCAATCATCATTGCGGCCTTCCTGCCGCTGTTCACGCTGTCGGGTGTCGAAGGCAACATCTTCGGACCGATGGCGCGTACTTACGCCTACGCGCTGGCGGGCGGCCTGATCGCCACCTTCACCGTCACTCCGGCGCTGTCGGCGCTGATCCTGCCTGCTCATGTGCAGGAGACTGAGACATGGATCGTCCGCAAGCTCCATCATCTCTATGTGCCGGTGCTGAACTGGGCGGTGAAGACGCGCACCATTGTGATGGGGATCGCCGTCGCGTTGCTGGTCGCCACTGCGATCATGATCCGGCTGCTCGGCCTCGAATTCCTGCCCAAGCTGGAAGAAGGCAATATGTGGATCCGCGCCACGCTGCCACCGACCATTTCGCTGCAGGAAGGCAATACTTACGTCAACGAGATGCGCCGGTTCATCCGCGAGCAGCCTGAAGTGGAATCGGTGGTGTCACAGCATGGTCGCCCCGATGACGGCACCGACGCGGCTGGCCTGTTCAATGCCGAGTTCTTCACGCCGCTGAAACCCGTATCCCAGTGGCCGACGACCAAGGACAAGGACGAACTGACCGCGCGCCTGCTGAAGGATCTGCAGACCAAGTTTCCCGGCGTCGAATTCAACTTCTCGCAATATCTGCAGGACAACGTCTCCGAAGCCGTATCCGGCGTGAAGGGCGAGAACTCGATCAAGCTCTACGGCAACGATCTGCAGATGCTGACCAAGACAGCGAACGAGATCAAGGATGTGCTCTCCACCGTCCAGGGTGTGACGGACCTTGCGGTGTTCACCTCGCTCGGCCAGCCGACGATCCAGATCGATATCGATCGTGCCAAGGCTGCGCGTTACGGCCTCGCGCCCGGCGACATCAACGCCACCATCAAGGTGGCGATCGGCGGCGACAGCGCGGGCGATCTCTACGAGGGCGGCAGCGATCGTCACTTCCCGATCGTCGTGCGTCTCGCGCCGGAATTCCGCCGCAGCGCCGAGGCGATCCAGAATCTGCGCATCGGCGCGCCCGGTCCGAACGGCACCATCACGCAGATCCCGCTCAGCGAAGTCGCCTCGATCAATCTGATCTCAGGCGCGGCTTACATCTATCGTGAGAACCAGGAACGCTATCTGCCGATCAAGTTCTCGGTGCGCGAGCGCGATCTCGGCAGCGCGATTCAGGAGGCGCAGGACAAGGTGAATGCGCTGGTGAAGCTGCCGGCTGGCTCGCGAACCGAATGGGTCGGCGAATTCGGCAATCTGCAGGATGCCATCGCGCGCCTGTCGGTCGTTGTTCCCATCAGCCTGCTTCTGATCGGTGTGTTGCTCTGGTTCAATTTCGGCTCCATGGCCGACACATTGCTGGCCATGAGCGTAATTCCCATGGCGGTGTTCGGTGGCGTGCTTGGCCTGTTCCTGACCGGCATTCCGTTCAGCGTCTCGGCTGCCATCGGCTTCATCGCGCTGTTCGGCATCGCCGTGATGGACGGCATTCTGATCATCTCGCAATATAACCAGCTCATCGACGAGGGCATGGAGCGTATCAAGGCGGTCATCAAGACCGGCGAATTGCAGCTTCGCCCGGTGCTGATGACCTGTATCGTGGCGGGCGTCGGCCTGCTGCCGGCTGCGCTGTCCGAAGGTGTCGGCTCGCAGGTGCAGAAGCCGCTGGCAGTGGTGGTGGTCACCGGCATGATGCTGGCGCCGCTGGTCATCCTCATCACGTTACCGGTGCTGATGACCTTCTTCGCCAGGCGGCCGAAGCAGGCGTAAGCTCCAGAGCGGGCACGCTGCGCTTTGCCTATCCTGTAATTACGAGCCGATGCTGGATCGAAATTCCAGCTCGCGCGTTATCCCCACCATGCATGAACGAACCCTGGAGCCGTCCTCGATGGCTCCAGGGTTCGAGCGTTTGTTTGTCAAAGTCTTCGGACGTGGCATGTTCGGATGCATGGTTTGCGCGATACGCCGTTTCAGAGAGTTTTGATGCTCACCACGTCCGATCCCGTCGATCTCACCAATTGCGACCGCGAGCCGATCCATATTCCCGGCAGTATCCAGCCTCATGGCTGCCTGCTGGCCTGCGACGGCTCGGTGGGCATGGTGCGGCGGCATTCGGCTAATGCCGGCGCCATGCTCGGCGTCGCCGGCGAGATTAACGATCGCCGCCTCGACGACCTCATCGGCGAGAAGCCGGCGCATGACATTCGCAATGCCATCGCCAAATGGGGGAGCCAGCAACGCGCCGGCCTGCTCATCGATTTCAAGGTGGCCCACACCACGACCACCTTCAACGTCGCCGTCCACCGGCAGCACGGCGTCAACATCGTCGAGTTCGAACCGGTCGATCCCCTCGAGGCGACACCGCCGCTGGAATTGTCGCGTTTGCTGATCGGCCGCATCGGCCAGTGCAACGATCTCGATGTTCTGTTCGATAACGCGGCGCGTCTGTTGCGCGGCGCGCTCGGCTACCATCGGGTGATGGTCTATCAATTCGCCCACGACGGCTCCGGCCGGGTCATCAGCGAAGCCAGGCGCGGCGATCTCGAGAGCTTTCTCGGTCAGCATTTTCCGGCCAGCGATATCCCGCAGCAGGCGCGCATTCTCTACGTGCAGAATACCGTCCGCATCGTCTCGGATTCGTCGGGCGCACGGGTCGCCATCGTGCCGGAGCGCGACACATCGGGCGAACCGCTCGATCTGTCCTTCGCGCATTTGCGCAGCGTGTCGCCGATCCATTGCGAATATCTGCGCAATATGGGCGTCGGCGCTTCCATGTCGATCTCGATCATTCTCGATGGCGCGCTGTGGGGCTTGATCGCCTGCCATCACTATGCGCCGCGCGCGCTGTCGATGGATAAGCGCGTCGCCGCCGAAATGTTCGGCGAGTTCTTTTCCATGCAGCTCGCATCGCTGATCCAGAAGCGCAAGCTCGCCGCCAGCGAACGCGCGCGCCGCTATCTCGATCAGCTCCTCCACAATGTCTCGCATCACGGCAATGTCGAGGATCTGCTCAAGAACAACATCCGCGACTTCCGCGAATTGATCCCGTGCGATGGTGTCGGCCTCTATTTCAACAATGCCTGGACTGGGTTCGGCAAGGTGCCGCCGACCGATGCCGTCCCCGCACTCATGGCGCTGGTAAATTCCGCCGCCGAAGGACGCGTCTGGGCCACCAGCGCGCTGTCGGATCGATTGCCCGGGGCACAGGACTATAGCGAGCTGGTCGCCGGCGTGCTGGCCGTGCCGCTGTCGCAATTGCCGCGCGACTATCTGCTGTTCTTCCGCAGCGAGGTCGCGCAGACGGTGAACTGGGCCGGCGATCCCAACAAGACCTACGAGACCGGGCCGCTCGGCGATCGTCTCACCCCGCGCAAGAGTTTCCAGATCTGGAAGGAGACCGTCGAGCTGCAGTCGGAGCCGTGGCTGCAGAGCGAGCGCGATACTGCCGAAGCCACGCGTACCGCGTTGGTGGAAGTCGTGATGCGTCACAACGAGCTCCTGGCAGAGGAACGCCACAAGGCCGATCTACGCCAGAAGATGCTCAACGAAGAGCTCAACCACCGGGTCAAGAATATTCTGGCGCTAATCAAGTCGCTGGTCTCGCATCCGGTGGAGGACGGCCGCAGCATCGAGGACTACGTTGCTTCGCTGAAGGGCCGTATCCAGGCGTTGTCGCTGGCCCATGACCAGGTGATTCGCGGCGCCGGCGGCGGCGCGCTGAAGAGCCTGATCGATGCCGAGCTGTCGCCCTATCGCGAGGCGGTGAAGGAAATCGCGGTCGACGGTCCCGAAGTGATGCTGGATGCCCGCGCCTTTTCGGTGCTGGCGCTGGTGCTGCACGAGCTTGCCACCAATGCCGCGAAATACGGTGCGCTGTCGGTCGGTCCCGGTCGCCTCGCGCTGACCTGGCAGCGCCTCGACAACGGCGATTGCGAAATCCGCTGGCTGGAGCGCGACGGTCCGATCGTGCGGCCACCGTCAAAGCCTGGCTTCGGCTCCATGCTGATCGGCCGCAGCATTCCCTACGATCTCGGCGGCGAGAGCGATGTCGATTACGACTCTGCCGGCACGCGTGTGCGCCTGTTGATTCCGGCGCGCTTCGTCACCTGGCCGGCGCCGCTCGCAACGCGGATGCGTCGGAGCAAACGTATCGACGACAGGCCGATGGCTGCGCTGCGCGGGCTCGATGTGCTGATGGTCGAGGATCAGTTGCTGATCGCGATGGATGTCGAGACCATGCTGGCGGGGGAGGGCGTCGCCCGCGTCGAAACAGCGGCCTCCGCGAAGGAAGCGCTGACCTTGCTTGCGAGCTTTCAGCCCGACGTGGCAATCCTCGACGTCAATCTCGGCAGCGGCAGTTCGATGCCGGTGGCGCATATGCTCAGCGAAATCGGCGTGCCCTTCGTGTTCGCCACCGGCTATGGCGAGACCAGCCTGATCCCGTCGGCGCTCGACAACGTTCCCGTCATCCGCAAGCCGTATGATCTCGTCTCGCTCGTCAGCGCGCTCGGTGCCGCGATGGCACGCAAATCGTAGGATGGGTAGAGCGAAGCGAAACCCATCATTCCGTCGCTATTGGCAAACTCCGCCGATGGGTTTCGCTCCGGCGCAATGCGCCTGCGCTCTACCGATCCTACGGGATCATTACTTCCCGTCCGGCGTGCGCAGGCCGTGCCAGGCGTCGCGAACCTGGTGATAATGCACTTCCGGCAGATAGTCCGGCGTCTTCAACCCGAGCGTCTTGACGTCGAGACGGCCCACGGCGCTGAGCAGCGCGTAGGAGGCGATGACGCGGTCGCGCTGTGCACCGATCAGACGCGCCTTCGCCTGGATCAGGTCCTGCTGGGCGTTCAGCACTTCCACGGTGGTGCGCTGGCCGCCGGCGGCTTCGCGCTGCACACCCTGCAAGGCGACGGCCGCGCCGCGCACTTCGGCTTCGGCGGCGGTGACGGCGGTCTTGGCGCCTTCGTTCGAAACCCACGCGCCGATGGCCGCCGTGCGCGCCTGGTTGCGCACCATTTCCAGCACCAGCCGGCTCTGGGTCGAGAGTTCCTTGGCCTGACGCGTCTGCGCCGCGCCGAGGCCGCCGTCATAAATCGGCGCATTCAGCTGGCCGATGATGGAGGCCTGGTCGGTGCCATAGGTGCCGAGGGTCGAATCCGACTGCTTCGATCTGCTGGCGCTGCCCTGCACGGTCAGGGTCGGGAGCAGGCTGCTTTCCGCCACCTTGATGCTGGTGGTGGCCACATCGACGTCGAAGCCGGCGGCGAGCACGGCGGGATGGCCCTTGAAGGCCTGCCCGATCGCATCTTCGCGGCCGCGCGGCAGCAGCCGGTCGATCGGCTCGGCGGCGCTCAGGCGGCTCGGCAAGACGCCGACGATCTGCGCATAGGTGGCCTGGCTGATCGACAGCGCGACTTCCGCGGCATTGAGATCGGCCTGGCCGCGGGCGAGGCGGGCTTCGGCCTGTGCGGTATCGGTCGGCGTCACGTCGCCGGCATTGAGGCGCTTCTTGGCGATGTCGAGCGTCTCGCGCAGCGCCGTGACGTTGGAGCGCTGCGCTTCCACCAGCGACTGGTTGGCGAGCACGTTCATGTAGACGGTGACGGCATCGAGCAGCACGCCCTGGCCGACATTGCGCAGTGCCTCGCGGCCGGACTGTACCTGAAATTCGGCGACGCGAACGCTGTTGGCTGTCTTGTTGCCGTTATAGAGCGTCTGGGTGACGGTGACGCCGATGGTCCACGGCTTCAGCGTCGCGCCCTGGATCGTATTGTCGGGCAGCAGGTTGCGCACTGCCTGCAGGCCGACGGCGAGCGTGGCAGCCACCTGCGGCCGATAGCCAGCCATCGCCTGCGGCACGTTTTCGTCGGTGGCACGCTGGCGCGCGCGCTCGCTGTTGAGTTGAGGATTGGTCTGGTAAGCCTTGACGAGTGCATCGGAGACGGTTTCAGCGCGAGCGTCCGCAACTGCGAAGACGCTGCAGCTCAGCAATCCCAAGGCCGTTCCCGTCCGAAGCACGTTCCGTGCGACGCGGCCCATTCTCACGCGATGACTGGTCATTTTGTCCCAAAGCGATCTTCGGATATCCGCCCCCGCTGACATCCACTGGTATGTTTAGAGGGCGTTGCCAACAGTGGCAAACCTTCCGACGAAGAACCTCCGGGCTTTCGCGCGTTCCCCACAGGGCATTTCAAGGCCCTGATCTTCTTGATTGATCAATATCCTAGCGGTGTCGGCCGGACGATGGAATGCGACAACGAGCCCGCTCACTTCGCGCGTGCCTGTTGCATCATGGGCACATTCGCGCTTACTCGCGCACGGTACCCATATCCGGTCAACGCCGTTCAATCGGAAGCGTCATGCCGAAGATCTTCTCCGACCCCGATGCCATCGCCGAAGACATCATTCGCGATGTCGGCACCACGCTGATGGTCGGATTGCCGCTCGGTCTCGGCAAGGCCAATCACATCGTCAATGCGCTCTATCGGCGCGCGGTCTCCGATCGCAGCATCGATTTGACATTTTTCACGGCGCTGACGCTGGAAAAGCCGCGGCCGTCGAACGAGCTGGAAAAGCGTTTCATCGGCCCGGTGATCGATCGCCTGTTCGGCGGCTATCCCGATCTCGATTATGCAGGCGCCATCCGCAAGCGCGAGCTGCCGCCGAATATCCGGATCAACGAGTTCTTCTTTCTCGCCGGCAAATGGTTGCGGGTCCCTGACGCGCAGCAGCACTACATCTCCGCGAACTACACTCACGCCGCGTCCTATCTTTTGGCGCGCGGGCTCAACGTGATCACGCAGCTCGTCGCCAAGCGCATCGTCGACGGGGCCGCCCGCTACAGCCTGAGCTGCAACACCGATACGACCCTCGACATGATGCGCGCCCGCGCCGAGGGCCGCGCATCGTTCCGGCTGATCGGCCAGGTGAATTCGGAGCTGCCTTATATGCCGGGGCAGGGCGATCTTGCCGGCGACGAGTTTCATGCGGTGCTGGAGAGTCCGGACACCGAATTCCCGCTCTTCGCGCCACCCTCCGAGCCGGTGAGCGATACCAAGTATGCCATCGGCCTGCATGCCGCCGGCCTGATCCGAGACGGCGGCACACTGCAGATCGGCATCGGCCAGATCGGCGATGCGCTGGCGCAGGGCCTGATCGTCCGTCATCGCGACAATGCAGCATTCAAGGATGTGATGGCGCGGCTGTCGCCCGCGGTGCATGTGCAGAGCGCGCCATTCGCGCGCGGCCTCTATGGCGTCAGCGAGATGCTGTTCGAAGCGTTTCTCGGTCTGATCGAGGCAGGCATCCTGAAGCGCGACGTCGACGGCACGATTTTGCACGCGGCATTCTTCCTCGGGCCGAAAGCGTTCTACGCGAAACTGCGCGACATGCCGCCGGAGCAACTGGCGAAGATCCGGATGATGCCGGTGTCCTTCACGAACGAGCTCTATGGTGATGAGGACGCCAAGCGCCGCGCGCGCGTGGACGCGCATTTCGTCAACAACACCATGATGGCGACCCTGATGGGTGCTGCGATCTCCGACGGTCTCGAGGACGGGCAGGTGATCAGCGGTGTTGGCGGGCAGTATAATTTTGTCGCCCAGGCTTTTGCGCTCGATGGTGCGCGGTCGATCCTCACTCTCGAAGCTGTGCGCGCGGGGAAAGCGCCGTCATCGAATATCCGCTGGTCCTACGGCCATCAGACCATCCCGCGCCATCTGCGCGATGTCTTTGTGACCGAGTATGGCGTCGCCGATCTGCGCGGCAAATCCGATGCGGACACGATCGCTGCGATGCTGTCCGTCGCCGACTCGCGCTTCCAGTCGGAACTGATGCGGCAGGCAAAGGATGCCGGCAAACTGCCGAAGCATTTCGAGATCGCAGCCGCCCATCGCGACAACACACCGGAGCGGATTGCTGCAGCCTTGAAGCCCGCGCGCGATGCCGGCCTGCTGCCGATGTTTCCCTTCGGCAGCGATTTCACCGATGTCGAGCAACGCCTGATCCCGGCGTTGCAGATACTCAGTTCAGCCGTGAAGGCGCCGTCGAAGCTGGCCGGGCTGTTGTGGGAGGGGATGACAGCGTCGCCGGATGCGAATGACGAAGCCTGTCTCGCGCGGCTGAAACTCGACAAGCCCGCGACGATGCAGGAGCGGGCCTATCGCTGGCTGGTATCAGGAGCGCTGAAGCGCGGCCTGTAGCCCGGATGGAGCGAAGCGCAATCCGGGGACATCAGCTTCAACTATATCGACATCCCCGGATTACGC
>JAEXHR010000260.1 GCA_023449855.1 Pseudomonadota bacterium | reverse complement strand
GATGACGGCTGCGCCTCATCCGCCCTACGTTGGAGCGCTTTTACTTCGCTGGCCGCGGATCGATCGGCGTGATCGTCTGCAGGCCGAGAATGTCCTCGAGCACGCGGGCGCCGGCGAGCAGCGAGGCTTCGCCGCGCGGCGGGCCGATCACCTGCAGGCCCACCGGCAGTCCGGTGGAGGTGAAGCCGCAGGGCATCGACAGCGCCGGGCAGCCGGTGATGGTGATCGCATAGACGATACCCAACCACTGCACATAGTTGTCGAACTTGGTGCCGTTGCATTCGGCGAGATAGCGCTGCTCGATCGGGAACGGCGGCGTGATGGTCGCCGGGCACAGCAGGAGGTCATACTTCTGGAAGAACTCATAGGCGCGCGCCGCCAGCGTCACGCGCTGGGTTTCCGCCTTGGCGATATCCTCGACCTTGAGCTTGAGACCTTCCTCGATGTTCCAGATCACTTCCGGCTTTAGCTTGTCGCGGTGGTCGCGCAGCAGACCGAGTTTAGAGATCGCGAAATCATAGGCACGCAGCACATGGAAGCATTCATGGGCTTCGCGCAGGTCGGGATGCGCTTCCTCGACGATGACGCCGGCTTCGGCAAAACGCTCCGCCGCCTTACGGGTGAGCGCAGCGACTTCCGGGTCCACTGGCGTGATGCCGAGATCAGGCGAATAGGCGATGCGCTTCGGCTTCTTGCCTGCGCGCACGGCCGAGCGGAACGTCTCCGGCAGCTTCGGTAGCGAGATCAGGTCGGCGGGGTGTTCGCCGCTCATCGCATCGAGCATCAGTGCGACGTCTTCGACGGTGCGGGCCATCGGACCCTGCACGCTCACCATCCGCGCCAGTGCGATGTTCGGCGTCGACGCCACGCGGCCGACGCTCGGGCGCAGGCCGACGATGCCGCAGAAGCTGGCGGGATTGCGCAGCGAGCCGCCCATGTCGGAGCCATGCGCGATCCATGCGGTGCCGCTGGCGAGCGCAGCCGCAGCGCCGCCGGATGAACCTGCTGCCGATTTCGACAGGTCCCACGGATTCAGCGTCGCACCGAACACTTCGTTGAAGGTGTTGGCGCCGGCGCCGAATTCCGGCGTGTTGGATTTCGCATAGACCACGCCGCCATTTTCTTCGAGACGCTCGACCAGCACGTTGGATTTGGTCGGCACCACATCCTTGAAGATCGGCGAGCCCTGGGTGGTGCGTACGCCGGCGACGGAGGTGAGGTCCTTGATCGGCACAGGCAGGCCGGCCAGAATGCCGCGCTCGCCGAGCGGCTTCTTCATCAATTCCTTCGCATGGTCGCGGGCGCGATCGAAGCACAGGATCGGCAGCGCATTGACCTGACCTTCGACCTCCTTGACCCGCGCCTCCAGTGCGTCGAGCAGATCGAGCGGTGTCACCGTTCCGCTATTGAGTTGATCGACGACGGCGCAGGCCGTTGCTTTGATGAGGTCGGATTGGGAAGCCACGCACGTCTCCAGTGTGATGCAGAAAAAGCCGATGCAGCATGGTCATCTGGCGCGTGGCGGTCTAGCCCATTTCTTGCATAATTGGGTCTTCTATAAGCGGGCTTCGTAAGCGGCAGTGCGCCGCACAAGGCGGAGATGTGAGCGAGGATGACAACCATGAGTAAGCCCTTCGGCGATTCCAACTGGCGCGCAATGTCGCGCGAGCAACTCGATGCCGGCCTCAATAATAGCGTGGCCGTTGTCGGAAGTGCCGAGATCGCCAATGGCTGGGGACAACGCTCGGATGCGATGAAGGCGAAATACCCCGCGCATCTCGACGTCGCCTATGGTCCGCGCGAGCGCAACAAATTCGATCTCATCAAGGTGGCCGAAGGTGGCCCGGTGCTGCTGCTGATCCATGGCGGCTACTGGCAGATGCGCTCGAAGGACTTCTTCACCTGCTTCGCTGCAGGTCCAATCGCCCATGGCATCAATGTCGCCGCCATCGGCTACACGCTGGCGCCGGAGGCGACGCTGGACGAGATCGTCGCCGAGATTCATGCTGGCGTGGATGCGCTGGTCGATCAGGCGGGCACGCTCGGCATCGATGCGAACCGTATCGTCGTGTCCGGCTGGTCGGCCGGCGGTCATCTCACCGCGACCACGCTGGCGCATCCGAAGGTGAAAGGCGGCGTCGCGATTTCCGGCATCTACGATCTCGAGCCGATCCGCGCGTCCTATCTGAACGAGAAGCTGAAGCTCGATGAGGCGATGTCGAAGCGACAATCGCCATTGATGCAGGCGGGGCCGAACAAGCCGCTGGCGGTTGTGGTGGGCGGCGCCGAGCTGCCGATCCTGCGCCAGCAAAGCGCCGATCTCGCGGCCTATCGTGCACAGCACGGGCTGCCCGTGAGTTATGAGGAGATTCCGGGCGCCGATCACTTCTCGATCATGGAGCAACTGGAGAAGCCCGAGGGGCGGATCACGACGTTGATCAGGGAATTGGTCGCGAGAATCTAGATGTCTCCACGCACTCAGCCCTCATCCTGAGGAGCCGCGCAGCGGCGTCTCG
>JAEXHR010000258.1 GCA_023449855.1 Pseudomonadota bacterium | reverse complement strand
ACGCACCGCCGGACTCAGCCAGCACCTTCGTGATCGCCGCCGTCAGCGACGTCTTGCCGTGGTCAACGTGACCGATCGTGCCGATGTTGCAGTGCGGTTTGTTACGTTCAAATTTTGCTTTGGCCATGATTCTCTCCTCTGGGTCGTCAGCTTGCGCCTACGACGATCAGGCAAACTTCTTCTGGACTTCGGCCGACACGTTAGCCGGCGCTTCAGCGTAGTGATCGAATGACATCGAGAACGTTGCACGACCCTGGCTCATCGAGCGCAGCGTGTTCACGTAACCGAACATGTTCATGAGCGGCACCATCGCGTTGATGACGTTGGCATTGCCGCGCATGTCCTGGCCCTGGATCTGGCCACGGCGGGAGTTCAAGTCGCCGATGACCGAACCGGTGTAGTCTTCCGGGGTCACGCATTCGACCTTCATGATCGGCTCGAGCAGAACGGACTTGCCCTTCTGCAGAGCGTCACGGAGAGCCGCACGCGATGCGATTTCGAACGCCAGCGCCGACGAGTCGACGTCATGGTAAGCACCGTCCACCAGCTGGACGTGAACGTCGACCACGGGGAAGCCCGCGACCACGCCCGACGACATCACGCTGTTGAGGCCCTTTTCGACGCCCGGGATGTATTCCTTCGGAACTGCACCACCGACGATCTTCGACTCGAACACGAAGCCCGAACCCGGCTCGCCCGGCTCGACCACGAACTTGACGCGGGCGAACTGACCAGTACCACCGGTCTGCTTCTTGTGGGTGTAGTCGACCTCGGCGCGCTTCGTGATCTTCTCACGGAACGCCACCTGCGGAGCGCCGATGTTGGCATCGACCTTGTAGGTGCGCTTCAGGATGTCGACCTTAATGTCGAGATGGAGTTCGCCCATGCCCTTCAGAATGGTCTGGCCGGACTCGTGGTCGGTCGACACGCGGAACGACGGATCTTCCGCAGCGAGCTTCGCGAGAGCCACGCCCAGCTTTTCCTGGTCGGCCTTCGACTTCGGCTCGATCGCGATTTCGATCACCGGCTCCGGGAATTCCATGCGCTCGAGGATGACCTGCTGGTCCGGATCGCAAAGCGTGTCACCGGTGCGGGCTTCCTTGAGGCCGGCCAGCGCGACGATGTCGCCGGCATAGGCTTCCTTGATGTCTTCGCGGTTGTTCGCATGCATCAGAAGCATACGACCGATACGCTCCTTCTTCTCACGGGTCGAGTTCACGACGCCGGTGCCGCTCTGGAGGATACCAGAATAGATGCGGCAGAAGGTGATGGTGCCGACGAACGGGTCGTCCATGATCTTGAATGCGAGCAGAGCCAGCGGCTCCTTATCGTCGGCCTTACGGACGACTTCATTGCCTTCTTCGTCCGTACCCTTGATGGCAGGCACGTCGATCGGCGACGGCAGATAGTCGACCACGGCGTCGAGCAGCGGCTGCACGCCCTTGTTCTTGAAGGCCGAACCGCAAAGCACCGGATAGAACGCGCCAGTCAGCACGGCCTTGCGGAGCAGACGCTTGAGCGTCGCTTCGTCCGGCTCGTTGCCGTCGAGATAGGCGGCCATGGCGTCGTCGTCGAGTTCAACGGCGGCTTCCAGCATCTTCTCGCGATATTCCTTGGCCTGCTCGACCATGTCTTCCGGAATATCGACGTAGTCGAACTTCGCACCGAGGGATTCATCGTTCCAGATGATGCCCTTCATGGTGACGAGATCGACCAGACCCTTGAAGTTGTTCTCAGCGCCGATCGGCAGCTGAATCGCAACCGGCTTCGCACCGAGGCGATCGATGATGTCCTGCAGGCACTTGTAGAAGTCAGCGCCAGTCTTATCCATCTTGTTGGCGAAGACGATGCGCGGAACCTTGTACTTGTCGCCCTGGCGCCAAACGGTTTCGGTCTGCGGCTCGACGCCCTGGTTGGAGTCGAGAACGCACACGGCGCCGTCGAGCACGCGCAGCGAACGCTCGACTTCGATGGTGAAGTCGACGTGGCCGGGAGTGTCGATGATGTTCAGGCGCTTGCCGTTCCAATAGGCGGTGGTCGCAGCCGAGGTGATCGTGATGCCACGCTCCTGCTCCTGCTCCATCCAGTCCATCGTCGCGGCACCTTCGTGCACTTCGCCGATCTTGTGGCTCTTGCCGGTATAATAGAGGATGCGCTCGGTCGTCGTGGTCTTGCCAGCGTCGATATGCGCCATGATACCGAAATTACGGTAGTCCTCGATGGCATTTTGGCGGGGCATGAGAGTGTCCTTACGTGTCCGTTCGAGACGCGATTACCAGCGATAATGAGAGAAGGCGCGGTTGGCTTCCGCCATCTTGTGCACGTCTTCACGCTTCTTCACCGCGTTGCCGCGGTTGTTCGAGGCGTCGAGCAGTTCAGCCGACAGACGCTCGGTCATGGTCTTTTCGTTACGGGCGCGCGCGGCGGTGATCAGCCAGCGAATGCCGAGAGCCTGACGACGCACGCTACGCACTTCGACCGGCACCTGATACGTCGCACCGCCGACGCGGCGCGAACGCACTTCGATGGTCGGCATGACGTTTTCGAGCGCCTGCTCGAACACGCCCAGCGGGCCCTGCTTGGTCTTGGCTTCGATCAGATCGAAAGCACCGTAGACGATCTGTTCGGCGGCAGACTTCTTGCCGTCATACATGATCGAATTCATGAACTTGGTGACGATGATGTTCCCGAACTTCGGATCCGGGTTCACAACGCGCTTTTCAGCGGAATGGCGACGAGACATCGATAAACCCCGACTTACTTCGGACGCTTCGCGCCGTACTTCGAACGACGCTGCTTACGGTTCTTGACGCCCTGGGTATCCAGCACGCCGCGGAGGATGTGGTAACGCACGCCCGGCAAGTCCTTGACGCGGCCGCCGCGGATCATGACCACCGAGTGCTCCTGGAGGTTATGACCTTCACCCGGGATGTAACCAATGACTTCGAAGCCATTGGTCAGACGCACCTTGGCGACCTTACGAAGCGCCGAGTTCGGCTTCTTCGGGGTCGTGGTGTAGACGCGCGTGCAAACGCCACGCTTCTGCGGCGACTGCTGCAGAGCCGGCACTTTCTTGCGCGCCTTCTGAATGACCCGCGGATTTGCGATCAGCTGGTTGATCGTCGGCATGTCAGCCTTCACCCTTTATTCGCGCGAAACCTCATGGCTTCGCAAAAATTGTTCGGAGCTCCCTGCTCCATCGGTTTCGCGCCACGTGAACTGCTCCACGCAAAACGAAATAACGCCAACCATTCATCACTGAATGGATAGCGCTAACGCCGCAGAGGACCACGATGGTGACATCCGGCTGTCGCCGTCAGTCGATATCGAGGTCATGCACTGAATTCGATCTCTCGAGATGATCTCAAGAGACCAAACGTCGTATCGGCATTGCCTAGATTTTAGCGACAGCGTTTGAGCGTCTGGGTCGAGGTTGGTGCCCGAGGCAACTGGATTTTTAGGTCCGAAGAGCCGTCCGGGTGATCCGTACCGACACTGGCGAAGCTCACCGCCTGTCGTTAAGTGGCCGGGTTGTATCCGCAGGGGATAGGCAAGTCAACACCTATCCGCGTGCAAAATACGCTTGTGGCGCAGGGTTTTTTAGCATGCGAAGCCTCTGAAAAACGAGCGGAATCCGCATGGATTCAGCGTCATCCACCACGCAGTTGCCGGAGTCGAAGACTGCAGTTTGATGACGCCGGGATGGAGGTTGGATGAGAATCTTGCAGCCTGAAATGGACGATTCCACCCCCTGCTCCCGATTCCAACGTCATCTGGCGGTCAGAATCGGGAGAATCGCCGTTCAGGCCATTACCGAGTCGTTAAGGTAGCCGGACGATGACCTTGATCTCGAAATCGAACCCGGCCAGCCAGTTGACGCCTACGGCCGTCCAGTTCGGATAGGGCTTTTCCGAGAAGATCCGGGTGCGGACGGCGTTGACCGTATCGAACTGGACCTCGGGCCTGGTGTGGAAGGACGTTACGTCCACGATGTCGTCGAATGTCGCCCCTGCCGCCTTCAGCACCTTGGCGAGGTTCTCGAAGGCCAGTTCGACCTGTTTAGCGAAATCGGGCTCCGGGGAGCCGTCTTCCCGGCTACCGACCTGCCCTGAAACGAACAGCAGGTCGCCGGAGCGGATGGCTGCCGAATAGCTGTTGATCTCGTAGAGTGCCTGCCTGCCGGCCGGGAAGATGGCGTCGCGCTTGGCCATGATGTCTCTCCTGTTTTCAGATCGGCTCGCTGGTTGATATACGCGCCGTATGTGACTAGATGGGACATACGCCCCGTATGTCAATGTTCACATACGCAATGTATGTGAATTTCAGGAGATCAATTGTGGTTGTGGGCAAGCGCGCTCAGATGATGGAGGAAACGCGGGGCAAGCTGATCCAGGCTGCACGGAAGGCATTTGCCACCAAGGGCTATGCCGCGGCCTCGATGGACGATCTCACCGCCGAAGCCGGCCTGACGCGCGGCGCGCTCTATCACAACTTTGGCGACAAGAAGGGGTTGCTGCAGGCCGTCATCGACCAGATCGATGCCGAAATGCTGGCGCGGATGCGGGAGACGTCCAGCCAGGCGGCAACGCCATGGCTCGCGTTCCTCACCGAAGGCATCGCCTATATCGAGATGGCTCTCGAGCCCGAGATTCAGCGCATCATGCTGCTGGATGGCCCGGCGGTACTCGGCGATCCCTCGCAATGGCCGAACCAGACCGCGTGCCTGCGCACGACGACGCAGGCGATCGCGAAGCTGGCCGCCGACGGCACGGTCAAGGATGTGGATGCGGAGGCAGCCGCGCGGCTGATCAACGGCGCCGCGCTGAATGCGGCGCTGTGGGTGGCGGCGGCGAAGGAGCCGGCCGCGGTGCTGCCGAAGGCGGTGGAGGCGTTTCGGCAGCTCGCCTCGGGATTGTTGCGATAGTCGTCATTGCGAGCGCAGCGAAGCAATCCAGCTCTTTTCGCGACATTCTGGATTGCTTCGTCGCTACGCTAAGACGAAAGTTGGCAAGCCAACTTTCGTTGACCTCGCAATGACGGCGGAGAGGTCAGCGACGACTATTCCTCGTCGTCTTCATCCTCCTCATCGTCGTCCTCGTCTTCATCATCGTCGTCGTCGTCATGCTCATCGGCAGTGTGACGGCCCTGATTGTCCCACAGCTCGCGATAGGTACCCCCGAGCGCGAGGAGCTGCGCGTGCGAGCCACGCTCGATCACCCTGCCCCCGCTGATAACGATGATCTCGTCCATATCGACCACCGAGGTCAGCCGGTGCGTCGATGAAATCATGGTGCGGCCTTCGGCGAGCTTGAACAGCGTGGCGTTGAGCGCGGCTTCCGTCGTCTGGTCGAGGGCCGACGTGGCTTCATCGAGCAGCAGCACCGACGGATTGCGCACGATGGCGCGCGCGATCGCGATGCGCTGGCGCTGGCCGCCGGACAGCGTGTCGCCACGCTCGCCGACCTGGGTGTCGTATTTGTCCGGCAGGCTCATGATGTAGCGATGGATCTCGGCCATCTTCGCCGCCTGCACCACGTCCTCGTCGGTGGCGCCCTCCTTGCCGAGCCGGATGTTTTCCCGGATCGACATGTTGAACAGCATGTTTTCCTGGAACACCACGGCCATGTGACTGCGCAAGGACTCGCGCGTCACCTTGCGGATATCGACGCCGTCGATGGTCACCTTGCCCTCGTCGGGCATATAGAGCCGCAGGATCAGATTGAGCAGCGTGCTCTTGCCCGAGCCGGACGGGCCGACAATGGCGATCTTCTTGCCGACATCGAGCTTGAGGCTGAGATTGTCGAGCACCGGCGCGCGGCTGTTCTCGTATTGAAACGTGACGCGGTCGAAGCTGATGTCGTGCTCGACGCGCGGCAGCTCCGGCGCATTGGGCTTGTCCGAGCCGCGTGTCGGCTCATCCAGCATCTCGTTCATATGTTGCACGGCAGCCGCTGTCTGGATCGACACCGGGATGAAGTGCATCACATGGGCGATATTGTAGGACACCTCCCAGAACGCGCTCTCGAAAGTAACGAAGGTGCCGACGGTGATCTGGCCCTTGGTGGCGAGATAGGCACCGATCGCCAGCACCACGAGATGCAGCAGCAGCACCGAGACGGTGACCGAGCGCTCCACCATGGTGGAGAGAAAGGTCGCCGCCGCGATCTTCTTGCGGGTATCGTCGTTGCGCAGGCGGAACCAGCCCATGGTGCGACGTTGCAGGCTGAAGGCCTTGATCACCGCCTGCGCCGCGATGTTTTCCTGGATGGTGCCGAGGATCGAGGCTTCGCTCTGCTTCTGCTCGTAATTGGCCTGCACCGCCTTCGGCGTGAGGATGCGCGGACCGATCAGCGTGATCGGGAAGATCAGCAGCGCGACCAGTGCAAGCTGCCAGTTCAGATAGAACATCAGCAGGATGCCGGCGATCAATTCGAGGAACGGCAGCAAGGCGCTGTTGGCAAAGCTCTTGATGCAGGTCTCATAGGACGCCATGTCGACGGAGAAGCGCGACAGCGTTTCGCCGCGTTTGGTGCGGGCGAAATAGGCCGATGGCAGTTCCTGCACGTGGCCGAACAGGCGCTCGCGCGCGCTCGAAATGATCGAGGCCGCGAGCCGCGCATCCCAGCGCTCGTACCAGATCGCCACGATCGACGTGACGATGCCGGCCACGGCCAGCACCGAGAGAATCTTGATCAGCGCGTCGAAATCTTCCTCGCCGAGCGCATCGTCGATGAGGAATTTGAGGCTGAGCGGCATGATGACGTTGAACAACGTCTCGACGAGAACGCCGAAGCCGACAAAGGCCAGCATCTTGCGACGATTGGCAAGGAACGGCCGCGTGAACGCATAGACCGTACCGAAGGCGCCGGCCGCCTCGCGCGCGGTGAAGACGACGAGTTCCTCGTCGTCTTCGTCATCATCGTCGTCGTCCTCATCCTCGTCGTCATCGGCGGGCTTGGCTTTGGCGCCCTTGTCGGTGACGATCTTCTCCGGCGCCGGCGGCTTGGTGCTCGGCACCTGTGCAGCCGCAGCGCCGACCGGCAACGCAAACTTGTCGTCGAGCGGATCTTTGGCGTCGTCGGAGGTGGGCTTCTCAGGAGGCTTCGACGCCATGAACCGGACCAATGCTGGGGCCCGACAGGAGGGCCGAAAGAATCATGCCGTGGCGTCTTACAGCCACGGCATGAACTCTATGCGATCAGGATGGGTTCCGCAAAACAGTCACCAACCCGTCCTCGTAGGATGGGTAGAGCGGAGCGAAACCCATCATCCCGTCGACGTGGCAAGCTCCGCCGATGGGTTTCGCTCCGGCGCCGTCGCGCCTGCGCTCTACCC
>JAEXHR010000235.1 GCA_023449855.1 Pseudomonadota bacterium | reverse complement strand
CGCAGCGCAAGGCCATCTTCAACAAACCAACATCATATCCGAAAAGGGGTCCCTCTTCGACGCCGATCGGGGGTCCCTTTTGAACGCCGTTTGACAACCGAGATGTCGGCCACCGAGATTGCCTCTGCAATTGGTGTGTCGATTTCCACGTTCTACAGGCATTTCCCAGTTAGATAACGGCATCCGCGCCAGTCTTGGCCGACGTGTTGCGCAGAAGCACGCAATGGTGGAGTGAGACTTAAACTGACGGCCGGTTTGAGCCGATTGCCGGCAGTAGGATTCATGGCTCTTTGTTGGCGCGATCTGGCGTTCGCGGGCCAAGGAATTCGTAGCGCAAGAGAATGTCGCTATCGATCCGTTCGAGTATGGCGTTGATCGTTGCCTCGCGGGACGGCAGTGTGAGGCGCTGCCGGATCTTCTCCACGATGTCGATGGATGTAGGGGAGAGGGCGTATGTTGAACGTCGATAGCCAGCTGCGTCCTCACGCAGCTTTTTGCGACGCATCGACCGTGCGCTCCTTGTCGTCGAGTCCTTTTCGGGCATGGGGCAGGATAGTCATAAGACATCTGCTTTCAACACCGCGCTCGACTCATGATGCTGTAGCAACCGGGCTTTGGATGTCGCCTAACAGCTTTTGAAAGATAGACGGCGCGCCCGGTGCGGATCCAACCTCGCTGGCAAGTGCCATGAACGTGGCGCATTCCTCACCCGCATTGTCATAATTGGACGCGACGTCGACGATCCAGCGAACGAACTGCCGGAAACCCGGGTCAAAATAGAGTTCGGGCTTCCCCAGTATGTCGATGGCGAAAGATGCAACGTCGATATCGATCTCGAGGACAGCGACGAGTTGATTGTGAATGACCGGGGTAACAGCGGCATTGCATGCCTTGATCTTGTTGATCAGGCTGAGACTGCGGCCGAGCCTGCGGGCCATTTCCTTGTTCGTGATCCGGCGTCGTCTCCACTCGTGAAGAAAGAGGCGCCTGAAGCACTCCTGGCGTTTGACGCTTTCTTGTGACCCGATACTCCGGTCGCTCATGGCATGGCACCCCCGGTTAGGGGGGTATCATACAGCCGTATGAGTCGGTTCTGTCAATCCCATGTGAATCACCGTTCATCGCAGATTTAGGAATCGGTTCCTTCAAACACGGCGAGAAGAGCGCTGACAAAGACGAACCGAACTGGAGGAACTGTGCCGGTCGCCTTCGCGATGGCCTCCCTCGCGGCCTGGAAGGCGGGTTTGTCTCGAAGATTGATACGCAGCGTTATGCGATAATCACCTGTCTCGTCACGCTCGCTCGCCGACCGCCAGATTTGTCGGAAATCGAGCATTTCTCCAATAATTCCAAGACCATGTATGGCAGTCGAGGAAACCGTCTCGAATTGGCCGGTCTTAAGGGAATAGACCCTGATCGCATCGGCGGTGAGGCGGAAAACGCGGTCGCTAACGCGAAAGGTATATAGGGCTTGGGACATTGAGGCGATTGATACCGCTGTAAGCGGACGCCCGCCAGCGCAGACAGAAGAAAGTTTGCCGCAGTAATAAAAATATTTCAGCGAACGAAAATTTCGGGAATGCACCTGAACTGGTAATACGTTTCCACATCGCAACGAAGAGTGTAAAAATTTTACACTGTTTGCTCGTCAATGATGTGGAGTGTGTAAACTGGTTACACAGGTGTGTAATCCTATTACACCCTTTAGTGTAATTCTATTACACACCATGATTTAATACTTGCGATCACCATGAGTTTATATCCTCTTAACGGAGACGACGTGCTTGTGCGTCGTCTTCCAAGGGGAAAGAGCATGACTGCACTTTCGATGCCGAAGGGTAACCAGATCAACGGTATCCTTCTTGGCCTTGCGATCATCGCCTGCGTGATGATCCTGGGCGCTTCGGCGGCCTTTGCGGGCACCGACACCACGTTCAATACCGCGCTCACGAAGTTCACGGACTTCCTCGAGGGCTCGGGCGGCAAGATCATCACCGTGATGAGCCTTGCCGGCGGCATCGTCGCGCTTGCGTCGGGTCGCTTCAGCCTCGGCCAGGTGGCCGTTCCCGTCGCCGTCGGCGTCGGTGCGGGCACCGGCATTCCGATCGTCACCTCGACCGTCACCGCGACGATCTGAGGACCGACTGGGATCAACCGCTGGGAGGGCGGTGAGCGCTTATGGACAGGTATACCATCCCTTCGCATCTCGACGATCCGGAGCTGATCGGCTTCTGGACGCTGGACGAGTTCCTCGCGATGGCGATCCCCTTCATCTGGGGCATCCTTTCGCAGCACGTCGTGATCGGATTGATGGTCTCGTTGCTCGGATGGTGGGGCTTCCGAAAGCTCAAAGCCGGCAAGGCCACATCGTGGATTCTCCACATGGCCTACTGGCACCTGCCGTCGAGTTTTACCGGTCTCAAGGCGACGCCACCCTCCCACCTTCGCGTGATGGTGGGCTGAAATGGATTATAGTGTCGGTCTCGCGCAGTCGCAGCGGGTTCTCAAGCAGCGCAACATGCTCGGCATCGTGGCGCTGGTTCTCGCGGGCCTCGTGGTCATCCTCTTCCTGGTCGGCGCGACGCGCGACCGCGAGATCGTCCTTCAACCTATCGTCCGCACGCCCCTGACGCTGTCCTCGAGCGGGGTCAGCCGGGAGTATCTCGAGATGGTCACGCGCGACACCGCGCTGATGACGCTCAACCGCTCGCCTGAAAATCTCGACTACTGGATGGAGTCGATCCTCAAGATCGCGACGCCCGAAAGTCACGGCTCGCTCAAGCGCGATCTCATGAAGATCCTGAGCGAACAGCGCGGGTCGAGCATCAGCCAGTATTTCACGCTCGCCAGCATGAAGGTTGATCCTGAGAACCTGACCTCGGAAGTGACCGGCACGCTGCATACCGTCGTCGGCTCCAAGGCGGTGACTGCCGAGGCGAAAACCTTCCGCTTCTACTGGTCCTATCGCGGCCTGTCCCTTCAGCTGAAGGGCTTCGGCATGGTCACCAAGGTCGACAAGGACGACGCTGCAACCGGAGACGAGGCATGACGCCCCTGATCGCATTTGGCCTCATCGGAGGCGGGACGGCGATCGCCTCCCGCGTCTGCTCGCTCTCGCGCTTCGTCGGCGCAGGCATGATCCTGGTCGGGGGAATGGCGCTCGCTGCGCCTGCCTTTGCCGACGAGCATCTGCTTGCAAAGGACAATAGCGAGGTTTCCTGCACGCTTTCCAAGTCCGGCCTCACACGGATCAGCCTCAAGGACGACCGCTTTGCCAGTGTCTCCAAGCTGACCACCGGCGTCGAGAGCGACGATTTCACGGTCGTCAACGAGCCGACGCGCGGCGACATCTACGTCTCTGTTCCCGAAGCCTATTCGCGGGCCAACGTCTCCTTCTTCGGCACGACCTCCAAGGGGTATGTCTACAAGTTCAGCTGCCGCCTTGCAGGCGACGACGCGCAACAGGTGTTCGTCGAGAACAAGGATATCGCAGGCGAGGCGCAGACAGCGGTCGCACAGGCCGACACCACGCCGCAGGAAGCGTCCGCCACGCTCGTCCAAGCGATGTTCCAGCAAGCCCCGCTCGAGGGCTTCGACGTCCGCCCCGCGGTTACCGATCCGGTCATGGTGGGGTCGCTCAAGGTGCAGATGCTCACCGAATATCGGGGCACGGCGCTCGCAGGGCGCGTGTTGCGGATCGAGAACAAGGGCGGATCGCCTGTCGCGCTGGGCGAAGGAACGATCGCGCCGTCGAACGCGATCGCCGTATCGGTCGCCAATCCCAACCTCAAACCCGGTGAAGTCACCACAGCGTATATCGTCACGCCGTCGGGCCTCGCCAACGGAGTGCGGCCATGAGCCTCAAGGACCTTTTCCCCGGCAGGAAACCCAAGCAACTCGATGCCGAGCCTGAAGAAGGCGAGGGCGAACTGATGGCCGGCAACGACGCCGTCCGAAAGAAGCAGCTGCTCTACCTTGGCTGCGGCGGCGCGCTCGCACTGGTGCTGGGGTCCTGGTACGTCATGGGCGACGATACCAAGCTCAAGACGTCGGGTGCAGACGACAAGGTCGTCAAGATCACCACCGACGACATGGTCAACCGGAACATGTCGGACCGGGAGTGGCAGGCGGCATCCGAAGCGCAGATGCAGTCGATCAACAACCAGTTGAAGGGTGTCGACGGCCAGCGCGCGCAGATGGAGCAGCTTCAGGCGCAGATCGCCGCGCTCCAGGGCGAGAAACAGTCGATGGCCTCAGATGGCCAGCGGGTGATGAGCGCTTACCAGCAGGAGAACGACCAGCTTCGTCAGCAGCTTGCGCAGCGGTCGAGCGCGCCCCCTGCGCCGGCGCCCGCGCAGATGTACGGGCCGATGGGCCAGCCCAACTATCGGGGTCCGGGCGCACCGATGAGCGCAGGGGAGGCGGCCGCTGCCGCGGTGTCGCAGTCGCGCTCGATCAAGCTCGTCTCGTTCGAGGGCGGGCCGAGCGGAACGGCGACGCGCATTTCGGGTGGCACGACCAGCTATACCGACAGCCCCAATTATCTGCCGCCCAATTCGATCGCGAAGGCCAAGGTGATCGTCGGCGTCGATGCGTCGGCAGGGGTGCAGTCGCAGAGCGATCCGCTTCCCGTCGTGCTGCGGATCACAGGGCCGGCGCGCTCGGTTTACAGCAACGGCAAGCTGCTCACGACCCGGATCGAGGGCTGCGTCATCAACGGCGCGGCACGCGGCGACCTCTCCTCGGAGAAGGTCTATGTGAAGCTCCAGCGGATGACCTGTCCGCAGGCCAATGGGCGCTTCGCGGTCTCGGACGTCAAGGGCTTCATCAGCTTTGCCGGCAAGACCGGCGTGCGCGGGCGGGTGGTCAGCCGCGAGGGCGGGCTTGTCGGCCAGGCCTTCATCGCCGGTATCGCAGGTGGTTTCGGTCGCGGCTTCTCGGCCAACACCAACTCGCTCCTCACCGGCAACAACGTGACGGTCAACGGGAAGCGCGAACAGATCGGCATGGGCGACATCGCACAGGCCGGGCTGGGCAACGGCATCGCCCAGTCCGCCGACATGGTCAGCAAATATCTGATCGAGCGGGCCGAGCAATATCAGCCGATCATCGAGATGCCGACCGGCATCGATGTCGAGATCGTCTTCCTCGAAGGCGTCTTCATCCAGAACTGAGCCTCGGGCCGAAAGGATATGCTTATGACACAGAATATTCTGCTTGGCGTCGCGGCCAGCGCGGCGATGATGCTGACCGGCAGCGCGGAGCCGGCGATCGGGCCGCAGGTGCAGGCCGCGCTCCAGCAGCGGCTCCCCAAGACGCCGATCACCGGGATCGATTGCACGAAGATCGAGGGGCTGTGCGAAGTTACCGCCGGCGCCAATCTCTTCTATGTCGACAAGTCGGCCCGCTATCTCGTGATCGGCCGGGTCTATGACATGGAAACCCGGCAGGACCTGACGGCAGCGCGCCTGTTGGCGCTCAACCCCGACATGCTGGTGGGCGGCGCGGCGCGCGCCAATGCGGCAGCCGATGCGCCCGAGCCTTCTGCGCCCGGCAACGGGGCGCGGGTGACGGAACAACGGGGGGCCGTCCGCACGCTCGACCTTTCGAAGCTCTCGAACAAGGGAGCGATCATATGGGGTTCGGGGTCCCAGAGCGTCACTGTCTTTTCCGATTTCCATTGCGGCTATTGCCGGGCGCTCAGCCAGACGCTCGAGACGATGAACGTGCGCGTGATCGAGCGGCCGATCTCGGTGCTCGGAAGCCGGGACGTCGCCGATCGCGTGCTGTGCGCGAAGGACCGGCATGCAGCGGTACGCGCCGCCTATGCGCAGGACCCGGTGCCAGGGACGGGCAAGTGCGACACCAGCGGTCTCGACGAGAATGAGGCGTTCGCCAAGGCGCACGGTCTCAACGGCACGCCCGTTCTCGTGCGCTCCGATGGCGCGGTGATGGAGGGGTTCCAGCCCAAGGCGCAACTTCTTGCATGGTTGAAGGGAGCAAGGTCATGAGCCGTTCGGCGATCCGTCTGCCGGACTGTCCGGTGTCCCAGTATCGCCCGCGAGGCCGCACCCGGCGGGTCGCGATCGCGATGGCAACGAGCCTTGTGCTGCTGGCAGGGTGCACGACCTTCGGGACCAACATCAAGGGCAGCTTTGCGTGCGGTGCCCCGCAAGGGGGCAGCTGTGCGCCCGCAACCGTGATCGACGACAAGGCGCTCGCGGAAATCAGCGGCGAGACGAGCTATCGTCCCGCAGGTCCCTTCCAGGCGCCCTTGCGGCAGGCGGGGCCGCAGCGCATCGCCTATGCAGCGACCCCGCAGGCGTCGGGTGTGGGTCCGCAGAAGGTGTTGCGCATCGTCTTTCCCGCGCATGTCGACGGGGCAGGGCGCTATCATGAAACGAGCGTCGTGCAGGCCGTGGTCGATAACGGCCAATGGCTCGCCGCGACCGACGGGCACGGTCCTGCCCTTGCCGCGACGCAGGTCCTCAACGTCAGCCCCGAGATCCTCTCGCAGCTCGGTACGCCGATCCCGCCGTCCGCGTCGGCACCTGTCGAAGTCCCGGCGACCGCGCCGGTCGTGGCAGTACCGCCGGCGAGCGCTGTGGGTGCCCCGACCGCCGCGGCGGTCGCAGCCGCGCGCGCCAAGGCGCGAGAGGCGGCGGCAGGGAAGGGGGTCCCGGTCGCTGCACGGGCTGCAACCCCCGCGCCGGCACCGGTCGGTGCCAAGCCCAAAAGCAATGCGCCGGAATTCGCTTCGGGGAACCCGGCGAACCGGCCTGCCTCGTTCTCTCCGCGCGTGGAGGACTGAGCCATGGCCGCTAAGACAGGCTTCATCGCGCGGCTGCTGGGTGACACACGCGGCCCCGATCAGGGTACGCCCTCGCACGGCGCGCCCATGCTCTCGCAATGGCTGCCCTATCGGAGCTTCGACGCGCGCAACGATCTGTTCTACCAGACCGACAGCCTTGCGTTCGCGCTCGAGCTGGCGCCGCTCATGGGGGCCGATGAGCGCACCGGCGAGATCCTCGCGCAGATGCTTTCCGAGAGCGTGCCGCCCAGCGCGCGCGTCCAGCTTCTCTCGTTCCAGAGCCCGCGCGTGGGCGCGCTGATCGCGCAATATGCGCTGCCACGGTTCAAGGCCGGCGGCGTGCATCGCAAGATCGCGGAGCGGCGATCGGCGTTCCTGCGGCACGGGGCATGGGTCTCGATGTCGAAGGACGGGCCTTTCCATGTCCGCAATCATCGCATCTTTCTGTCGGTGTCGATCGCTGCGTCGAAAGCGACACCCGAAGAACTGATTGGCGTGCGCGACAGTATCGTCTCGACCCTGGCGTCGATCGACATGCCGGCCACGCGAATGAAGCCGGTCGATCTCATTGCGCTGATCGATGACATTACCGCGCCCGCGTTCGACGTGTCGGACCAGGTATCGGAATATTCCGACCTCGATCCGATTGCCGACCAGTGCGTGCGCCGCGACGTCCAGACCGTCGTCCACGCCGATCGTCTGCTCGTTTCGGTCGAGCCGCTGCGCGCCGTGACCAGTCTTTCGGGTGAGACCCAGTATGAGGAGATCCGACCCGACACGTTCGACTATCGCTTCTTCTCGGTTCGCAATCTTCCCAACCGCTGGGCACCGTGGGACGTGCAGAAGCTGATCGGTGACATGTTCTCCGACAAGCTGCGCCCTGGCTGTCCGACGCTGACTTCGTTGTGCCTGTGCTATCAGGACGAGCAGGCCGCCTCGTCCAAGGCGGGTTACAAGTTCATGCGCACGTCGAGCCTTGCGGATTCGAAGTCGGCGCGCCTGCTGCCGCAGCTCAAGGACCAGAGCCGCGAATGGGAGCATGTCACCCAGGAACTGCGCCTCGGCAAGAAGCTGGTGCAGGCCTATTATGCGGTCGGCATCATCAGCCCCAAGGGGATGGGCGATGCCAACGAGCGCACCGTCAAGTCGATGTACAAGGCCGCTGGCTGGGACCTGCTCGACGAACGCTTTCTCCAGATCATGGCGTTCATGTCGTGCCTGCCGATGACGCTGGGCAACGGCCTCGACAGCGATCTCAAGCGCATGAAGCGGTTGCGCACGATGCTCACCAGTACCGCGGCGAACATGCTGCCGATCCAGGGCGAGTTTCTGGGCGGGGGCTTGCCGCACCTCATGTTCATCGGACGGCGCGGCCAGCCCTTCTTCTGGTCGCCCTTCGAGAACAAGGCGGGTAACCACAATGTCGCGGTGTTCGGCAAGTCCGGGTCGGGTAAGTCGGTCGCGCTTCAGGAACTGTGCGCGGCGTTCGCCGGGGTCGGTGCCAAGATCATCGTGATCGACGATGGCCGCTCGTTCGAACATATGTCCAAGAGCCTGGGCGGCAATTTTGTCGAGTTTCGCCTGCGCGACGGCTTCAGCCTCAATCCCTTCTCGATGATCGACGAGGCGCTGGTCGCGCAGGATGAGGATTATCTCATCGACGCGCTCGCGATGCTCAAGTCGATCGTCGGTCAGATGGGTCGCCACATCGACAAGCTCAACGATACCGAGCGCGGCCTTATCGATCGCGCGGTCAATCAGGTCTGGGAAGCGAAGGGGCGGGGGGGCAGCGTCGACGATGTGGTCGAGGCGCTGCGCACCGACGGATCGCCGCAGGGCCAGGATCTGGCGATCGCGATGTTCCCGTTCTCGAGTGCGGGCACCTATGGCAGCTTCTTTACCGGCGAGGCGTCGGTGGACATGTCGAACGCGCTCACCGTCTTCGAACTGTCGGACCTCTCGAGCCGCGAGGAACTGCGCTCGGTCGTGCTGACCGCGATCATGTTCATGTCCTCGCAGACGATGCGCCGGATGGATCGCCAGATCCCCAAGGCGCTGCTGATCGACGAGGCGTGGCAGATGCTGCGCGGCGGATCGATGGCCGATTTCGTCGAAACCTACAGCCGGACCTGCCGGAAATATGGCGCGTCCCTCATCACCGCGACGCAGAGCCTGAACGATTATTACAAGTCGGAAGGGAGCCTTGCCGCGCTCGAGAATTCCGACTGGTCGGTCATCCTCATGCAGAAGCCCGACACGATTTCGGACTTCCAGAAGCATGGCCGGTTCGACATGGACCCCTACACCGAAAGCCTGCTGCGCTCGCTCAAGCGCAACGGCGCGGAATATTCCGACATCATGATCAAGGGGCCGGATTCGATGGCGGTCGGTCGCCTCGTGCTCGATAAATATTCCGCGACGCTCTACTCTTCCAGCCCTCAGACCTTTGCCGACATCGAGCATCTGATCGAGCAGGGATGCTCGATGGACGAGGCGATCGAGCGGGTCGCCTATCCCGAGGAATATATCGGCAAACCGATCGGTACGCCTCTCATGGAGGCGGCGGAATGAACGCGCTCACGCCTTTCGACACCGACTGGAAGACGCCGACGCCCTTTTCCTGGAAGCGCGCGTTCGCCCGGGCGTTCGCGGACATGTGCTATGTGCTGCTGCGCACGTCGGGCTGGATGGCGATGACGCTGCTTGCGACCTTCGGGGTCGCGATCCTCTTCTTCCTGATGCTCGGCGACTTCACCGCGATCGGTTTCTTCTCGCAGGTCGCCAATCTCGGCACGCACTTCGTCGCGGCTGACAGCGCGCGCCGTGCGGTGTTCGGCGACCAGCTTTTCTTCACCTTCATCGTCGCCTTCGGCGTGGTCGCGCTGCTGCGCGGCAAGCTGCTGCTCGCGATCGTCACTTCCACGAAAGGCACCCGGCATGGTTGACGTTCTCGATCGGTCCACAGCGGCCCCCGTATCCGGCGAACCCGCGCCTGTCCCTTTGGCGATCCATCCCGAGGCCACGCCCGCTTCGCCGGCGCGCGGCACGGGTGCGAAGGCCGTGCGCCGCAAGCCCGAGGGTCTGCCCAGGATCGCCTATGTCGCAGCCGCGCTTATCGTGGCGGTGCTGCTTTGGGGCGCATGGGTGACCAAGCATCTGCTCACGCCCCCTGCCACCGTGCCGATGGCAAGTGTCCGGCTCGAGGGGATCGTGTCGGAATATGTGCAGGCCCAGAGCCACAGCAACAGCCCGCCCGAGCAGGTTGCGGCCCAGACGCGGGCATTCATGGGTACGCTCGACGAGGAACTGCGCAAGGTCGGCGCGGGCGGCACCACCGTCCTTGTGGGCGAAGCGGTCCTCTCCAAGAATGTCCCGGATATCACCGATCAGATCCGCAAGGCGGTTTTCGCGCGCGTGCCTCTCCCTGCGGCCGCGCCGGCTCCCGCCTCCGGTCCCGCGGTCGGCGCGATGCTTCCATCAGCCTCCGGAAGTGTCGCGCCGTCCGCGCAGGTTCAGGCGGCGCCAGCGCCCCAGGGTTCGCCGTTCGGCCCGGCACCGGTCTCGCCTGTCGAAGCGACGGTCGCACCGCCCGCGCAGGGAGGCCTCAATGGCGGCGGCTACTGACAGGCTCGCGCCTGCGGGCGCGGTGAGCGGTGCGGCAGGGGAGGGCGATCCGCTCGCCCGCAAGGCCCTCATCGCGCGGCGCGTGCGCCAGTGGAGCGCTGTGGCGCTGCTGGCAAGCGCATGGGCGGGGTATAATGCGCTCGGTGCCTGGCAGCAAAGCCACGCCTTCATGATCAACGCCTCGGAGAGCCTGCCCAACTGGGCCTTCTTCGTCGCGCGCGGCAAGACGCCGGCCAAAGGCGACTATGTGTTCTTCGTGCCGCCCGACAACGCTCTGGTCCGTCGTCATTTCGGACCGGAAACAGGGCCGTTCGGCAAGCGGGTGATCGGGATGGCGGGTTCGCTGGTCGAGCATCGCGGCGCGTATGTCTATGTCGACGGCGTCCGCGTCGCGCACATGAAGCCGCTGACGCGCACCGGGGAACCCCTGACACCGGGGCCTGTCGGGCGCGTTCCTGAGGGCTGCTACTATGTCGGCACGCCCCATCCCGACGGGTTCGACAGCCGCTATGCCGAGATCGGCTTTGCCTGCGCAAAGCAGCTGGTCGGAACCGGGACGCCGATCCTGTGATCCGCCAGGTCGCCCTTGCCGGTGGCTTCCTCGCCATCGCACTGGTCGCCAGCTCTGCCTGGCCTGTCGTCGAGGGCGCATTGGCCCATGACCATGGGGTGATGGGACAGACCTGGGGGATCGTCGAACCCGATCTTCTGGACACGATCGACCGGCGTCTCAAGACCATGCAGGCCGATGGCAGCATCGAGCGCATGCAGGCGGCGCTGCGCGTCAAGGCGCAGGAGCGGGTGCGCAATCCGTTGCCGGTTGCAGGGATCGGTGCGGTACGCGAGGCGCGCAGCTGGACCTTCGATCCCTCGATCGTGCTCGACCAGGACGTGCGCGATCAGAAGGGTCGGCTCGTCGCGCAGGCGGGGCAGCGGGTCAATCCGCTCTCGTTCGTGGCGATGAAGACCGATCTTGTGTTCATCGACGGGCGCGATGACGCACAGGTGGAGTGGGCGATGAAGCGCTGGAGCGCGCAGAACGCCAAAATCATTTTCGTCGCCGGGTCTCCCTTCGATCGCATGGGCGAGAAGAAGCGCCGCTTTTTCTTCGACCAGCAGGGCAAGCTCACCAGCCATTTCGGGATCGCGCATGTTCCCGCTGTCGTAGCGCCCCAGGGGGAAGTGCTCAGGATCAGCGAGATCGAGATGCCAGGAGCGGGCGCATGATGTGGCTCGACATGCTCAGGACGCCGATGGCCGCGCCCGAAACGCCGGGCCTCAAGGCGATGCGCCTGTCGATCCTGTGGTCCGCGCTTGCACTGGCGCTCGCCGTGCCCGCGATCCGACCGCTCCACGCTCTGTTCGGACCGGGGGCAGGGGGCATGATCGCGGGACTTGTCCTCGCTCTCGTCATCCTCGTGCCGCTCTACGTCGTGCGCAAGAACCGCGCCGACAATGCCTATTTCGACGCGAGGGTTCGCAAGAGCGAAGGTGAGGAGCCATTGCCATGATGCGGCGTCTTGTGGGCCTTCTGGCGTTCCTGGCCGCGCTCGCTGCATGGTCCGCGCCCGCCAGTGCGCTGCCTGCCAACTGCACCGGCAAGTTCGTAAACCCTGTGACCGATGTGTGCTGGTCCTGCCTGTTTCCGCTGTCGATCGGCGGCGCGCATATCTGGCCGGGAAGCCGGCCCGACACGAAGAATCCGTCGTTGCCCGTTTGCGCGTGCGGATCGCCTGTTCCCCGGATCGGCATCTCGATCGGCTTTTGGGAACCGGCGCGGCTCGTCGACGTCACGACCAAGCCCTGGTGCTTTCCCAACCTTGGCGGGCTGCGGCTCAATCCGGGTCTCGACATTGGGCAAGGCCAATATACCGGCCCCCGGATCGGTGGCGGCACGACGCAGAACTCTGCCAACTGGCAGGCCCATTATTACGTCTATCCGCTGCTCTACTGGATGGAGATCCTCACCGACTTCCTGTGCTTCGAGCAGGCCTCGTTCGACGTCGCCTACATGACCGAGATCGATCCGCTCTGGAACGACGATGTACTGACGACGCTCATCAATCCCGAGGTCGCGCTGTTCAACAATCCGATCGCGGTCGCGGCATGCGCGGCCGATTGCGCGGCGGCGACCGCGGCGCTGCCGATCGATCAGATGTTCTGGTGTTCCGGGTGCAACGGGTCGATGTTCCCGATGAACGGCAACATCGCGGCGCATAATTCGCCGGTGCAGTCCTCGCGCCTCGCGGCCGAGCGGCTGCTCTTCAAGATGCACCGGCAGGGCCTCGCATGGGGGACGGCAGGGTCCAAGGCGCTCTGCAACAAGTACGTCATGCCGATCCTCAAGAAGTCCCAATACCGCATCCAGATGACGAACCCGACGCCGACCGTGAGCGGCAAGTTCGCCTGCTCGACGATCGGGGCGTCCACGCTGCCGCCAGACGCCGGTCGCGCCTTCCCGGTGGGGGGCGAGGACTTTGGGTATCTGCTCTGGCGCAAGCGCAACTGCTGCATGTTTTGAGGTTGGCGATGAAGAAGCTCCTTCTATCGATTGCCGCGATCGCTTCCATCGGCACCGGCGCGGCCGTGCTCGGCCAGAGCGTGGAGGGGCTCGATCTCGATGCCGTCCGTGCGCGCTCGGCCAAGGCGGACGCCGATGCAGCCGCGCTCGTCGGCGAGGTTCAGCGGCGTGGCGAGGCGTTCCGCCAGGATGCGCAGACCGTGCAGGCGGTCGCGATGGAGAAGATGCGCACGATCGACAAGGCCCGGTTGCCCAAGGGACCGGCAGGCGTCGTCGATTTCGACGAGATGATCCAGACCGCATCGGCCAACCTCAAGGACAATCGCGGCACCGCGCCCCAGTTCATGGTGTTCGTCTCGACCTCGATGCCGCCCCAGGCCCTTAAGCGCATTATCGCCGAGACCTCGGCGGCGGGCGGCGTGGTCGTGTTCCGGGGATTTCCCGGCAACTCAGGCAAGGCCTTCATCGCAGCGCTCGCAAAGGTCGTGGACAAGGAGCAGCAGTTCGCCTCGATCGGCATCGACCCGCGTCTGTTCCGCGCTTTCGATGTCAGCGCCGTCCCGACCTATGTCGTTGCATCGAGCGATTTTACGCCCTGCGACGGGCTGACCTGCAAGACGACGCCCCCTCCCTTCGACCGGATGGAGGGCAATGTGACCGTCCGCTATGCGCTGGAGACCTTTGCCGATGCGAACGGTCCGGGGGCGCTGGTTGCAAGGACCGCGCTCGCCAATCTCGTGCGGACGCCCTGACGATGGCGGGGAGGGGCATCCTTGCGAGCGCCGTTCTGGCTCTCCTGTCCCTGCCGGGGGCCGCGCTCGCGCAAACGAGCGGGCAGGCAAGCCCGAGCGGTGGCTATTACGATCTTCAGGACTATCCCTATTTCAATGAGGCGGCGCAGCCGACACCGCCTGCCCAGGCATCGCCTGGCCCGTCCGCGACCTCTGCGCCCCAGCCCGCGCCGGCACAGTCTGCCATGTCAGCGCCGTCCCTGACGGTGACACAGGCGCCCAGCGCATCGAGCGCAGCCGCACGCGTTCAGGCGCAGGCCGAGCAGCAAGCGCCGACCCAGACACCGGGCCAGCCCTATGTCTATCCCAAGGGCGATCTCGCTGCGGCGCGTGAGCAGGCCAAGGCGCTCGGCAAATCGTCGCGGGCCAGCGCGGCAAGCCTGCCGACCTCGACACCGCTCAGCCAGGTGCCCGGCTATTCGGCCACCGCCAATCCGGCGCAAGCCTATGCCGACGATCCCGATGCCCTGATCGCGGCGGGCGGATCGGCCGCAGGACATAACGATGCGTGGCGCATGGTCACCGATCCGGGTCGCCTCAAGGTGACGCTGGGGGCTGGCGAGGTCGGTCGCGCGCAAGATGTCGAGAAGGACCCCAACAGTTATCTGAGCGGTCAGTCGCTGGGCGCAGCCGACGGCAGCTGCAAGCCGCTCCCTCCAGGCGGGTCGGCAGGCTATTATGAGGCGACCTGCAACACGGGAACCAAGGTCGAGGAAAGCGCGGCGGTGTGCCGGACCCCGCTCGTCATGGATGTGACGCCGGGTTCGACCAAATATATCTATGTTTGCGAAAACTGGATCGGCAATCCGCCGCGCGCGGGCAACAATACGGGCCGGCGCTGCTTTCCTGCGTTCACGCAGCCCGTCGCTAACGGCGTATGCCGGGTGCGCTCGCGCGAAACGGTGCATTATCCCATCTGCCACCAGGGGACGCTCGGGAAATGCTTCGAGCCCGATGTCGCCGATGGCGAGGAGATCACCTATGAGTGCGACAGCCCGGCAGTCGCCCGCTCCTATGTCGTCGAGACGACAGGACAGGTGGTCAACGAGCGCCGGGACGAGACGATGTGCAACGCGTCGACCGCGGGCAAGACCTGCGAGCTGAAATCGGAAACCTGCGTCGATCCCGATCCCACCACGCGCACCGTCAACGGGGTCCAGATTACGCGGGCTTGCTGGAACTGGGAGCGCACGTACAGCTGCGTAGGCACCACGCAAGCCAGCGATTGCGGCGAACTCGCCGGCAATCCGCAGTGCGTCTATGTCCGCGACGAATGCCTCGACGATCCCCAGGTCGGTCCGTGTCAGGTCACGACGAAGGTCTACAAGTGCCCGATTCCGACGGCGCCCACGACCCAGCCCAAGCAATATATCTGCGGCGATGACGTCTATTGCCTCGACGGCCAGTGCGAGCCGGTCGAGCGCGAGGCGTCGACCGAGTTCAAGGATGCGGTGGTTGGCCTTCATGCGCTCGGTCAGGCGAAGGAAGAGTTCAATCCCGACACGATGACGCTGTTCTCGGGCAAGCGGCAGACCTGCCACAAGCCGGTGTTCGGTCTCGTCAACTGCTGCGCGGGGAAGGCCTCCGGGCTCATCACGACCGCTGCGGGCGCCGCCCGGGGCGCGCGGCGGGGCGCGGC
>JAEXHR010000219.1 GCA_023449855.1 Pseudomonadota bacterium | reverse complement strand
CGAGACGGCGCTGCGCGCCTCCTCACCATGAGGGTCTCAGAACGAAGCACCACAGGAAACGCCGCATGCCCGCACCGGTCCACGTGTTCGATCCGCCCTTCAACATCCTGCGCTCCAGCCATGTCGTGCTGGATGTGACCGATCTCGCAGCCAGCCGCAAATTCTATGAGGATATCGTCGGCCTGCATGTCGAGGATGCCGACAGCGACACGGTCTATCTGCGCGCCGTCGAGGAGCATCAGCATCACTCGCTGGTGCTGCGCAAGGCAGCGACGGCCGGATGTCATCGTCTCGGCTTCCGCGTCGCCAGTGAGCAGGATCTCGACAAGGCCGGCGCTTTCTTCGCCGCCAACGGCCTAACCTATTCCTTCGTCGAGCGCCCGTTCCAGGGCCGCACACTGCAGGTCACTGACCCCTTCGGCTTCCAGCTCGAACTCTGCGCGACCATGGAGAAGCGCCCGCATCTGCTCCGCCGCTTCGACCTCTACAAGGGCTGCCATCCGCAGCGGCTGGATCACTTCAACGTTTTCGCCGCCGAATTGCAGGATACCATCGACTTTTACGCCCGGCTCGGCTTCCGGCTGACCGAATATGCCGAGGAAGACGGCGACAACGGCCGTATTGCCGCCGCCTGGATGCATCGGAAAGGCAATGTCCACGATCTCGCTTTCACCAATGGCAAGGGACCGCGGCTACACCACTTCGCCTATTGGGTGCCGACGGCCATGAACATCGTGCATCTGTGCGACGTGATGGCATCGTCCGGCCATCTCAAGAACCTCGAGCGCGGGCCGGGCCGGCATGGCATCTCGAATGCCTTCTTCCTCTATGTGCGCGATCCCGACGGGCATCGCCTGGAGCTTTACACCTGCGACTACCAGACCATGGACAGCGACCACGAGCCGCTGCGCTGGTCGCTGAAGGACCCGCGTCGCCAGACCTTGTGGGGCGCGCCAGCGCCGCGCTCATGGTTCGAACAGGGGTCGGCGTTCAATGGTCAGACCGTGCGCGATCCGCTGTTCGTGGCGGATGTAACGATTGCGGATTGAGGAGGACGATCGATGACCGCACGTCTCGCCACCTTCACCATCAACGGCGCTCTCAAATACGGCGCAGTCACCGATGAAGGCATCGTCGATCTCTCGGCGCGATACGGCGGTGACTACCCGACGCTGCGCGAGGCGATCGAACATCACGCCTTGCACCGCCTCATAGATTCCGCGGCCAATCAGCCGGCGGATTTTGCACTCGACGATGTCACCCTGCAGCCACCCATACCCGCGCCCGAAAAGATCATCTGCATCGGCGTGAACTATCCGGATCGCAATGCTGAATACAAGGACGGCCAGGAGGCGCCGAAGTTCCCATCCATGTTCATGCGAACCCCGCGCTCCTTCGTCGGGCATGGCGCGCCGCTGGTGCGGCCCAAGGCATCGAAGCAGCTCGACTATGAAGGCGAAGTCGTGCTGGTGATCGGAAAGGCCGGCCGGCACATCGCCGAGCGTGATGCGCTGGATCACATCGCGGCGCTGACACTATGCAATGAGGGCACCATCCGCGATTGGGTGCGGCACGCGAAATTCAACGTGACGCAGGGCAAGAATTTCGATTCCACCGGCAGTCTCGGCCCGTGGATCGTGCCTTACACCGACGAAAGCCAGATCGCCGATATCCGCCTGACCACCCATGTGAATGGCGAATTGCGGCAGGACGACCGCACCTCGCGGCTGATGTTCGGCTTCCGCTATCTCCTGAGCTACATCTCGACATTCACCACGCTGGTGCCGGGCGATGTCATCGTGACGGGCACACCAACCGGTGCAGGTGCGCGTTTCGATCCGCCGCGCTATCTTGTGCCCGGCGATATGATCGAGATCAAAGCGGATGGCATCGGCACGCTGCGCAATGGCGTGATCGACGAAGAATAGAAATCTGGGAGTGCGCATGACCGTTATCACCGGCGGCGAGGCCATCGTCAGCGGGCTGAAGGCCCACGACATCGACACCGTGTTCGGCCTGCCCGGCGCGCAGGTCTATGGCCTGTTCGATGCCTTTCATCAGGCGAAGTTGAACGTGATCGGCGCAAGGCACGAACAGGCCTGCGGCTATATGGCATTCGGTTATGCGCGCGCATCGGGCAAGCCCGGCGTGTTCAGCGTGGTGCCCGGCCCCGGCATTCTCAATGCCAGCGCGGCGATGCTGACGGCCTTTGGCTGCAACGAGCCTGTCATGTGCCTCACCGGCCAGGTGCCGACCGACTATCTCGGCAAGGGCCGCGGACATCTGCACGAGATGCCGGACCAGCTCGCGACGCTGCGCAGCTTCGTCAAATGGGCGGAGCGGATCGAGTATCCCGGCGACGCACCGACCAAGGTGGCGCGTGGGTTTCAGGAAATGATGTCCGGCCGCCGCGGCCCCGTGGCGCTCGAAATGCCGTGGGACGTGTTCACGCAGCGCGCCGAGACCGCGGAGGCGACAAAGCTCGCACCGTTCTCCGCGCCCCCGCCCGATCCCGATCGCATCAAGGCTGCGGCCGCGCTGATCAAGGCGGCCAAGGCGCCGATGATTTTTGTCGGCGCCGGAGCGATGGACGCCGGAGCGGAGATCCTCGAACTCGCTGAGATGATCGATGCGCCGGTCGTCGCATTCCGCTCGGGACGCGGCATCGTCAGCAATGCACATGAGCTGGGGCTCACCATGGCCGCCGCCTATAATCTGTGGCCGCAGACCGACCTCATGATCGGGATCGGCTCGCGGATGGAACTGCCGGCAACGTTCCGCTGGCCATTCAAGCCGGACGGGCTGAAGTCTGTCCGCATCGACATCGATCCCGTCGAGTTCAGGCGATTGACCGTGGATGCGCCGATCATTGCCGATGCGGCGGAAGGCACGCGCGCACTTGCGGCTGCGGTGAGCAAAGCCGGATATACGAGAACATCGGGCCGCCGCGAGACCATCCGCGCGGCCTCTGCAAAAGCGCAGAAGGACATCCAGGCGGTGCAGCCGCAGATGGATTATCTCAACATCCTGCGCGAGGTGCTGCCCGGGAATGCCATCGTCACCGACGAGCTGTCGCAGGTCGGCTTCACGTCCTGGTACGGCTTCCCGGTTTATCAACCGCGCACCTTCATCACCTCGGGCTATCAGGGCACGCTCGGCTCGGGCTTTCCGACGGCGCTCGGCGCCAAGATCGCGCATCCGGATCGGCCGGTGGTGGCCATCACCGGCGATGGCGGCTTCATGTTCGCGGTGCAGGAACTTGCCACCGCTGTGCAGTTCAAGATCGGTGTTGTGGTGCTGGTGTTCGACAACAACGCCTATGGCAATGTGCGGCGCGACCAGCTCAATGTGTTCGATGGCCGCGTGGTGGCAGCCGATCTGGTCAATCCGGATTTCGTCAAACTGGCGGAATCCTTCGGCGTCGGGGCGGCGCGGGTGAAATCGCCGGCAGAGTTCCGTCCGGCGCTGGAAAAGGCGCTGGCCGATGGCGGGCCATATCTGCTCGCGATCGACGTGCCACGGGATTCGGAAGTCAGCCCGTGGGCGTTCATTCATCCGAAGAAACCGTAGCCGGATCGAGGCCGTAGCCCGGATGGAGCGCAGCGCAATCCGGGTACCAGCGTTTCAGTTAACTCGACATCCCCGGATTACGCTGCGCTCCATCCGGGCTACGATTACTTCGGCGGATCGAGCTGCGTGCAGCCGCCCTCGCTGATCGGCCGCATGATGTCCGCGGCCTTCACCTTGCCCTTGATCTTCAGCAGGTCCCACTCGCCCTTCACTTCCGCCGGCTTCTTCACTTCCGCCAGCAGCATGTCGTTCATCAGCCGGCCGTCCTCGCGCACGCGTGCGCCCGGCGCGAAGAAATCATCCACCGGCATGGCCTTCATCTGCCTCATCACCTTGAGGCCGTCATTGTCATTGGCGGCTTCGGCCGCGCGCAGATAATGTTTCACGGCGCTGTAGACCCCCGCCTGCGCATGGGTCGGCATCTTGCCGTGCTTGGCATAGAAGCGCTTGCCGAATGCGCGGCTGGCATCGTCATTATCCCAGTAATACCCCTCGAGATACTGCACACCCTGCGTGGCTTCGGCGCCCAGCGCCTTCACCGAGGTGAGATAGAAGATCAGCACCGCGAGCTTCTGCTTGCCCTCGCCGATCTGGAATTCGCGCGCCTGCTTGATGTTGGTGACAGTGTCGCCGGAGGCATTGGCGAGCGCGATCACCTTGGCGCCCGAGGATTGCGCCTGCAGCAGGAAGGACGAGAAATCCATGGTGCCGACCGGATGCTTCACCGCGCCGAGCACCTTGCCGCCGGCGGATTCCACGACCTTCGAGACCTCCGCCTGCATGGCGATGCCGAAGGCGTAATCCGCGGTGATGAAGAACCAGGTGTCGCCGCCGTCCTTCACCACGGCCTTCGCGATGCCTTGTGCAAGCGAATAGGTGTCGTAGAGCCACATGGCCGCGGTCGGCGCGCATTGCTTGCCGAACACATCGGCAGTGGCGGAGCCGACATGCACCAGCACCTTGCCGCGCTCACGCGCAAGGTTCTGCACGCCGAGCGAGATGGCGGAATTGCCGATATCGAAGATCGCGTCCACGCCCTGCTGATCATAGAGATCGCGCGCCAGCGAGATGCCGATATCGGTCTTGTTCTGGTGATCCGGCCCCAGCAGCTTCACGGGCTGTCCGCGCACCTTGCCGCCGATGTCCTCGATGGCGAGCTGCGCTGCAACCACAGAGCCGGTACCGCCGGCATCGGAGAACACGGAGCTCTTGTCGTTCAGCACGGCGATGGAAAGCGGCTTGGTGATCGGCTCGGCGAATGCCGCCGTGTTCAGACACAGGGCGGCAATGGCCAGCAGGCCCGTTCGGGTCATGGATGTTTCCTCGTTTTCGTTTTTATGGAGGAAGCGTAATTGCGGCCCGCACGCTTGGGAAGCGAATTTTAATCGTGCGATTAAATCCTCTATCTCGTCTTGCGGAATGTGAGATTGATGCGCTGGGCGCCCATCACGGGATGCTCGCCCTCCGGCAGCGGCGCAACACCATGATAGGCGAGACGCGACGGCCCTCCCCAGACAACCACGTCACCATGGGTGAGACGGTACCGCTTCTGCGGCGCATTGCGTGTGAGCCCGCCGAACAGGAATGTCGCCGGCAGACCGAGAGAAACGGAGACAATGGGCGCACCGAGATCGAGCTCGTCCTTGTCCTGATGCAGCGACAGTTTTGCGCCGGGCTTGTAGCGATTGATCAGGCAGGCGTCAGGGGTGAAGCCGTCGTAACCGCCTGCTGCGGCCGCGCGCGCCGCGAGGCTACGAAGCGATGGCGGCATCTCCGGCCAGTGCAGGCCACTGTCGGGATCGACGGGATCGTAGCGATAGCCGCTGGCATCCGACACCCAGCCGACGCGGCCGCAATTGGTCATCGCCACCGACATGGTATGGCCTCCCGGCGTCACCAGATGGCGAAACGGCGCGGCCTTCACGATGGCGCGGAGATCAGCGAGCAAGGCTCGTTCGTCACCGCCGACACAATCGCGCAGAAGCGCCGCGCCGTCGCCGAGTTCCTCGCGCGCGGGCTGGGCATCGTTGATCGCAGCAAACAGGTCGGTCATTCACTCACTTCGCATCGTGGAAGATCACACCGAGCGTATGGCGGCGACCACTCTTAACACGGCTGACGCCGTGGCGCAGGTTGACGCGATAGCTGCCGCGGGTGCCTTGCACGGGGCGATGATGTACGGCGAAGACCACGGCATCGCCCTGTTTCAGCGAGACCACTTCGGCGCGCGATTGCATGCGTGGGCGCTGCTCGGTGAGCACGAATTCGCCGCCGGTGAAATCCTCACCCGGCTGCGACAGCAGGATCGCCACCTGCAGCGGGAAGACGTGCTCGCCATAGAGATCCTGATGCAGGCAATTGTAGTCGCCGGCGTCGTATTGCAGCAGCAATGGCGTCGGGCGGGTCTGGCCGGCGTCATGACAGCGCTTGAGGAAGGCGGCGTGATCGGCGGGGAAGCGGACGTCGATCCCCATGGTCTCATTCCAGCGATTGGCGATGGCGCTGAGCGGACCATAAAGCGCGGGGCGCAGCGAGGCGATGGGATCGGGCAGCGGATAGTTGAAATACTTGTATTCGCCGCGGCCGAAGCCATGGCGCGCCATGACGATGCGATTGCGGAAATGGCTATCGTCCGGATAGAGCGGCGACAGCGCACGGCATTCATCCGATGTGAGGAGCTTGTCGAACACCGCGCAGCCCTGCGCATCGAGATCGGCGCCGATGCGCTGCCAGTCGATGGCGCCTGGGCGTGGATCGGATGCGGGGCGTTTGGCGAGAGAGGTCGATGGCATGAGCAGCCGCTCCGTGATGGGGCTGCATTTTGGAAAATCGGGCCGCCGGGGCCACCCGATTTCCGAAAACTCCGTCATTGCGAGCGCAGCGAAGCAATCCAGAAAGCCAAGCGAAAGAGCTGGATTGCTTCGTCGCTACGCTCCTCGCAATGACGGCAGAGAGGTTACCCCACCACCGGCAACGTCTTCACGTCATAACCGTGGCTGATCTTGCGCTTCAGCACGGGGTCTTCGATCTCGTAATCGAAGCGATCGGCCGGGCGGATGCCGCCCTTCGCAGCGAAGGTCCCGCCGAACATCGCGGTACCTTCAGGCAGCGCACTCGCGTCAAAGCCCTTCTTGATCAGCTCGGCCACCGGCAGCATGCCGCTCAGCTTGCCTTCCTGATACAGCACCTTCTCGCCCTTGATGGTGGCCCAGGAGCGCAGGATGATGTCGTCCCAGTGCGGGAGGACTTCTTCGAGCGCCCACACCACCGGCGCGATCGGCTTGTCGCACATCTGCTTCGATACGGTGATGTTGTAGGTCTCGACCTGGCGGTCGGTGTGGTCAGAGCCGACGCCGACATAGGTCTTGCCGCCGGAAGCGATCAGGCAGAACTCGACCTCGCCCGACGAGTTCACATCGGTGCATTCGATCATGCCGTCGGTGGTGAAGCGGCGCGCCGAGCAGCGATAGTAGATCGGCGTCGTCGCCGGCGGGGCGATGCCCAGTTCCTGCAATTCCTTGATGTGATGGTCGCGCGCAACCGGATCGCGGCCGGTCCAGCCGGCGATGACGCCCTGGGTCAGCGTAACGGTGAGCGGCGTCCTGGTGCCGTTGGCTTCGAGCGTGAGTGCGATGGTGGTCATGTGGTGGTCCTTAGCTTGAGTCCGGATCTCTATCCCTCATGGTGAGGAGGCGCATAGCCCCGTCTCGAACCATGAGATAGTGGAGCTCCACAGCCATCCTTCGAGACGCCGCTGCGCGGCTCCTCAGGATGAGGGCGGAGTTAGTTACGGATGGAGGCTTCCACCCCCGCGGCGAGTTCGAAGATACGGCGGTCGGAACCACCGGCGGCGGCGAGCATCAGGCCGACCGGGGCTTCATCCTTGCGCGAAATCGGCAGCGAGATGGCGCAGCCGTCGATCATATTGATCAGCGTGCAGTTGCGCAGCGCCATCAGGTTCTTCTTGGCGAACACCTGATCGTCGGCCATTTCCGCAATGGACGGCGGCGCGATGGCGCAGGTCGGCAGCACCAGCGCATCGTAAGGCGCAATCGTCGCCTCGACGCGCGCAATCAGCGAGCGGCGCATCGGCAGCAGATCGATATAGTCGGCAGCGGTCATGCCCGCGCCGCGTGCGATACGGACGGACACGCGCGGATCGTAGACATCGCCCTTCGCCGTCAGCAACTCGCGGTGCCAGGCATAGCTTTCCGCAGCGGTGAAGCCGCCCTTGCTGCTCATGATGCCGATATCGTTGAAGGCCGGGACCTCGATGCGCTCGACCAGCGCGCCCTTCTCGGTCAGCAGCTTGATGGTACGCTCGAAAACCTCCGAAACGGCCGGATCGAGTTCGTCCATCGCGATCGTGGTGGGGATCGCAAGGCGCATGCCCTTGATGGCGCGCGGCTTGAGCTCGAAGTCCGGCTCGCCAGCGAGCACCGCGTCCATCGCCGCACAGCACGCCACCGAACGGGCCAGCGGACCGATGCTGTCGAGGGTGAAGGACAGCGGCACCGCGCCGTCGAGCGGCACGCGACGCTGGGTCGGCTTGTAGCCGACAATGCCGTTGAAGGCCGCCGGGATACGACAGGAACCGCCGGTGTCGGTGCCGAGCGCCGCATGCGCCATGCCGTCGAGCACGGAAACGCCGGCGCCCGAGGACGAACCGCCGGGCACATGGCCGACGTCACGCTTCCATGCGCCCTTGGGCGTACCGTAGTGCGGGTTGGTGCCGATACCGGAATAGGCGAATTCGACCATGTTGGTGCGGCCGATCAGGATAAAGCCGGCGGCGCGCAGGCGCGCCACCGCGGGAGCATCGCTATCAGCCGGGGCGCTATCGTCGAGTGCGCGCGAGCCGGCGCGCGTGATCTGGCCCTTGATGTCGAACAGATCCTTGACGGAGACCGGAATGCCGGCGAAGCGCGACGGCGCGGCATTTGCCTTGCGCAGCGCATCCATCGCGTCTGCGGCAGCGAGCGCGGCATCCCTGTCGACCTGCGTGAAGACCCGCTGGCCCTCGCCGTTCGGATCGGCGATCTTGGCGAGGCAATCCTCGACCAACTTGCGGGAGGTGGTGCGCCCAGCGTTGAGATCGTCGGCGAGGCTGGCGAGAGTCGGTGCGTACATCGTCACGGTATCCTTGTCAGGCCGTGATCGGATCACTTCACGGCGCCTGGTCGGTATCGCCGATACGGCCGGTAATTTCCAGATCGAGCAGCGCGGAGCTGAGCGATTTGCCATGCGCGTCCAGCGCCAGCGATCGCGTAACCCCGCCCCCAAGTGCCTGATCCATCACGAAATTCAGTGCGGAAATGCCGGGCAGTTCGTAGCGAACCACCTCGCCCTGAACGATATCCTTGAACAAGGCCTTCACACGCGCGGCGGTCACCTCGGACAATAGCAACGGATAAAGCTTTGCGTCAAAGGCAATTACCGAGATGTTGGAAATGTTGCCCTTGTCACCGGTGCGGGAATGGGCGATGTCGCGCAGCTTCATCTTAGGTCTCCACGAAACGAACTGACGGGGTCGCGCGCTCGCGCGGCAGCAGCACGGATGCGACGGCGACGACGTCGCGCGCCGACTTGGTGGCACCGCCGCCCCCGGCAGGGCCGTTGGTGTAAAGCGTCTCGACCTCGTTGCCGACGCGCACCGCTTCGCGCAGCGTGTCGGTGCGGCTGGTAACCCGAATACGGACTTCATACGGCTCGGAGCGGGCGCCGAGGGACCCGCCATGAAGTGAATCGACGCCGATCAGATCAAAGCGCGTTTCGGTGGTCGCGACGCCCGTGAGCTTCAGCCGCTCGCGCACGATGTCGAGGGCAAGACGGCCGCGGGCGACAGCATTGGGGCCGGCATAGGAGATCTGGCCTTCGCCGATATAGCTGTCGAGATAACCGACCGAGACTTTCAGCGTGTCCGGCCGCTGCGTCCCCTGCCCGCCCGTGACGCGCACACAATCCTTGCCGACCTCCTCGATCTTCACCTGCGAGAAATCCGCGATAACATCCGGCTGCAGGTAACGTTTCGGGTCATGCACCTCGTAGAGCAACTGCTCCTTGCAGGTGCGCGCGGAAACTTCGCCGCCGGAGCCGTCGACCTTGGTGACGACGAGCGTGCCGTCTTCGCTCACCTCGCCGATGGGAAAGCCAAGCCGTGCGAGGCCCTGCACATCCTTGAAGCCGGGATCGGCGAAATAGCCGCCGGTGATCTGTCCGGCGCATTCGAGCAGATGGCCGACAACGATGCCCTGCCCGAGCAGATTCCAGTCGGTCATCGACCAGCCGAAGGCATGGATCATCGGCGCGAGAAACAGCGCCGGATCGGAGGCACGGCCGGTGATGACGACATCTGCGCCGCCGCTGAGCGCCGCGGCCATCGGCTCCGCGCCGAGATACGCATTCGCCGAGAGAACCTTGTTGCCGAGACCGCGCATGGTGCCCTCGAATTCGAGGATCGGCAGGTCGCTGTCCTTGCAGGCGTCCAGCACATCGTCGCCGACGATAGCGGCGATCTTGAGTTTCGGAAGGCCCATCGCCTTCGCGATCTCAGCGGTCTTGCGCGCAGCGGCTTCCGGATTGGCGGCACCCATATTGGTGACGATCTTGATGCCCTTGGCGGCGCAGATCGGCAGCACCGCACGCATCCGGTCTTCAAGCAGGGGATCGAAACCGCTGTTCGGGTTCTTCATCCGCGCCTGCTGCGCCAGCGCCACCGTGCGTTCGCCGAGACATTCGAACACGAGATACTGGATGTCGCCCTTCTCGGCGAGTTCGACCGCGGGCTCGATACGGTCCCCGGAATAGCCGGCGCCTGAGCCGATCCTGATCTTGCGCAAGGAGACCTCGTTTGTTCGTTTCCCGGTATTCCGCAGCAACATTCGCGACGCGGTTGCAGCCTTCGAACGCTGTCAGACCATCACACCAGATTGGTGTCAAATGTGGCCCGCGATCCGCAGATATGGCTATGCAACATGCGCGCTGGACCTGCACCGGCCAAATGTGGAATGTCCTCCGCGACAACGAACCGGGGCTATCCCGGCACTGGGAGAAAACATATGGCCGAACCCGCGCGGGCCCGCCCGAAACCGACACCGGAAACCCAGCACTACTGGGATGGCGCCAAGGCCGGCGAACTGCGCCTGCAGCGCTGCGACGACTGTTCGCATGTGTACTTCCCGCCGCGCCCGTTCTGCTCGAAATGCGCCTCGCGGAATGTCTCGGTGTTCAAGGCATCCGGCAAAGGCTTCCTCTACAGCTATGTGATCAACCACCGCCCCGCTGCGCCGGGCTTCACGCCGCCTTATGCCATCGCAGTTGTCGAGCTGGACGAAGGCCCGCGGATGATGAGCAACATCATCGATTGCCCGCAGACACCGGAAGCGCTCGAACTCGACATGAAACTCGAGGTCGCATTCCAGAAGGTGGACGACAATCTCACCCTCCCCGTTTTCCGTCCGGCGAAGGGCTGATCTCATGCGCAGAAACGCAGTCGCCGTTGTCGGCGCAGCCGAGACCACGGAGCTCGGCGTCATCCCGAACATGTCGCAGATCCAGCTCCACGCGGATGCGGCACTCAACGCCATCAAGGATGCCGGGCTGAAACTGTCGGATATCGACGGCATCGCCACCGCTGTCGAGACACCGCAGCAGCTGGCGCATTATCTCGGCATCACGCCGACCTGGGCCGACGGCACGTCGGTGGGCGGCTGCTCCTTCATGCTGCATGTCCGCCACGCCGCTGCCGCCATCGAGGCCGGGCTGTGCAAGACCGTGCTGATCACGCATGCGGAAAGCGGCAAGTCGATGATCGGCAAACTGCCGCGCTCGATTCCGGCGGATTCGTTGCAGGGGCAATTCGAGGCCCCCTATGGCGTGTTCGGCCCGCCGAGCATGTTCCCGATCCCAGTGCTGCGTTACATGAAAACGCATGGCATCACGCATGAACAGATCGCGTCGGTCGCCGTGTTCCAGCGCGAGTGGGCGGCGAAAAATCCGCGCGCGATGATGAAGGCGCCGATCACCGTCGAGGACGTTCTGAACTCGAAGATGATCGCCTACCCGTTCCGCATCCTGCAATGCTGCCTCGTCACCGATGGTGGCGGCGCGCTGATCCTGACCTCGGCCGATCGCGCCAGGGATTTCCCGCAGAAGCCGGTCTATGTTCTCGGCACCGGCGAGAGCGTGGAGACGCCGATGGTCAGCCAGATGGAAACGTTCAACTCCTCGCGCGCCTTCAAGGTCGCAGGCCCAACCGCATTCCGCGAGGCTGGCATCACGCATAAGGATGTCGATCACCTGATGATCTACGACGCCTTCGCGCATCTGCCGCTCTATGGTCTCGGCGATCTCGGCTTCATGCCGCACGAGGAGACCGGCAAGTTCATCGCCGACGGCAATACGCGCCCCGGCGGCAAGCTGCCGATGAACACCAATGGCGGCGGTCTCAGCTACATGCATTCCGGCATGTACGGAATGTACGCGCTGCAGGAGAGCGTGCGGCAGATGCGAGGGATCGCACCGGCACAGGTGCCGGGCGCGAAAATCTCGGTCTGTCACGGCGTCGGCGGCATGTTCGCCGCATCGGGGACGGTGATTTTTACGAACGAAAAGTAACGCCCAACCATCAGCCGTCATTGCGAGCCCTGAAGCATTGGCAAAGCCAATTCTTTTGGGCGAAGCAATCCATTGCTAAACGAAGAAAGAGCTGGATTGCTTCGTCGCTACGATCCTCGCAATGACGATTAGTGAAGTTCAACCAAGAGGAACCACACCATGGCACAATCCAAAATGCTCGACGGCAAGGTCATTGTCGTCACCGGCGCAGGACGCGGCATCGGCCGCGGCATCGCGCTGCTCTGCGCCGCTGAAGGCGCCAGCGTCGTCGTCAACGATCCCGGCGGCGCCACTGACGGCGCCGGCACCAGCGCCGCGCCGGCCGAGGAAGTCGTCGAAGAAATCAAGAAGGCCGGCGGCAAGGCCGTCGCCAATTTCGAGTCGGTCGCCGAAGCGATCCCGGCCAGCAAGATCATCAAGCAGGCCGTCGACACCTATGGCCGTCTCGACGGCGTGGTGAACAATGCCGGCATCCTGCGCGACGCCATCTTCCACAAGATGTCGATCGACGCCTTCGAGGCCGTGATCAAGGTCCATCTGATGGGCTCGTTCTACACCTCGCATGCCGCCGCCCGCATCTATCGCGAGCAGAACTCCGGCTCGTTCGTGCACTTCACCTCGACCTCGGGCCTTGTCGGCAATTTCGGCCAGGCGAACTATGCCGCCGCCAAGCTCGGCATCGTCGGCCTGTCGAAGTCGATCGCCCTCGACATGCAGCGCTATGGCGTGAACTCGAACTGCGTCTCACCTTTCGCCTGGAGCCGCATGATCGGCTCGATCCCGACCGAGACCGAGGCCGAGAAGGCCCGCGTCGAGCGCATGCAGCGCATGGGCCCGGAAAAGATCGCTCCGCTGGTCGCCTTCCTGCTGTCGGATGCCGGCAAGGACGTCACCGGCCAGATCTTTGCCGCCCGCATGAACGAGATCTTCCTGATGGGCCAGTCGCGCCCGATCCGCTCGATTCACCGCGACGAAGGCTGGACCCCGCAGACTCTCGCCGAACACGGCATGCCGGCGCTGAAGTCGTCGTTCTACAAGCTGGATCGTTCGGCTGATATTTTCAGCTGGGATCCAGTGTAAAGCCAGGCCACACCCGCCGACCTCATCCCGAGAAGCCCGCCAAAGGCGGGCGTGTCGAAGGATGGTGGGAACTCCACAACACATGGTCCGAGTCGGCGCCTACGGGCGCCTCCTCACCATGAGAGGGCGGAGTTGCGCCTAACTCCACAACCCCAAATCGAAAACGAAACTATATTGCTCAAACAGCTATGCAACGCGATCTTATCTGACCCGTCATCGCCCAAATTTCGCAATAAAGAATTCCAGTTCCCGCCAAGGTCGGTTATGTGACCGGCAAATAACAAGGCCGTCACGCATCTGCGGACGCAGCCGCATTTGCTGGACATCCCAATGACTGATCACGCGGGCGCGATGCCCTCCGCGGCCACGCCGCCATCCAAGACGTTGAACTCTCCTGCCCGAGTTCTCACAGCGAGCCTGATCGGCACCACCATCGAGTTCTTCGATTTCTACGTCTACGCCACCGCCGCGGTGCTGGTGTTTCCGAAACTGTTCTTCCCCGCCGGCAACGACACGGCCGCATTGCTCGCCTCCTTCGCGGTGTTCTCGATCGCCTTCTTCGCGCGTCCGTTCGGCGCCATCCTGTTCGGCCATTTCGGTGACCGCGTCGGCCGCAAGACCACGCTGGTCGCGGCGCTGCTCACCATGGGCATCTCCACCGTGGTGATCGGCCTGCTGCCGACCCATGCGCAGATCGGCATTGCCGCGCCGCTGCTGCTGGTGCTGTGCCGTTTCGGCCAAGGCCTTGGCCTCGGCGGCGAATGGGGCGGCGCGGTGCTGCTCGCCACCGAGAATGCACCGGAAGGCAAGCGCAACTGGTACGCCATGTTCCCGCAGCTCGGCGCGCCGCTCGGCCTGTTCCTGGCCTCCGGCACGTTCTGGATCCTGCTGCACTTCGTCTCGCCCGAAGCCTTCCTCGGCTGGGCCTGGCGCGTGCCCTTCCTCGCTTCCATCATCCTGATCGCCATCGGACTTTGGGTGCGCCTGTCGATCACCGAGACGCCGGAATTCCAGAAGGCCATCGACAAGGCCGAGCGCGTCGCCGTGCCCGGCATCGAACTCCTGAAGAAGCACAAGCGCAGCCTGCTGCTCGGCACGCTGGTCGGTCTCATGACCTTCGTGTTCTTCTATGTCTGCACCGCCTATCTCTTGTCCTACAATGTCGGCGTCGTGAAGATGTCGCTGCTGGATGCGCTCAAGGTGCAGATCGCCGGCGCCATCGCCTTCGGCACCACCAACATCCTTGCCGGCCTCCTCGCCGACAAGATCGGCCGCCGCAACCTCCTGATCGCAAACTGCCTGATGGTGATCGCGTTCTCGTTCTTCGTTGCGCCGCTGCTCGGTGGCGGCGTTGCCGGCATCTACGCCTTCGCGCTGATCGGTCTTGCGATCTTCGGCATCAATTACGGCCTGATCGGTGCCGCTCTCGCTGCGCCCTTCCCGACCGCAGTGCGCTACACCGGCTCGTCCATGACCTTCAACCTTGCGAGCATCTTCGGCGCCTCGCTGGCGCCCTACATCGCCACCTGGCTGCAGGCGAATTACGGTCTTGCCTATATCGGCTACTACGTGCTGGCAGCCGCGGTGATCACGCTGCTCGCGATCTTTGCATCGGGCAAGCAGGAAGTGTGATCGACGCAAATTGAACGAATTGCGAAGCCCGGATGACGCGTTGCGTTGTCCGGGCTTTTTTGTTTTGTGCAGCGCCGCCACCGCGTGGCAGCAACGAATTCGCTGGTAACAGAATCGCAACGCGCTAGCCTCCGACGCAACTGGTGACAAACCAGAACAGCAGGGAGGACAACGATGCATAACGAATTTGGCACCGATCCCCAATCCAGCGTCACATCACTCGATCGCCGACGCCTTTTGCAAACCGCCGGCGCCCTCGCCGCCTCGACCATCGTCGCACCCAAGGCCTTTGCACGCGATTATGGCCGCAACGTCCAGCCCCAGCGCTATCCCGATCCCGATATCGTGGTCATCGACGCCAAGCGCTTCACGGCCAAGGTCGGCAACACCGTTATCAAACGGCTCTACACAGGCTGCCTGTGGGCTGAAGGGCCCGCCTGGAATGCACAAGGCCAGTTCCTGATCTGGAGCGACATCCCGGCCAACCGGCAACTGCGCTATCTCGACGACGACGGCCATATCTCCGAGCGCTTTCGCTATCCGTCCGAAGAGAGCAACGGGAATTCGTTTGATACGGAGGGGCGCCAACTCAGCGCGCAACGAACACGGCTCGTCCGCTTCGAGCACAATGGCAGCGTCACGACGTTGGCTGAACAGGCCAATGGCAAGCCGTTGAATGGCCCCAACGACATGGTCGTCAATCCCATCGACAAGGCGATCTGGTTCACCGATCCCGGTTACGGCGGCATCAATCTCTATGAAGGTCAACGCGCGGCGCCGGGCGTCACGCAGCCGCACCAGAAGGAAGCGGTGTATCGCATCGATCCCGCCAGCGGCCAGATCAGCAAGGTCGCCGACGATCCGTTCAAGCCGAACGGTCTTGCCTTCAGTCCGGACTACAAGAAACTCTATGTGTGCGACACCGGCATCACGCATTATCCGAACGCGAAGAATGTCGTGTGGCAATACGACGTCAACGGCGACAAGCTGACGGGCGGCAAGCCGCTGATCGACATGACGCTGGACGGCAAGTCCGGTTTCCCTGACGGGCTGCGAGTCGATACCGAGGGCAATATCTGGGTTGGCGCGGGCTGGGTCGGCGACGGCTATGATGGCGTGCAGATCTTTGCACCGGACGGGCAGCGCATCGGGCAGATCAGATTGCCGGAGACCTGCGCGAATGTCTGTTTCGGCGGCAGGAAGCGAAACCGGCTGTTCATGACGGCGAGTCAGTCATTGTATGCGGTCTATGTGGAAACGCAGGGTGCGCATTTCTGTTGATCGCCGCTACGATGCGATGCCGTAGGGCGGATGAGGCGGAGCCGTAATCCGCGGCGGAGTTTCAACCATAAACTCGGCCGGCGGATTACGCTTCGCTCATACGCCCTACGGTCTGCGATCAACCGCTATTCCGTAACCCCGCCGAGATGCCGTTGATCGTCAACTGAATGCCGCGCAGGACCTGCTCGTCCTCGCCGCCGGCGCGGTGCTTCTGCAGCAGCTCGACCTGCACGTGGTTGAGCGGATCGAGATACGGAAAACGGTTGCGGATCGAGCGTTCCAGCAACGGATTGCCTTGCAGCAGCCCCTCCTGCTCCATCACATCGAGCAGCGTCTCGATGGTCAGATGCCATTCGCGGCGGATGCGGCCGAAAATCTTTTCACGCAGCACCTCATCGGCGACCAGCTCCGCATAGCGCGAGGCGATGGCCATCGAACTCTTCGCCAGCACCATGTCCATGTTCGACAGCAGCGTGCGGAAGAACGGCCATTCCCGGTGCATCTCCTGCAGGAAGGCCATGCCCTTGTCGGGATGTTTGGCCAGCCATGCCTCGATGGCGCTGCCGAAGCCGAACCAGCCCGGCAGCATCAAGCGGCACTGCGCCCATGAGAATACCCAGGGGATCGCGCGCAAATCCTCGATGGCGCGCGTCTTCTTGCGCGAGGCAGGACGACTGCCGATGTTCAGCGTGGAAATCTCGTTGATGACGGTGGATTCCCAGAAGTAGTCGACGAAGCCCTCGGTCTCGTAGACGAGACCGCGATAGGCCTTGAAGGCGAGCGCGGAAATTTCCTCCATCGCCTCCAGATACTCGCCGCGCGGCGCCGACTGCCTGGGTGCCAGGAGGCTGGCCTCGAGCGTTGCCGCAGCGAGAATTTCGAGATTGTTGCGCCCCACCTCGGCATTGGAATATTTGCTGAAGATGATCTCGCCCTGCTCGGTAATGCGGATCTGACCATCGACCGCGCCGCCGGGCTGCGCCAGGATCGCGTCATGGCTCGGTCCGCCGCCGCGGCCGACCGAACCGCCGCGGCCGTGGAACAGGCGCAAGCGGATGTGATGGCGTTCAAAAACATCGACGAGCTTGATCTCGGCCTTGTAGAGCTCCCACCCCGACGTAACGAAACCGCCATCCTTGTTGCTGTCGGAATAGCCGAGCATGACTTCCTGTACGCCGCCGCGGCTGTCCACGAGGCGCCGGTAGTCGTGCAGTGCGAACAGCCGATCCATGATCTTGGCCGACGCCTGCAGATCCTCGATGGTCTCGAACAGCGGCACGATATTGATGCCGCTGCGGCCCGAGGAATCGACGAGCCCGACCTCCTTCAGCAGCACGGCGACCTCCAGCATGTCGGAGACGCCCTTGCACATGGAGATGATGCATTGGGGGATCGCCGCCTCGCCGAACTTGGCGTGGATCTCCGCCGCCATCCGGAACAGCGCGAGTTCGCCAAGCGTCTCTTCGCTGTATTTGACAAACAGCGACGACAGCGGCCGTGTGTTCTTCAATTCCGCGACGAGCAGCGCGATACGCGCGTCCTCATCCAGCGACAGATAGGATTTGCCGGGCATCGCGGCATCGATCAATTCGGCGACCGTCCGCTCGTGGACAGCCGAATTCTGCCGGATATCGAGACTGGCGAGATGGAAGCCGAAACAATCGACGGCGCGGCGCAGCGTACGCAGCCGGCCGCGCGCGATCACGCGGGAATTGTCGGCATGCAGCGAGCGATCCAGCACGTCGAGATCGGCCTTGAATTCGGCAGCCGACGCATAAGGCGGGGCATCGCCGACGGCTGCGCGGCGGTTCGGCAGCTTGAGCGCATGCGCCGTCGCCGCCATCCGCGCATAGATGCCGGAAATTGCTAACCGATACGGCTCGCCCGCGCGATGCGGCGACGGATCGGGAGATCTCTCCGCCAGCGCACGTAACTCGTCAGAGACATCGGCGAGATGCGCGGCCATCGACAGCTCCGCGCCGAGCGCATGGAGTTCGTCGAGATAGAAGCTGAAGGCGCGCCGGCTCTGCAGCATCACGGTGCCCTGCATCACATCCGCAGTGACGAACGGATTGCCGTCGCGATCGCCGCCGATCCAGCTTCCCATCCGCAGGAATGACGGCAGCGCCTCCGGACCGCCCTGCTCGCTCAGGCTGTCCTCCAGCCGGCAATGCAGGCGCGGCACCTCACGGAGGAACGTATAATCGTAGAAGGCGAGACCGTTGGCCACCTCGTCGAGCACCGTGAGCTTGCTGCGACGGAGCAGATTGGTCTGCCACAGCGTCACCACCGCGCGGCGCAGCGCTTCGTCCAGCGCCTCGGTCTCTTCCGCCGTCAATTGCATGCGCTCGCGCCGATCGAGCAGAGCTGCGATCTCCATTTCGCGATCGATGGTGCTCTTGCGGCGGACTTCGGTCGGGTGCGCAGTCAGCACCGGCGAGACCAGCGCCTGGCTGAAAAACTTGCCGAGCATCTTGGCGTCGATACCGGCCTCCTGTGCGCGGACGACGGCATGGGCCAGGGTACCATTGGCCGAAGCTGCGTCAGCGCGCTGGGCGCGCATGCGGCGGATATTGTTCTGATCCTCGGCGATATTGGCGAGGTGGGAGAAATAGCTGAAGGCGCGGACGATACGCACGGTTTCCGCAGTCGACATGCTGTCGAGGATCGCCTCCAGCTCCCGTCTGGCGTCCTTGTCTTCATTGCGGTGGAAACGCACCGAGGTCTGGCGGATGTTTTCGACAAGGTCGAAGACGGACGAGCCTTCCTGATCGCGCACGGTATCGCCGAGAATGCGGCCGAGCAGCCGGATATCCTCGCGGAGCTGGGCATCGGCGGCCGGATCGGCGAGCGGCATGGCGCGCAGCGGCGCGGCTTCCTGATCGACAGGCAGGGTCATGGACATGGGCAACTCCGGAATGTGGCCGGTCGCCCATTTGGTCGCATGTCTTGCTGCGATGCAAGGTGAAGTTTCGCGCGTGGTAGGCAGTAGCCCGGGTGGAGCGAAGCGCAACCCGGGGACCGGCGTTTCAACAGGCTCGACATCCCCGGATTACGCGGAGTTTATCATCGGGCGCGCTTCGCGCGACCCGGTGGCTCCATCCGGGCTACAGTTCCGTGCTAGATCGCCCGTCCCGCCTTCGCCCAATACGGGTCGCGCAGCCGGCGCTTGAAGATCTTGCCGGAATCCTCGCGCGGCAGATTGCTCTGGATTTCCATCTGCTTCGGCACCTTGTAGTCGGCGAGCGCCTTCTTCAGATCGGCGCGGATCGAGGCGAGATCGAGCACCACACCGGGCTGCGGCTCGATCACCGCCATCAGGCTCTCGCCGAATTCCGCATCGGGAATGCCGAACACCGCGCAATCGTGCACGCCGGGAAGCGCATGCAGCGCCGATTCGATCTCGGCCGGATAGATGTTGACGCCGCCGGAGATCACCATGTCGCGTTTGCGGTCGCAGATGAAGACATAGCCATCTTTGTCGATGTAACCGACATCGCCCGAGGTGATGAAACCATCGCGGTCGATCTCGGCGCGCTTTTCGGGCTTGTTATGATAGGTGAAATCCGGATTGCCGGCGATGCGCGAATAGATTTCGCCGATCTCGCCCTGCGGCAGGATCTCGCCGTTATCACCGAGAAAGCGCAGCTCGGCGCCCGGCGCGATCTTGCCGACGGTGCCGGGCTTTTTCAGCGCGTCCTCGGAATTGGCAAAGGTGACGGCGCCGGATTCCGTCGATCCGTAGAACTCGTAGATCACCGGGCCCCACCAGTCGATCATGGCGGTCTTCACGTCGGCCGGGCACGGCGCAGCAGCATGGATGATGTGGCGTAGCGACGACATGTCATATTTCTTGCGCACATCCTCCGGCAATTTCATCAGGCGGATGAACATGGTCGGCACCATGAAGATGGTATCGATCTTCTCATCCTGCACGATGCGCAGGAACTCCTCGGCATCGAAGCGCGGCATCATGACGAGCATGCCATTGAGGCGGCCGGCGCGCAGCGCGAAAGCGTTCGGCGCCGAGTGATAGAGCGGCCCCGGCAACAGGGCACGTGCCCCTTCCTTCAGACCATACACGCGGGCGCGCATCTGATCCGCTGAGGCTGCCTGCGCAGGCGTCGGCGCATAGCGACGCACGCCTTTCGGATGACCTGTCGTGCCTGAGGTGTAGATCATGTTATGCGGCGCCGGCACCGCCGGGCCGTCATAGGGCGGCTGCTCCTGCAGCCAGCTTTCCATATCAATGGCGCCATCCGGCGTGCCGAGCATCGCGGGATCGGCCTTGTAGTTCGCAACGATCTCTGGCGGCGTCGGCACCGATATCGTGGTGATGCCGGTCGGGATTGCGTCGCGCAACTGATGCAGCATGTCGGCATGGCTGATCAGGACATTGCTGCCGGAGTCCTTGAGAACATAGGTGATCTCTTCCGGCTTGAAGTGCCAGTTCACCGGCACCGCATAAGCCCCGAGCCGCGCCACTGCATAGGCAGCTTCAATGAAAGCGACGTCATTGCGCATCAGAATGCTGACGCTGTCGCCCTGTTTGACGCCGAGCTTCGCGAGACCCGACGCAATGCGGCTGGCGCGGGCATTGATGTCGTCGAATGAGCGCAGACGGTCGCCGCTGAGGATGCCGTGGCGGGGAGTGGAGGATGACATGGGTGTTTCCGGTTCTTGTTATTCTTGATTTGGACGCAATCCCTCACCCGTCATTGCGAGGAGCCTCTTGGCGACGAAGCAATCCAGTCCTTTTCTTCGCGCGGCCTTCTGGATTGCTTCGCTGCGCTCGCAATGACGGCAGAGAGGTTAGAGCTTAATCAGCAAAATTCGGCGCGCGCTTCTCGATATTGGCACGCACGGCTTCGGTCTGGTTCGGCCCGCCCATCAGCTTCATCTGCTCGACGGATTCCGCCAGCAGTGCCGGGCCGGGATCGACCGACAGATTGTTGAGCATCCGCTTGGCCGCGCGGATCGCATCCGGGCTCTTGCCCGCGATTTCGTGGGCGACTTCAAGCGCGACCGCACGCGGATCATCGACGATGCGCGTGGCGAGACCGTAGCTCAACGCCTCCTGCGCCGAGAAGATGCGGCCGGTGTAAGTGAGATCGCGCAGGATATCGTCGCGCACCAGCGCGGCCAGGATCGGCGTGCCGGCCATGTCGGGCACCAGCCCCCATTTGATCTCCATGATCGACATCCGCGTATCCGGCGCGAGGAAGCGCATGTCGGCGCCGAGCGCCACCTGGAAACCACCGCCGAAAGCAACGCCGTGCACGGCGGCGATCACCGGCACCGGAAGCTGACGCCAGCCCCACACCGCCTGTTGCGAATGATTGCAAAGTCCATGGGTGCGCAGCGACAGATCGCGCTTCTGTCCGCCGCCGATACCGTCACCGCCGCTCTCTTTCATGGCGGCGAATCGTCCCATGTCGAGGCCGGCACAAAAGGCACGCCCTTCGCCGGACAGCACCACCGCGCGCAGCCCTTTTTCACGGCTGAGCTTGTCGGCAGTGTCCACCAAGGCCGCAAACATCGGGGCGTCCAGCGCATTCATCTTGTCCGCACGGACCATCCGGACATCGGCGACGCCGCCCGACATGGACACCTGGACGCGATCTTCCATGGGAGGTTTCCTTCCTAGACTTGTTCTCGAACACGTTGTCCGTGTTCTGCGCTTTACAGGGCAGCGTTTGTGGGGTTTTAGTCAACCAACTAATTAACCCGTCCGCATCCCCTTAAAGCAGGACCCTCCCATGTTCAATCAGCAGCTTCTCGCAGGCAGAAAAATCCTCGTCACAGGCGGCGGCACCGGCCTTGGCAAGTCGATGGCCAGCAAATTCCTGCAACTGGGAGCTGAGGTGCACATCTGCGGCCGCCGCAAGAGCGTATGCGACGAGACTGCCACCGAGCTGATGGCCGAGTTCGGCGGCAAGGTGACGAGCCACGGCGTCGACATTCGCGACAGCGCCGCGGTGGATGCCATGATCGAGGGCATCTGGGCCGACGGCCCCCTCACCGATCTCATCAACAATGCAGCCGGCAACTTCATCTCGAAGACGCAGGACCTTTCCCCGCGCGGCTTTGACGCCGTGGCCAACATCGTGATGCACGGCACCTTCTATGTGACGCATGCCGTCGGCCGCCGCTGGATCGCGGGCGGCACGCGCGGCAATGTGGTGTCGATCACCGTGACCTGGGTCCGTAACGGCAGCCCTTATGTGGTGCCGTCCGCCATGAGCAAGTCGGCGATCCATGCCATGACCATGTCGCTTGCCACCGAATGGGGCCGCTACGGCATCCGCCTCAACACCATCGCGCCGGGCGAGATTCCCACCGAAGGCATGAGCAAGCGCATCAAACCCGGCGATGAAGCCGGCGCGCGCACCAAGGCGTGGAATCCCATGGGTCGCACCGGCACCATGGAGGAGCTGCAGAATCTCGCGGTGTTCCTGATCTCCGGCGGCTGCGACTGGATCAATGGCGAGACCATCGCCATGGACGGCGCGCAGGCGCTCGCCATGGGCGGCAATTTCTATCAGCTCCGCGAATGGTCGGACGCCGACTGGGACGCGGCAAAGGCCAGCATCATGGCGCAGAACGAGAAGGACAAGGCGAAGCGGGGGTGAGTGCCAGCCCTCCTTCGACAAGCGCTCCCTCATCCTGAGGAGCCGCGCACAGCGCGGCGTCCCGAAGGATGGAGCGAAGCTCGCCAACTCGTGGTTCGAGACGCGCGCATAACGGCGGGCTCCTCACCATGAGGGAGCGATTGTACATGACGGTCAATGCGAACGCGCGGCCTCCCGCAAACGCTCCTCGGCAACGCGTATCGCCTCCTCCTCCGATGCGACCACTGCGGACTTGATGCCGAAGGCTTTGGTCGCCAAGGCCGACTGCGCCTCGACGAGAACGCGCGTCACCGCATTCGGCTCCACCGCAATGATGGCGCGACACAGCAGCGCAAGGGTCGCCTTGTTGCGCTTGAGCCAAAGCCCCCTCGCCTTGCGATCTTCATGCGCTTCCTCGTGATGCTGATGACTGGCCATGATCATCACGAAAGGCTGCTTGCGGCCGACGAGATCGTCCATCTCGACTTCCCATTGCGCCGCGCTTCCCGGCTGGATCTCGTCGTGCCGGACCCACACAATCGGAAATGCCGCAACGTCATGAATGAGAAAGGCACCGTTATCGAGGCTCATGGTCGTCTCCTGACTGTTCGTTGACCTGCATGCGGAGATAGACCGGAAGGGCCAAACGCGTTAACGACATTCGGACGTAAAACAATGAGAACCGGCCAACCTTGAGCGGTTCTGAATAGGCGCGGCACCATGACCTCGTTCACAGAGCGCATCGATGGACCATCGGCGATCGCCATCTGGGGCAGCGACGAGCCCGGTGACGCATTCCTGCTCGGCACCCGTGAACTCGACTGGCATCACCATCGCCGCGGCCAGTTGTTCTGCATCGAAAGCGGATTGATCCGCCTGCATACGAAATATGGCTCGTGGCTGCTGCCGCCGCAGCGCATCGGCTGGCTGCCGCCCGGGTTGTCTCACAAGGTGACACTCAGCGGCGTACTGAGCGGATGGGGCGTGCTGCTCACGCCGGCCGCGAGCAGGACATTGCCTGCGCAGCCCTGCGTGATGGGCGTCAGCGACCTGCTGCGGGCGCTGGTGCGGCGCGCAGCGGGCTGGACGAGCGCCGAGCGGCTGACGCCGACGCAAACACGACTGGTCAGAGTCCTGCTCGACGAAATTCGCAGTGCGCCGCAGGAGCCGCTGCATCTGCCGATGCCGACTGAAATCCGCGCGTTGCGCATCGCCAATGCATTGATCAAACGACCGGGCGACGGCCGCACGCTGCAGGAACTGGCTGCATGGGCGGATTTGTCAGAACGGACCGCACGCCGCATCTTCATGGCCGAGACCGGCATGAGCTTCGCCCAATGGCGACAGCAGGCACGTTTGACGCTGGCGCTGGAGCGCCTCGCTCGCAACGAGGCGGTTGCCGATGTCGCCGAACGGCTCGGCTATGCAACGCCGAGCAATTTCATCGCCATGTTCCGCCGCGCCTTCGGTGCCCCGCCGGCGCGTTATTTTTCGAGGCAGCGCACAACCGGCCGTCGAGCGGGCTAGGTGGACGCTTTTCACGCGCGACGACCGCGTTGGTACACAAGGTCGCGCCTGCTCATCGCACCGCAGCACCTTTCCCATCTTGTCAGCTTCAACGGACGCCCTCACACTCTCCGCAACTAGAAAATGTCGGAGGGAGAAACGTCATGTCCGTTGCGGAAGCGGCCACGCTGGCCGATGTCATTCGGATTCAAGCCAAAACGCGTGGAGACTCGACCGCGCTGGTGTTCGAGGGGCGCGAGACCAACTATGCCGAGCTGGATCGCCGCGCCAACCAGGTCGCCAACGGGCTGATCGCCCTTGGCGTCAAGCCGGACGAGCGCGTCGCGTATCTCGGCAAGAACAGCGACCTCTTCATCGAACTCCTGCTCGGGGCCGTGAAGGCAAAGGTCGTCACCGCACCGGTGAACTGGCGTCTCGCCGGACCGGAGATCGCCTTCATCGTCGACGACGCCAGGGCAGCCGTGCTGTTCGTCGGTCCGGAATTCATCGATCTCGTCCGCAGCCTCAAGGACCAGTTCCCGGGCGTGCGCGCGATCATGGCCATGGAAGGCGGCGCGTCGGAGTGGAAGGACTTTGCCGCCTGGCGCGATGCACAGAGCGACAGCGATCCGAACATTGCGATGGGCAAGAACGATGTCGCGATCCAGCTCTATACGTCCGGCACCACGGGAAAGCCGAAAGGCGCGATGCTGTCGCATCAGAACTTCCTGTCGCTGCTGCGCATCGGCGGCACCGACGAAAATCCGGACTGGAATGTCTGGACGGATACCGATGTCTCGCTGGTGGCAATGCCGGTATTCCATATCGGCGGTGTCGGCTGGGCGGTGTTCGGCCTCTATCACGGCGCCAAGAGCGTGATCGCGCGGGAGTTCGATCCGAACAAGGTACTCGATTTCTTCCGCGACTACGGGATCAGCAAACTATTCCTGGTGCCGGCGGCGATGCAGTTCATCGTGCGCCAGCCGCGCGCCCGCGAGATGGACTTTTCGCAGCTCAAATACATCATGTATGGCGCTTCCCCGATCCCGGCTGCACTGCTGAAGGAATGCATCGCGGTGTTCGGCTGCGGCTTCGTGCAGATGTACGGCATGACCGAGACCACCGGCACCATCGTGGTGCTGGCGCCGGAAGATCATGTCGAGGGCCGCGACTGCATGCGCTCGGCCGGCAAGGCGCTGCCGGGCATCGAGATCGCCATCCTCGATCCCGACGGCAAACCGCTTCCCGTGGGAGAAGTCGGCGAAATCGCGACGCGCTCGGCCTCCAACATGGTGGGTTACTGGAATCTGCCGGACGCCACCGCACGCACGCTCGATCGCGACAACTGGCTGCGCACCGGCGATGCCGGCTATCTCGACAGCGATGGCTTCCTCTACATCCACGACCGCATCAAGGACATGATCATCTCCGGCGGCGAGAACATCTATCCGGCGGAAGTGGAGAGCGCGATCTGCGATCACCCGGATGTGGCTGAAGTCGCCGTGGTCGGCGTACCCGACGACACCTGGGGCGAAGCGGTGAAGGCCGTCGTGGCGCTGAAGCCCGGCAAGGAGGTCAGCGCGGTCGACATCATCGCCTTCACGCGCCAGCGCATCGCCGCCTTCAAGACGCCGAAGACGGTGGATTTCATCCAGGCCTTGCCGCGCAACGCATCGGGGAAGATCCTGCGGCGGCAATTGCGGGAGCCGTATTGGATCGGGAAGGACCGGCAAGTGAATTGACGGCACACGTTGCGTCCCGATCGTCATTGCGAGGAGCCCGCAGGGCGACGAAGCAATCCAGAAGCCGCGCGAAGAAAGAACTGGATTGCTTCGTCGCTGCGCTCCTCGCAA
>JAEXHR010000212.1 GCA_023449855.1 Pseudomonadota bacterium | reverse complement strand
CCCCCACGGCGATGTCGGTGACATAGAGCGCGGGGAGCACACCCGCTGCGCTCATCTCATTGGCGAGCAGGCTGTCGTCCACGATGCGCTCCACGGTGACCAGGGTCGTGGTTGAAGCGTAAGCCATCGCGGCGAGTTCGCGGCGTCGTCCGATCCACACATTGCCAAAGCGATCGGCCATCGGTGCATGGAAAATGGTGACATCGGGCTTGATCGCGGGAATGAGCACCACGGGATCGCCGTCATCAGCGAGAGGATTGTCGATCACGCGCCAGTCGTCGCGATGACGCAGCAGGTCGCTGCCGATCAGGCCGCGCATGGGCATGAACGGGCTGCCCTTCTGGGCGGCCATCAGGCCGGCATGGATGGCAGGGCAGGTCGCGTCCTTGAGGGCGATCGCGCCGTCCTTGACGGCGGCATTGAAGCGTGGCGCGCCGCCGGCTTCGCCGAGCGATACAGCGCTGGTCTCGACCGAGCGGACACAGCCCGCGCCGATCAGTTGATCGACTTGAAGGCCCCCGGTCGGCACGCAGACGAGATCGAGATTGCGCGTGTCGCGTTCGATGATCGGACGGGTCATGGCCATCGAGACGCCGGCATAATCGACCGGCAGCGCCAGCCGGATTCCCGGTTCGACATGCTTCGCCAACGCGCGAAGATCGCTCACCACAATTCGCCTCCCTGCATTTATCGTTCTATATTGTGGAACGTAGTTCTAAATAAATTAGTCGCGCGTTCGCCCACCTGTCAATTGGTCTGAGCGCGAAACTGCTTTGCTCGCAGCATCAATGCGTGCGGGAGGTAATTTCGGTCGATGCGCGCCGATCTTCGCGCCATCCGTTCTCTTGACAAGGCATCGCACTCGGCGAACAATAATTGGAATAACGTTTCATAATATAGAACGATTAGGGAGGTTGAGATGGCTGAGCCATCGGCTCTGCGCGCGGGGAATCCCGGCGCAGGGGCATCTGCATCGCAGGCACGCGGCGCGCGCGCCGGACAGGTCATCGGCTCGAGCATCGCCGTCCGTGATGCCGAAAAGCGATACGGCCAGTTCCATGCTGTCGATCACATCAATCTCAACATCGAGCCGGGCGAATTCATCACGCTGCTTGGTCCTTCGGGAAGCGGCAAGACGACATTGCTGAATCTGCTGGCCGGGTTCCAGAGTCTCGACGGCGGCGAGATTCTGGTCGACGGCAAGCCGGTGCACAATGTGCCCACGCACAAGCGCGGCTTCGGCATGGTGTTCCAGAGCTACGCGTTGTTTCCCAACATGACGGTGACACAGAATGTCGCTTTTCCGCTGCGCATGGCCGGCGTCGATCGCGCGACCACCGAACGGCGCGTGGCCGAGACGTTGGAAATCATGCGCTTGTCGGCTCACGCGCACAAAGCGCCGTCGGAAATGTCGGGCGGCCAGCAGCAGCGCGTCGCCATCGCACGCGCCATCGTGATGCGGCCGAAAGTAGTGCTGATGGACGAGCCGCTCAGCGCGCTCGATCGCCGTTTGCGCGAATCGATCCAGATCGAGATTCGCGATCTGCATCAGACTATCGGCAGCACGATCCTGTTCGTGACCCACGACCAGGGCGAAGCGCTGACCATGAGCGATCGCATCGCCGTGCTCGATGCCGGCAAGATCGTGCAGATCGGTCGGCCGCTGGAGATCTATCGTCATCCGTCCAATCGATTCGTGGCGTCGTTCGTCGGCGAGAGCAATCTGATCGAAGCCGAGATCGTGCAGAAGCGCGGCACCACTGTGACGCTGAAGAACCGCGCCGGCTATGTGTTCGATGCGGAGAGCCGCGATGCCATCGATGTCGGCCGCGTCACCGTGCTGGTGCGCCCGGAGCGTATCGCGATCGCCAATGAGCCGACTGCAAATTCGACGCAAGTGACCGTGACTTCGGCGATCTTCCTCGGCGAAATTCTGCGCATCGAGGCGCAGATGGAGGGCGGCGACACGCTGCTGATCCGCTGCACCGACACGGCGCGGCGGCCCTTGCCGAATATCGGCGATCGGCTGCATGTCAGCTGGGGCTCGGAAGATTGCTGGGTGCTGACATGACCACGATCTCACTGTCCGACGCCCCGCGGCCGCAGGCGGGGGCCAGCCTCGCCATGAAGCTCAAGAACCCGGCATTGCTGCTGCTCCCGGCCGTCGCCTTTCTGACCTTCATCTATGTGCTGCCGCTGATCGATCTCATCCGTATCAGCATCAGCGGGCCAAGCTGGCTGACCTATTTCGAGCGCGTCTTCGCCGTGCCGCTGTATTGGCAATCGCTGGTGCGGACGATGCAGATCTCGGTCACGGTGGCGTTCCTGTGCCTGCTGTTCGGTTATCCCACTGCGCTTTTGATTCATCGCACGCGCGGCCTCACCCGCGCGCTGATCGCAACCGCGATCGTGCTTCCCTATTTCATCGCGATCCTGATCCGTACCTATGCCTGGATGGTGCTGCTCGGCCGCAATGGACCGGTCAACAAGTTCCTGGTGTCGATCGGCGTTCTCAGCGAACCGGTTCAACTGCTGTTTCACCGGGGCACTGTGCTGCTCGGCATGACGGCGGTGCTGTTGCCGCTGATGGTGCTGACCATCTATTCGAGCGTGTCGCGGCTCGATCCCGCGCTGACGCGCGCAGGGCTGGCCAGCGGGGCCGGTCCCCTTGCCATATTCTGGCGAGTCCTCCTGCCGCTGACGCTGCCCGGTATCGGCGCCGGCTTCCTGCTCGTTTTCGTCGCCGCAATCGGCTTCTTCATCACCCCGACGCTGCTCGGCGGTCCCGGCGATCAGATGTTCGCCATGCATATCACGCAGCAGGCGGACTCGGTGACATCCGAAGGCTTCCTGCAGGCGCTCGGCGTCGTGTTGCTGCTGATCACGCTGGCAGTCGTGGCCATCGCCGGTCGCTTTCTTGGCCTCGAATTCATCTGGGGCGGGCGCAAGCTGACGGAGACGGCGGTGACGCATGCCACGCCGGCAGTTACGTCCGGCCCGCCGCGTAACAGCTTCGGCAGCAAATTCGCAGACATGATCGGATGGCCGTTGCTCAGGCTGTTTGGCATGCTGCCGGCCAGTTCTGGCACCTGGACCGTGCGGCTGATGGGCGGTCTCGTGGTCGCGGTGCTGATTCTGCCGATCATCGTTGTGATGATCATTTCGTTCAGCAGCGCTAGCTATCTGACCTTCCCGCCGCCGGGTTTCTCGCTGCGCTGGTACGAGCAGTTCTTCTCCGACAGCAACTGGATGCGCGCATTCTGGACATCCGCCCTGATCGCAACCGTCTCGGCTGCGATTGCGGTTGGTCTCGGCACATGCGCCGCGCTCGGCATCGTCCGGGGCAATGTGCGCGGAAAATCCGCCATCATGCTGCTTTTGGTCAGCCCGATCATCGTGCCGCCGGTCGTGCTCGGCCTGTCGCTCTATACGCTGTTCCTGAAGTTCGATCTGGTTGGTTCGGTGTTCGGCCTTGCGGCGGCCCATGCCATCGGTGGTTTGCCGATCGTGGTGGTGATCCTGGCGGCTGCGCTGCAGGGTGTGGACAAGCGGCTCGAACAGGCGGCCTCGGTCCATGGCGCGTCGTCCCTCACGGTGCTGCGGCTGGTCACATTGCCGGCGATCGCGCCGGGTCTCGCAGCAGCAACATTCTTTGCGTTCCTGCATTCGTTCGACGAACTGGTGCTCACCCTGTTCCTGTCGAGCGCACAGTTGAAGACGCTTCCCTTGATGCTGTGGGGCGACATCAATTACCGGCTCAATCCGGTTCTGGCTGTGGTCTCCACGCTCGAAGTTCTGCTGGTCGTGGGAGGATTGTTCCTCGCACGGCCGGTGCTAGCAACGTCGCAAAAAGCGACCTGATAAAAGTTCAAACGGAGGAATTGGATAATGCTGGGAATGAAAAACTTGCGGCTGACAGCTCTGGCTTCGGCAGCCTTCATCGCGATGGGGGCCGGCATGGCCGTCGCCCAGAGCAATGTCGTCATCATGCAGGATCCGGGCGGCGGCTATGGCGATGCGCTGCGCAAGGTGATGTATGACCCGTTCGAGAAAGAGACCGGCATCAAGGTCGTTACCGTGCAGGAAGCGCGCAGCGGTCCGCGCATCAAGGCACAGGCCGAGGCCGGCAAGGCGCAATGGGACCTGACCTTCATCTTCGACCAGGAAACCAAGCTGCTCGGCGACTGCTGCCTGGCCGATATCGACTATTCGAAGCTTTCCGAATCCGCGCACAAGACCCTGGCGGCCATGCCGGACAATCTAAAACGCAAGAAGGGCGTCGCGCTGCAGGTGATCGGCGTCGGCCTCGTCTATAACAAGGACAAGTTCAAGGGCGACAAGGCTCCGCAGAACTGGGCGGATTTCTGGGACGTGAAGAAGTTTCCGGGCCGTCGCTGCATGCCGGCCTGGCCGCGCTTCACCTTCGAGGCGGCGCTGATGGCGGACGGAGTCGCCAAGGACAAGCTGTATCCGATCGACATGGAGCGTGCGCTCAAGAAGCTCAAGGAAATCAAGCCGCACATCGTGAAATGGTGGACCACCGCCGCGCAGCCGCCGCAGCTGCTGCTCGATGGTGAAGCCGATATGTGTCAGGCCTATACCGGCTCAATGAGCAAGCTGGCACTGGAAGGGGCTCCGATCGATCTCACCTTCAATCAGGGCTTTGTCTATTACGACTTCTTCTCGATCCCGAAGGGCGCGCCGAACTACGACAACGCGCTCAAGCTGCTGTCCTGGCGTCTCGATCCCAAGCGGGCTGCCCAGCTCACCTCGACATTCCCGGTCGCGTTGCCGTCGAAGGTCGTGTTCGACGCGGCGACCGACAAGAATATCGCGCGTTACTGGGCGAACAATCCGGACAACGTCTCCAAGGCCATCGAATGGAGCCCGGACTTCTGGGGCGCGCCGTCGCCGGCAGGCAACTCCACCAATGAGGAATATGCACAGGAGAAGCTGAACGCGCTGCTTGCCCAGTAAATTGGGCTATACGACAATCAGATCGGCGGTTCTGGGCTGCCGATCTGATCCCGACAGAACGCCAACTGACACCGGCTGCGTAAATGGACAAGGCGTTTATCAAAGGATTGCGGCTCCTGGAGGCGCTGGCAATGAGCGAGCAGCCGCGCGGTGTCACCGACCTTGCCAATGAGCTGAAGTTTACCAAGAGCAACGTGCACCGGCTCCTGGCGACGCTGCAATCGCAGGGCTTCGTCCGCCAGATTCCGCCGCACAGCACTTACGAGCTCACCACCAAACTATGGGTGCTCGGCAATCACGTGATCCAGCGTATGGATCTTATCCGTATCGCGCGCCCGGCCATGATGGTCCTGGCCGAGGTGACCGGCGAGACCGTTCATCTGTCGGTGCTCGAGGGCACCGACGTCGTCTATGTCGACAAGATCGAAAGTGCGCACCACATTCGCGCCCATACCAGCGTTGGCATGCGTGCGCCCGCATTTACCATGGCGACGGGGAAGGCCATGCTCGCCCAGATGCCGGACGACTATCTGGAGAATTTTCGCCCGTATCTCAGGCGTTATACCGATACGACTCGAACGACGATCGAGGAATTGCGGGAGGACATTCACGCAGCACGGGTACAGGGCTATTCGTCAGTGCTGCACGGCGAATGGCGAGAGGGGATCGCGGCTTGCGCCTGTGCCATCGTCGGACGCTCGGGCGAACTCGTTGGGGCCATCGGCATGTCCGGACCGGATACGCGCGTCAAACGCAAGCAGATCAAGGAATACGCAGTTCACGTGATGCAAGCTGCCCGCGATATCGGCCGGGCGCTCGGTCATGTTCGAACGATTTGAGGTCGTCGCTTTACTCAAAGCTCCTGAAGAACGATGGGCGAATTCATCCACCGACATGCTTTCGCGAGACGACAGCCGGAAGTGATGCTATCTGCGGCGTTGCCGATTGAGGATAGCGTATACGAAAATGGCCCATGTCGTTCTGAGCTTCGATCGGATCGTCGATCATGCCCGTCTCCCGGAACTCATCCGTCGGCAATCGGGCGCTCTCGTCGGCGCGTTTGAATCCGATCCGCGGCCATCTTCCGTGTTTGCGACACAGCAGCGCTGGCTGATGGCCCATGCGGCGCTCGGGCTCTATTTCCGCAGCGCTCATGGCCGCATCATGTTCGCCGATTTCCTGAAACTCGTAGAGCAACACAAGGTTGCGAGTCGCAACACGGCCGACGCCTTCATCAAGGAGATGGTGCGGTACGGGTTGGCGCGCGCGGCGGACGATGTGCGCGACAGGCGCACGCGGCCCGTCGTGCCGGGCGACGAGAGCCTGCGGCAAATCGCCGGCTGGCTCATGATGCATCTCGTCACACTCGACGGTCTCGACGATGGCGCGCGGCTCCAGGCGCTGTACGCGGATGCCGGGTTTCTGGCCCGGGCTCAACCGCTGATCGCGGACGCTTTACTGACGACGCCGTCGATCCGGGAGCCGGGGGGCACTTTCGCATTGTTCACCTGGCTGAATGGCGGCGGCGTTGTGATGGATCGCATCATGACCAGTATTCCGCAGCTCGACGTTGCCGCCGACCGCATTCCGACCGGAATTGCGTCGCTGGATCAGCTGAGCGGCGCGCTGCCGCTGTCGCGCACCCACCTGATGCGCAAATTGCGCGAGGCCGAAGCCATGGGCAGCCTCGGCTGGGAGGGCAGGATGGACAGGTCCATCCTGTGGATCTCGCGCGGCTTCTGGCGGGAATATGCGACGGCCCAGGCGGTCAAGCTGGCCATCATCGACCGCGCCTGTTCGGTCGCCATGGATGCCTCCCGGAGCGATCGCGCGCCTCAATAACGCGTCCTGCGCGCATCAAAATGCTCGCATGGGTTGTTTCAGAAAAATTTCATGTCCTTCTCAGCGAAAATCGGTGTTCGCCCTCGCAGGATTGAGGGACACGATGTGAACGGCCGTAAATATCGCTGTCCTGTTCGACCAGCGCGTCTGCGGCTCCATCGGCGCATTGAAATCATTCGGGGCAGGGCTGGAAGTGCGACATCACTTGAATATCGGGGCGCGTTGGTCGCTGCCGGTCTTGCTGGCGCTCGTGCTAGGCATCCTTCTTCCCGGCGGCGCCTCCACCCCGGCGATGGCTCAGGACGCCGGCTCGCTGCTCCGCGAGCAGCAGCGCCGTGAGGAGCTGCAGCGGCTCGACCGGCTGCCTGCGCCGGATGCCGTCGAGACGCCGGCCCGTTCCGGCATCGTCGGGGTCGAGCGCGGCCAGACGCTGGTGATCAGAAACATCCGCTTCACCGGCAAGCTGGACCTGCTGCCCGAGGCCGAGCGGGCGAAGATCGCGGCCAAGGCGAAAGGCAAGCGGCTCGGCATCATCGGCATCAAGGGCATTGCCGACGAGGTGACCATCGCCATCCAGCAGCGCGGCCGGCTGCTCGGATATGCCATCCTGCCGCCGCAGGACATCACCGCCGGCACCGTCACCATCCAGCTCATGGAAGGCCGCCTCAGCAAGATCGAATTCGAGCGCAAGGCCGATGTCCGCATCCGCGAGGAGATCCTCAACGGGCTGCTCCATCGCAGTATCGTTCCGGACAGCGTGGACAAGGACACGCTGGAGGAAGCGCTGCTGCGCATGAACGACCTGCCGGGCGTCACCGCCAAGGCGCGCCTTGCGCCGGGCGAGAGCCAGCAATCGAGCCGGCTGATCATCGGCGTCGATCAGGCGCCGCGCTTTTCGGGCTCGCTGTCCGGCGACAATTCCGGCTCCTACGCCACCGGCCGCGCGCAGGCCACGGCGCTCATCAATGCCACCGATCTCACCGGCTATGGCGATCTCACCCGCATGACCGGCGTCGTCTCCGAAGGTCAGCGTTTTGGCCAGGTCGCGGCCAGCCTGCCCATCGGTGCCAGCCCTTTTTCGCTGAATGCCAACTACGCCTATCTCAGCTATCGCAACCGCGACGAGCTGGGCTCCGCGCTCGGCCTCGAAGGCTTTGCACATTATGCCGGCACCGGGCTCGATTACAGCCTGATCCGCTCCCGCGATCTCAACTGGCGTCTGTCCGGCACTTTCAACTGGAAGGAGCTGGCCGATGACAGCATTGTCGGCCGCCTGCAGGACAAGCGCTCGGTGTCGGGCACGTTCGGCGTCAGCGGCGATGCCCGCGACGACTTTTTTGGCGGCGGCCTCACCAACTGGTCGGCGAGCTGGACATTTGGCGATCTCGATCTGTCGCGCGTCGATACGGCACTGCTGATCGATCAGCTCACGCTGCAGACGCAAGGTAAATTCCAGCGCTTCAATGTTCAGCTCGCGCGCCTGCAGAAACTGCCGGATGCGTTCTCGCTGTTCGCGCGGCTTTATGGCCAGGCGTCGAACAAGAATCTCGACAGTTCGGAAGATTTTGCGCTCGGCGGCTCCTACGGCATTCGCGGCTATCCGGTTGGCGAGGGGCGCGGCGACATGGGCGTCATCGGCACGCTCGAGCTGCGCTATGACGCGCCGGTGCCGGCGACGTTCGGACAGCTGCAGCTCGCGGGCTTCGTCGATAGCGGCCATGTCTGGCTGAACCGCAATCCCGATGGCATCGCGCTGCTCAATGCCTGCCAGTGCAACGACTATCAGCTCACCAGCGCTGGCCTCTCGGCGCGCTGGGCGCGGGAGAATGTGAGTTTCTCGGCCACCTGGGCGCAGGCGCTGGGCGACAATCCCGGCCGCTCGCGCCTCACCGGCGACAATGCGGATGGCAAGGCCCTGAGCCAGCAATTCTGGCTGCAGGGCGCTGTGAGATTCTGAGGGCACAGCGATGAACCACACTTACAAGCATATCTGGTCGAAAACGCTCGGACGGCTGGTCATCGTGCCGGAATGCTGCAAAGGCGGGCAGGGGCGCAAGGGCGGCAAGGCGAAGATCGGTGCAGCGGCAAGCATTGCTGCGACGCTGCTCGCGAGCCCCGCTCTGGCGCAGGGCGTGTTGCCGACCGGCGGCACCGTCGTCTCCGGCGCGGCATCCATCGCCACGTCAGGCGCGGCGATGACGATCAACCAGTCGTCGGACAAAATGATCGCCAACTGGCAGAGCTTTTCCATCGGCGCCGGCAATTCCGTCACCTTCAATCAGCCCGGCGCATCCTCCGTCGCGCTGAACCGCGTGACCGGGCAGGATGCCTCGCAGATCCTCGGCAGCCTCACGTCCAATGGCCAGGTGTTCCTCGTCAATCCCAACGGCATCGCCATCGGCAAGACCGGCTCGGTGCAGACCGGCGCGTTCGTCGCCTCCACGCTCGGAATCTCCGACGCGAATTTCCTCGCCGGCAATTATCGCTTCACCGGCACGTCCGGCAGCATCACCAATGAAGGCAGCGTCAGCGGCAAGACCGTCGCGCTGATCTCGCCGGTCGTCTCCAACAGCGGCACCATCACCGGCAACACGGCGCTGGCCGCCGGCACCGATGTGCAGCTCGATTTCAATGGCGATGGTCTGCTGTCGGTGGAGGTGAAGGCTTCCACCATGGCGACGCTGGTGGAGAACAAGGGGCTGATCCGCGCTGATGGCGGCGTGGCCATCCTCACCGCCAAGGGCGCCTCCGCGGCCATGAAGGGCGTGGTCAACAATACCGGCACCATCGAGGCCAACAGCATCGGCACCAGGAACGGCCGCATCCTGCTGCTCGGCGACATGCAGCATGGTGAGGTGAAAGCCGCGGGCAAACTGAAGGCGAAATTCGTCGAGACATCGGCGGCAAAAGTCACCATCGACAAGGATTTGAAGGTCGATACACAAGGCGGCACCTGGCTGATCGATCCAACGGATATCGAAATCAATGCCGGCAATGTGGGTGGCTATCTATCCGGTCTTGCTACCGGTAATTTGATTATCCAGACGCCGGCAGCCGGTAGTGAGCTAGGCAACATCGCCATCAATGCCGCAATGAGCTGGACGTCGCCTTACGTCCTGACGCTGACGGCGAACAACAACATTGCCATCAATGCGGCGATCACGGCCGCATCCGGCGGCCTCACCATCAATGCGCAGGGCACGATTACCGCGACAGCGGCCATCTCGCTCGGCACATTCGTGCTCAACAGCGGCAGCTGGCAGCAGACTGCGGCGACGCTGCCGAGCTTCTACGCCAAGGATTTCCAGCTCAATGGCGGCTCCTTCCTGCGCGTCACCGGCGGCGACGGATCGAGCGCCACGCCCTATCTGCTCACGGATATCTATGGCGTGCAGGGCATCGGCTCGTCGGCGGGTTATCTCGCGGCCAGCTGGAAACTCGCCAATGACATCGATGCGTCGGGTACGGTGAACTGGAATGCCGGCGATGGCTTCAGGCCCATCCAGCAGAACGCCCTTTTCACCGGCACGCTCGACGGTGACAATCATGTCATCTCCCATCTCTCCATTCTGGCGCCGCTCGGCAATGCCGGCCTGTTCGCCCAGATCGGCAGCAGCGGCACGGTGAAGAATCTCGGCATCACCGATGCCACGGTCATCAGCAGCAACACGGCCGGTATCCTTGCCGGCGGGAACGATGGCACCGTCACCAATGTCTGGACCTCCGGCACCGTCACCGCCACCAACTACAACTCTGTCGGCGGGCTGGTCGGCGTGAATAGCGGCACGATCAGCGCATCGTGGTCATCGGGTACGGTGAACGGAAACAACAATGTCGGCGGGCTGGTCGGCACGAATGACGGGACGATCAGCGGATCGTGGTCATCCTCCACAGTCAACGGTCAATTTGGCGTTGGCGGGCTGGTGGGCTGGCTGACGGGCGGGTCGGTGACCTCGTCCTATGCGACCGGCGCCGTTCAAGGCAGCAGCCTTGTGGGGGGGCTGGTGGGGTTTGGGCAGGACGGATCTCTGAACTATGTCTATGCCACTGGCGCCGTCAGCGGCTCCGACTCGGTCGGCGGACTGGTCGGCTATATGCTGGGCGGATCGATAAGCTATGCCTACGCCACGGGTGCGGTGACTGGAGCATCCTGTTGGGACTGCTATGTCGGCGGCTTGGTCGGTTTAACTCAAACTTCAGTCACCGACAGTTTCTGGGATATCAACACCACCGGGCAAACCAGCAGCAGCGGCGGCACCGGCCTGACCACCGCGCAGATGCGCAGCGCCGCCAGCTATACGGGCTGGGACTTCACCAGTGTCTGGTACCAGTCCGGCGACATGCGGCCGATCCTGCGCGCGGAAGCGGCGACGGCGGACAGCAACGGCGTCATCACCATCAGCAATCTGCACCAGCTCGCGCTGATGGGCGCGAACCTGTCGGGCAACTACAAACTCGCCGTCAATCTCGACGCCAGCGCGACCAAGGGCCTGAATGCCGCCGACATCTGGAGCACGAGCGGCTGGGTGCCGGTGGGAACTTTGGTCCCAGGAAATCCGAGCAAGAGTTTCACTGGCACCTTCGATGGCCAGAACCACACGATCTCCAATCTCTTCATCAACCGGCCGACGGAGGGCTATATCGGCCTGTTCGGTGCGACCACGGGCGCAAGCATCGGCAATATCGGGCTCGTCGGCGGTTCGGTGACGGGCCAAACCAATGTCGGCGGCCTGATCGGTTCTATGAAGACCGGCACGGTCTCCAACGCCTACAACACCGGCGATGTGTTCTTCGACAGCGCTGGCAACATTGCCGGTGGGCTGATCGGCGGCTCGGGCGGCAATTCCGCTTCGGATACGGCGACCATCACCAACGTCTATGCAACGGGGAATGTCAGCTCGTTCGGAACGGCAACGACCAGCGGTGGCGGTGCTGGCGGGCTCATCGGCGCTGCGACCTCATATACCGTTCTCACCAATGCCTATGCGACGGGCGATGTCATCGCTCCCATCTCTAACTATGTCGGCGGTCTGGTTGGCTTTGCGTGGGCGTCGATCAGCGATGTCTATGCGACCGGCAACGTGACCGGCGCAGACAGGGTTGGCGGCCTCGTCGGCTCGCTGGGAAGCGCTACCGCGGCTGTTGGAACTATATCCGTAAGCAATGCCTATGCGAGCGGCGTGGTTACCGGAACATCGAATGTCGGAGGCCTGGTCGGCTATGCTGGCCTGCGCGCCACCGTCAGCAACAGCTTCTGGAATGTCACCACCACAGGCCAGTCGAGTGGCTGCGGCGGCATGCACAGCACGGCCACCTGCGGCGCAACCGGCCTGACCACGGCGCAGATGGCCGATCCGTTCCAGTATATCGACGGCGGCTGGAATTTCGCCTCCACCTGGGCATCGCTCAAGACCGGCGGCGCGCCGGTGCTGCGCAGCCTGACCACGGACCCCGTCTACACCTATTATGTGCGCCTCACCGGCGACAGCACGACCACCTATGGCGACACCATCGATACGTCCGCCATCGCGGTCGATGGCGTCGGCGCGGGCAATGTGGGCGTGAGCTGGGGCAGCGCCATCGGCGCCACCACCAATGCGGGCACCTATGGTTATGGCGGCAGCAATGTGCTGTCGCTGAGCTATTCTACCGGAGCGGCCGGTGATTACTATGTGGACTACGGCAGTGGCAGCCTCACCATCAACAAGCGCGTGGTGAGCCTGGACGGCACGCGCACCTATGACGGCACCACCAATGTCGGCGCGGGCGTGCTGACCATCGGCAATCTCGCCAATGGCGAGACGCTGACGCTCGCGGGCATCGGCACGCTGTCCAACAAGAATGTCGGCACCGGCCTCGGCTTCGGGCTCGGCACGCTGGCGCTCGGCAACGGCACGGGTCTCGCCTCGAACTACACGCTGACGGGCAGCACGCGCACGGTGGACATCACCAAGGCGACCATCACCGCCATCACCGGCATCACCGCCGACAACAAGACCTATGACGCCACCACTGCGGCCACGCTGGTGCTGTCTGGCGCTACCTTCAACGGCATGGTGTCGGGCGATGCGCTCACGGTGGCCACCGCCACCGGCGCCTTCACCGACAAGAATGCCGGCACCGGCAAGACGGTGAATATTTCGGGCCTGACGCTCGGCGGCACCGATGCGGGCAATTACACGCTGTCCACCACCACGGCTTCGACCACGGCCGATATCGCCAAGGCGATCATCACGTCGATCTCCGGCATCACCGCCACCAACAAGACCTATGACGGCACGGACGAAGCCGCCCTGGTGCTGACCGGCGCGACGATCAACGGCAAGATCACGGGCGACGTGCTGACGGTGGCGACATCGTCGGGCGCGTTCTCCGACAAGAACGCCGCAACCGGCAAGACGGTGAACATCACCGGCCTGTCGCTCGGCGGCACCGATGCGGGCAATTACACGCTGTCTTCGACCACGGCCTCGACCACGGCCGACATCGCCAAGGCGGTGATCACCTCGATCTCCGGCATCACCGCCAGCAACAAGACCTATGACGGCACCGATGCGGCCACGCTGGTGCTGACCGGCGCCAGCTTCAACGGCAAGGTGAGCGGCGATGTGCTGACGGTGGCGACATCATCGGGGGCGTTCAGCGACAAGAATGCCGCGACGGGCAAGACGGTCAACATCACCGGGCTTTCGCTCGGCGGCACCGATGCCGGCAATTACACGCTGTCCACGACCACGGCCTCGACGACGGCTGACATCGCCAAGGCCATCATCACCTCGATCTCCGGCATCACCGCCGGCAACAAGACCTATGACGGCACCGACGCGGCGACGCTGGTGCTGACCGGCTCCACGTTTAACGGCAAGGTTGCCGGTGACGTGCTGACGGTGGCGACCTCATCGGGGGCGTTCGACAACAAGAATGCCGGCACCGGCAAGACGGTGAATATCAGCGGCCTCTCGCTCGGCGGCACCGATGCGGGCAACTATACGCTGTCCTCGACCACGGCCGCGACGACGGCGGATATCGCCAAGGCGATCATCACCTCGATCGCCGGCATTGCCGCGAGCAACAGGACCTATGACGGTACCGACGCGGCGACGCTGGTGACGTCGGGCGCCGTGTTCAATGGCAAGATCAGCGGCGACGTGCTGACCGTGGCGACAGGGGCGGGCGCGTTCTCCGACAAGAATGCCGGCGCCGGAAAGACGGTCAACATCACCGGGCTCACGCTCGGCGGCACGGATGCGGGAAATTATACGCTATCGACGACCACGGCCTCGACGACGGCGGATATCGCCAAGGCCGTCATCACCTCCATCACCGGCATCACAGCGACCAACAGGACCTATGACGGCACCACGGACGTCGCGTTGGTGACGGCCGGTGCGGGTTTCTCCGGCAAGATCAGCGGCGATGTGCTGACAGTGGCGACGGCGTCGGGCGCACTCCGTGACAAGAATGCCGGCACTGGCAAGACGGTCGATATCACCGGCCTCACGCTTGGCGGCACGGATGCGGGCAACTACACGCTGTCCACCACCACGGCGACGACGTCGGTGGATATCGCCAAGGCGATCATCACCTCCATCGCCGGCATCACCGCCGGCAACAAGACCTATGACGGCACCACCGATGCGTCGCTGGTGACGTCCGGCGCTGTGTTCAATGGCAAGCTGTCCGGCGATGTGCTCACGGTGGCCGCGGGCACCGGCGCGTTCTCCAGCAAGGATGTCGGCAACGGCCTGACCGTGGGCATCAGCGGGCTGACGCTGGGCGGCACGGATGCGGGCAACTACACGCTGTCCACGACCACGGCATCGACGACGGCCAATATCGTGCAACGCGTGCTGTCGCTGTCCGGCGGGCGCGTCTATGACGGCACCACCGATGTCGCTGCAAGCGTGTTGACCCTCGGCAATCTGGTCAGCGGCGAGACGCTGGTGTTGACCGGGGCGGGGCAGCTGGGCAGCAAGGATGCGGGCTCCGGCCGCAGCTTCGCGCTCGGCACGCTGGCGCTCGGCAATGGGTCGGGCACGGCGTCGAACTACACATTGACGGGTGGTGCGACCACGGTCGATATCGCCAAGGCCGTGCTGACGCTGTCCGGCTTCACCGCGGGCAACAAGGTCTATGACGGCAGCACGGCGGCCTCGATCCTGAGCCTCGGCACATTGCTCGGTGCGATCGGCGGCGACGGCGTCTCCTTCGCCGCGACATCGGCTACTTTCGCCGACAAGAATGCTGGCACCGGCAAGACGGTGACGCTGAACGGCGTGCTGGCTGGCGCCGATGCCGGCAACTACACGCTGGCCTCCGGCACCGCCACGACGACGGCGGATATCAACCGGGCCGTGATCACGTCGATCACCGGCATATCAGCGCTGAGTAAGCCCTATGACGGCAACACGACGGCCGCGCTGGTCACTTCCGGCGCTGTTTTCAACGGCATGGTGGCTGGTGACCTGTTGAGTATCGCGTCCGGCACCGGCACCTTTGCGGATCCCAATTCGGGCAACGGCAAGCTGGTGAACATCACGGGCCTTTCGCTCGGCGGCTTGGATGCCCGCAACTACACGCTGGCCTCCACCACGGCGACGACGACGGCCGACATCAATGCATCCGTCGCGCCGGTGCTGCCGCCGCCGAACACGATCGATACCGGCACCAGCGCCATCAACAGCATCGGCAGTACGGTGCGGCAGTCCTTCGTGATCACCACCGCAGATGCCTTCGCGCAGCCGCAACTGATCGATCTCGGCGGCCCGGGTAATCGCAACGACACCGGCAATGCGCCGGCCAATCGCGGCACGCAGGAAGAAGAAGCGAATTGAAGATGATGTTCTCGAAGTATCACGCAGGCTCCGCTGCCCTCGCTGTCACGCTCGCTTTCGTGGGCATTACCGTCGCGGCGCCGCTTCCGGGCGGAGCGGGTTCACTGGTCGAGACCTTCCAGGACTGGGTCGTCGCTTGTCAGTCGCAGGACAACACCACGGCCTGCGTGATGCGGCAGGTGCAGACCAACACGCAAAACAATCAGAGCGTTCTTACGGTTGAGCTGCGCAATGTCGCCGGCGGCAAGCTGGAAGGTGCGTTGCTGATGCCGTTCGGCCTCGCGCTGGCCAAAGGCGTCTCGCTCAAGCTCGACGAGGCTCCGGTCGGGGCGCTGGCATTCTCCACCTGTGTGCCGCAGGGATGCCTGGTGCCGATGGGGCTGGATGCGGCGCAAGTGGCGAAGATGAAAACCGGCACGGCGCTCAATATCGGCGCCACCGCCATCAATTCCGCACAACCCGTCGCCCTGAAGGTTTCACTGAAGGGGTTTCTGACGGCGTTGAACCGGGTGGTCGAGCTGACGAAATAGCGCATCGCAGCAGAGCCAGCCGCGATGTGATCATAGCGCCAGCTCCTCTTTTTCCCATTCGACGGCGAAGGCCTGAAGGATCGCGAAACGCGCAAGTTCGATCGACACTGCGCCTTCGGCCGCCTCGATCAACAGATGCGTGGCGGTGCGCCATGCATCGGTCTTGTATTCGCAATTGGGAAGCCGGGCGATGTAAGCGCCCGCATCGCGGAGCGTCTCGATTCTGTCGCCATTCGGAATCTGGATAGGGTCGGTGAAACGATCGGACCAGGCCATCACACTGCAATCTTACACACTCTCAACCGTGGAGAACGACGTCGGCGTCGAGATGTTCCACGGCTGAGATACGAGCTTGCACAAAGCTGCGCTATTTGGCGTAAGATCGGCAATATTTCGCGAAAGCCTGCGCGACGGCGGAAAGCGGCCTCTCCTTGTGGCGCAGCAACGTGAATTCGCGGAGGTCGAGCGCGAAGGGCAGCGCGCGCAGCTCACCATTGTGCAGGAAGGGCGTCACCACCGCTTCAGACAAGGCCGTTGCAGCAGCGCTGTTGCGCACGGCCGTGAGCACCGCTTCGTTCGATGGCAGCGTCATCACGATATCGAGGCGTGCGGGATCGATCTTGTGCGCGCGCAGCGCCGCTTCGAAGACCGAGCGCGTGCCGGAGCCGGGCTCGCGCATCACCCAGGACAGCGACAGCAGGTCGTCGGTACCGGTGAACGGAATGTCGTCATCGGTGGGCTGACGCGTCGACACCACGATCATGAGCCGGTCGGAGGCCACGCGCTGCGAGGCCAGCGCCGGCTCGTCGATGGTGCCTTCGATGAAGCCGAGTTCGGCGGTGCCCGTGATCACGGCTTCGGTCACCGTGGTGGTGTTGCCGAGCTGCAGCTTGATCTCGATGCCGGGATGTTCGGCGTGAAAGCGCATCAGGCGCGGCGGCAGCCAGTAATTCGCGATGGTCTGGCTCGCCTGCAATTCGATGACGCCGTGCGCGGTGCCGGCCAGCTCATCGAGCAGGCGCGCGGTGCCCCTGGCGCGCGCCAGCATGTCGCGCGCTTCCGGCAGGAAGCGGCGTCCTGCCGGAGTCATCTCGATGCCGCGGCCGACACGGTGAAACAGCGCCACGCCATGCGTCGTTTCCAGCGCCTTGATGGCCGAGCTGACCGCAGAGGACGACAGGTTCAGCGCAGCCGCCGCCTGCGTCAGGTGCTGACGCTCCGCCACGGCGACAAAGGCTGCGAGCTGATCCAGGGTCATAATGTCCGGATAAATCGAACGGAACGATTATAATTATGCGATAGAATGGGATTTAAAGGAAGAATATTTTTCTCTCAAGCACGTTGAGGGAAACATGTCCTCCATAAAGCGCATCATCGATCTCGGCCCCGGCCTGGCCCTCGCAACTCTCGTCACAATGCTGGCGCTGGGCATCGAGCGCCTCGAAATCCACCTGCTCGGCAATCCCTTGGTCGATGCGCTGGTCTTCGCGATCCTGCTCGGCACCGCGCTGCATACGGGCTTCGGTCTGCATGCCCGGGCGCGCGCCGGCGTGCATTTCGCCTCCAAGAGCCTGCTCGAGCTGGCCATCGTGCTGCTCGGCGCCTCCATCAGCTTTGGCACCATCCAACAGGCAGGCCTGCGGCTGGTACTGGCGGTCGCGCTGGTGGTGCTGCTGTCACTGGTCATCAGCTACACGCTCTCGCGCCTGCTCGGCCTGCCGGACAAGCTGGCGACACTGGTCGCCTGCGGCAATTCCATCTGCGGCAATTCGGCGATCGTGGCTGCAGCGCCGGTGATCGATGCACGGCCGGAGGATGTGGCGTCATCGATCTCCTTCACGGCGGCGCTCGGCATTCTCGTGGTGCTGCTGTTGCCACTCTGCGTCACGGTGCTCGGCCTGAACCAGTGGCAATACGGCGTTGCTGCGGGGCTGACTGTCTACGCGGTGCCGCAGGTTCTGGCGGCGACGCATGCGATCGGCGCGGCGAGCGTGCAGATCGGCACCGTGGTCAAGCTGATGCGCGTCCTGATGCTCGGTCCCGTGGTGATCCTGCTCGGTTTGTGGAACGGACGGAGCAACGGCAAGCGGCCGGCGCTGCGCGACATGTTGCCGTGGTTCATCATCGGGTTCCTGCTGATGATGTGTCTGGGCTCGTTCCAGCTCATTCCCACCGCTGCGCTCGAACCGCTGCACACCGCCTCGACGATCCTGACCATCCTGTCGATGGCGGCGCTCGGCCTGTCAGTGGATCTGCGATCGGTGATGACCGCCGGAGGCCGCGTGCTGGCGGCCGGCACACTGTCGCTGATCGCGCTCGGCGGCCTCAGCGCCATCGCGCTGAAGCTGGTCTGACGGTGCCGGGTACCGCCTGTACGGGTTCCTTTTGCCTGAAAGTTTGCGCCGACATTGAAATTACGGCTTAGGAGCCTTATTCCACGGCGCATGACCAATCTCGCAGTCGCTGAAAAACCCCTGATGGCCTGGGCGGGCCCGACCGTGCTGCGCAAGCCGGCGCCGTTCCTGCCCATGAGCCGTGCCGAGATGGACCAGCTCGGCTGGGATGCCTGCGACATCGTGCTGGTCACCGGCGACGCTTATGTCGACCACCCCTCCTTCGGCATGGCCATCATCGGCCGCCTGCTGGAAGCGCAGGGGTTCCGCGTCGGCATCATCTCGCAGCCCGACTGGCATTCGGCAGAGCCGTTCAAGGCGCTCGGCAGGCCGCTCGTGTTCTTCGGCGTCACCGGCGGCAATATGGATTCCATGGTGAACCGCTACACCGCAGATCGCCGCATCCGCAGTGACGACGCCTATACGCCGGGCGGCGAGGGCGGCAAGCGGCCGGATCGCTGCACCGTAGTCTATGCGCAGCGTTGCCGCGAGGCGTTCAAGGATGTGCCGATCATTCTCGGCGGCATCGAAGCCTCGCTCCGCCGCATCGCGCATTACGATTACTGGTCGGAGAAGGTGCGCCGTTCGATCCTCGCCGATGCGAAGGCGGATCTCCTGCTCTACGGCAATGCCGAGCGTGCCGTGGTCGAAGTCGCGCATCGCCTGGCCGATGGTGAATCGCCGCGCGATCTCGACGATATCCGCGGTGTCGCGCTGTTCCGCCGCGTGCCGGAGAACTACACCGAACTGCCGGCGGACGATCTCGATTCCGCCGATGAAGGCGCCACGCGCCGCAGCGGCGACACGGTGGTGCGGCTGCCGTCCTGCGAGCAGGTCGAGCAGGACAAGGAAGCCTATGCTCGCGCCTCGCGCGTGCTGCATCGTGAGGCCAATCCCGGCAATGCGCGGGCCCTTGTGCAGAAGCATGGCGACCGCGATCTCTGGCTCAATCCGCCGCCGATCCCGCTGACATCGGACGAGATGGATGCGGTCTATGACCTGCCTTATGCGCGCGCGCCGCATCCGTCCTATGGCGATCAGAAAATTCCCGCCTGGGACATGATCAAGTTCTCGGTGACGATCATGCGCGGCTGTTTCGGCGGCTGCACCTTCTGCTCGATCACCGAGCATGAAGGCCGCATCATCCAGAACCGATCGGAAAAATCGATCCTGCAGGAGATCGAAAAGATCCGCGACAAGACGCCGGGCTTTACGGGCGTCATTTCCGACATCGGGGGCCCGACCGCGAACATGTATCGCATGGCCTGCAAGGATCCGAATGTCGAGAAGAACTGCCGGCTGCCGTCCTGCGTGTTTCCGGACATCTGCCCGAATCTCAACACCTCGCATGACGAGCTGATCAGCCTGTATCGCAAGGTGCGCGAGACCAAGGGTATCAAGAAGGTGATGGTCGCTTCGGGCGTGCGCTACGATCTGGCGGTGCAGAGCCCGAAATATGTCGAGGAGCTCGTCACCCATCATGTTGGCGGCTATCTGAAGATCGCGCCGGAGCACACCGAGCGCGGGCCGCTCGACAAGATGATGAAGCCGGGCATCGGCACCTATAACCGCTTCAAGAAGATGTTCGACGCCGCCGTGCAGAAGGCGGGGAAGAAGTACTTCCTCATCCCGTATTTTATCGCGGCGCATCCGGGCACGACGGATGAGGACATGATGAACCTCGCGCTGTGGCTCAAGAAGAATCGCTACCGCGCCGATCAGGTGCAAACCTTCCTGCCGTCACCGATGGCGACGGCAACGGCGATGTATCACACCGGCGTAAATCCGCTGCGCGGCGTGCGCCATGGCGCCAGCGAGAAGGTCGAGGCGATCAAGGGCCTGCGGCAGCGCCGGCTGCACAAGGCGTTCCTGCGCTATCATGATCCCGACAATTGGCCGGTGATCCGCGAGGCGCTGAAGGCGATGGGCCGTGCCGACCTGATCGGCCCGCGTCCTGAGCAACTGGTGCCGGCACATCAGCCGCCCGGAACGGGCAAGGCTGCGGGCACGAAGCGTCCGATCAGGCCGGGTGGCGGCAAGATGCAGAAATTCACCACCAAGGGCGTGCCGATCCGCAAATGAGCGCGGCGGTTCCAGCGCTCACGCGAGCGTGACGCGTGGGAGTTCCCTCAAGTTCCCGGCACGGTTCCGCCTGAATAGCTGATCAGCGCGCAAAACCGAGTTCCGTTTTGCGGCGTTGTTCCGCCATGACACACCGCATCGCAGAAGAACTGAAAGATCTGGCGCGCATCGCATTGCGCAAGGCTCGCGCGTTGCCGCTGGGACCGGAGCGTAACGAACTGCGGCAGGTTGCGCTGGCGCTGAAGACGCTGGCGGAGAATAACGCCTGGCTTGCGGGGCAGCGGCGGGAGCGATAGCCCCCGCTTGTCATTGCGAGGAGCGTAGCGACGAAGCAATCCAGAAGCCGCACGAAGAAAGAGCTGGATTGCTTCGCCCAAACGAATTGCTGCGCAATTCGTCAGGGCTCGCAATGACGATGGAGTCAGCGCTTCGCCTGCGCAATCACATCATGCCGCATCATCACATGGATGCCCTTTTCCAGATTGACGAGCTGCGTCACCCGCACATCGGCGGTGAGGCTGCAGAGCATGTAGGCGTCCTCTTTCGACAGCGTGGTGCGAGCCGCCACCATCGCGATCATCCGGCGCAGGGCGATCCGCGCCGCTTCGTCCAGATCGGGATCGAAGGCCATGGTGATGAGGTGGTCCTTCGTCTCCGCATAGGGCGCTTCGAGGTTGGCGTTCTTGACCAGATCGATCTTGAAGGTGCCGGTGAGGCCGGTTTCAACAGCGGTAACACAGACTTCACCGTCGCCCTGCACCGCATGGCCGTCGCCGCAGGAGAACAGACCGCCGGCCGCCCAGACCGGCAGATAGAGCACACTACCCGCGCCGAGTTCCTTGTTGTCGATATTGCCGCCGAAATGCGACGGCATGGTCGACGAGGCGCGGCCGACTTCCGGCCTCGGCGCAGTGCCCATCACGCCGAAGAAGGGTTTTGCCTCAAGCGTGATGCCCCATGGCGTCCTGACGATGTTACTGGCGCGATCGAGCCCGATATGGACACGGCGGAAATAGTCGAAATCGTCGGGGAGGGTGCCCATGCCGGGGCGAAACAGCATATAGCCCCAGTCGTCGGCGAGCTGGACATCCTGAATCTCGACGCGCAGCGCATCGCCCGGCTCGGCGCCGCGCACGGCGACTGGGCCGGTGAGGATATGTGGCCCGAGATCGGGTTTCACCGCGTCGATGATCGCAAGCAGTTCTGGGCGCGGCGTCATGCTGGCGTCGGTCGGCAGATGATCGCGGGTGCCGCTGACGCTGGTCATGGTGATGGTGTCGCCGGGCTCGATGGTGGTGATGGCGGGCTGTTTGGCGTCGAAATAGCCCCAATGGACGGTTTGCGGCGTGGGTTGGATCGTCTTCGTCATTGGAGGCCCCGTATTCCCGATTTGCCGGCACAGCATACCATCCTCCGCTCGCTTCGCGAGCTTCGGCTCGGCAAGCCGTAATAGACTGGACGAAAGCGAGGCGAGTGGAGGATGTCGCGCCGAAGCCCTGTGGGCGGAGGCGGACGGGCGTTTGCAGCGCAAAATATCCTTTCGCGGGCTGGCCCGATGCCTTATTGCGAGGCCTTCCCTTTCGTCCCGCGAGTTCGCCTGCCCATGATCCGCCTCGACAATATCAGCAAGCAGAACGGTCATCAGATCGTCTTCATCGAAGCCGCCGGCGCGCTGTTGAAGGGCGAGAAGATCGGCCTCGTCGGCCCCAACGGCTCCGGCAAGACCACGCTGTTCCGGCTGGTGACCGGCCGCGAGCTGCCGGATGAGGGGCAGGTCGTGGTCGAGCGCGGCGTCACCATCGGCTATTTCAGCCAGGATGTCGGCGAGATGTCCGGCCACAGCGCGGTGGCCGAGGTGATGGAGGGCGCCGGTCCGGTCAGCGTCGTCGCTACGGAGCTGAAGGAACTGGAAGCGGCCATGGCCGATCCGGACCAGGCCGACAGGATGGACGAGATCATCACCCGCTACGGTGAGGTGCAGGCGCGCTTCGAGGAGCTCGACGGCTATGCGCTGGAAGGCCGTGCGCGCGAAGTGCTGGATGGCCTGTCGTTCTCGCAGGAGATGATGGACGGCGATGTCGGCAAGCTCTCGGGCGGCTGGAAGATGCGCGTGGCGCTGGCCCGCATTCTGTTGATGCGCCCGGATGTGATGCTGCTCGACGAACCGTCGAACCATCTCGATCTCGAAAGCCTGATCTGGCTCGAAGGATTCTTGAAGGGTTATGAAGGCGCGCTGCTCATGACCTCGCATGACCGCGAATTCATGAACCGCATCGTGACCAAGATCATGGAGATCGATGGCGGCACGCTGAATTCCTATTCCGGCGACTACGAGTTCTATGAGGCGCAGCGCGCCATGAACGAGAAGCAGCAGCAGGCGCAGTTCGAGCGCCAGCAGGCCATGCTCGCCAAGGAAATCAAGTTCATCGAGCGCTTCAAGGCGCGCGCCTCGCATGCGGCGCAGGTGCAGAGCCGGGTGAAGAAACTCGACAAGATCGAGCGCGTCGAACCGCCGAAGCGCCGTGAGACAGTGGCCTTCGACTTCCTGCCGGCACCGCGTTCGGGCGAAGACGTCGTGGCGCTGAAGGGCGTGAACAAGGCCTATGGCAGCAAGGTGATCTATGACGGGCTGGACTTCATGGTCCGCCGCAAGGAGCGCTGGGCCATCATGGGCATCAACGGCGCCGGCAAGTCGACGTTGCTGAAGCTGGTGGCTGGTGCATCAGAGCCCGACACTGGAAGCGTCACCATCGGCGGCAGCGTGAAGATGGGCTATTTCGCCCAGCACGCGATGGACCTGCTCGATGGCGAGCGCACCATCTTCCAGAATCTCGAAGACACTTTTCCGCAGGCGGGGCAGGGCACGCTGCGTGCGCTCGCCGGCTGCTTCGGCTTCTCCGGCGACGATGTCGAGAAGCGCTGTCGCGTTCTCTCAGGCGGCGAGAAGGCGCGTCTGGTGATGGCCAAGATGCTGTTCGATCCGCCGAACTTCCTGGTGCTCGACGAGCCGACCAACCACTTGGACATGGCCACCAAGGAAATGCTGATCAAGGCACTGGCGGATTTCGAGGGCACCATGCTGTTCGTGTCGCATGATCGACACTTCCTGGCGGCGCTGTCGAACCGCGTGCTGGAGCTGACACCGGACGGCATCCATCAATATGGCGGCGGCTATACCGAATATGTCGAGCGCACCGGCCAGGAAGCGCCGGGGCTGCATAGCTAGCTAACTCCGCCCCCTCATGGTGAGGAGGCGCGTAGCGCCGTCTCGAACCATGAGCTGATGGCGCCCGCAACCATCCTTCGAGACGCGCGCGTTGCGCGCTCCTCAGGATGAGGGCGGAGTGTGCGGCGCGCGACGGAGCATCACCCCTTCAGCGCCGACAGCGACACACCGCGCTTCACCACCGTTCGCATCGCAAAGCTCGAATGCAGGCGGGAGACGCCCGGCATGCGCGACAGATGCTGTTTGTGGATGCGCTCATAGTCCTGCATGTCGCGCGCCTGCACATGGACGAGATAGTCGTCGTTGCCCGACATCAGATAGCAGGACACCACATCGGGACACTGCGCGATGGCGCGCTCGAAGGCGGACAGCGCGTCCTCGCTCTGCTTGTCCAGCGTGATGTGCACATGCACCGTCATCATATAGCCGAGCTCGGACGCGTCGATCTCGGCGGCATAGCCGCGAACGATGCCCTTCTTCTCCAGCGCCGCCAGCCGCCGGGTGCAGGCAGTGGGCGACAGGCCGACCTTTTCGGCCAGCGCCATCTGGCTGATGCGGGCATCCTGTACGATCTCGCGCAGGATCTTTCGGTCGATTGAGTCGAGCTCAGGGGGCATATCGGGGGTCCAGACGCAGGAATTCACCGGGACGTTGCCGAATGACGCTGAAATCCGGCGTCCATCACCGTAGCAACGGCCCAAATCGCCGTAAAGCACCATGAATGTGGTGAGATAGTGCAGCCTTGATCCTCGATCGGAGGCGTTAGGCATGCTGGCACGTGTGGAAGTGAAGGACGGCATTCAACATGCCGGTGCTGTGCTGACCATCGATCTCGCCGGGATCGGCCGGAATTACCGGTTGCTGGCCAATAAGGTCGGCCCGAATGTCACCTGCGCCGGGGTGCTGAAGGCCGATGCCTACGGGCTCGGCGCCAGCCGCGTGGCGCCGGCGCTTTATCAGGCTGGCTGCCGGACCTTCTTCGTCGCCCATCTCGACGAGGCACTGGACCTGCGCCGCCATCTGCCGCGCGATGTCACCATTCATGTCCTCAACGGTCTGCCTGAAGGCGGCGAGGGCGACTGCGCCGAATTCGGCATCGTGCCGGTGCTCAATTCGCTCGAACAGGCCGAGGCCTGGTCGGAGCAGGCCGGCCTGCTCGGCCGCAAACTGCCCTGCGCGATCCAGGTCGATAGCGGCATGTCGCGTTTCGGCCTGTCGCCGCGCGATGTCGCCCGTTTTGTCGAGGCGCCGCCCGCCGGACTCGATCTGTCCTTCGTCATGAGCCATCTCGCTTGTGCCGACGAGCCGGCTCATCCGGCTAATGCGCATCAGCGCGAAGCCTTCGCGGCGCTGGCAAAGCACTTCCCGGGCGTCCGCAAGTCGCTCGCCAATTCGTCCGGCATTTTCCTCGGCGGGGCGTTCCACAACGATCTCGTCCGTCCCGGCGCGGCGCTGTACGGCATCAATCCCGTGCCTGGCCAGGTCAATCCGATGCTCCCCGTGATCCGTCTCACCGCGCAGGTGATCCAGACACGCGAGGTCGAGGCCGGCGCCCATGCGGGCTATGGCTGGGCGTTTCGCGCCGTGCAGCCGACGCGGCTGGCGACGCTGGCGATCGGCTATGCCGACGGGCTGCAGCGCGCCTTCGGCGAGAACGGCGCGGTTTATTTCCGCGGCAAGCGGCTGCCGGTGGCCGGGCGCGTCTCGATGGACTCGCTGATTGTCGACTGCAGCGAATTGCCTGAGGGGGCGTTGGCACGCGGTTCGCAAGTGGAAATCATCGGTGGCCATCAGACCGTCGACGATCTCGCCGCTGCGGCCGGCACCATCGGCTATGAGATGCTGACATCGCTGGGGCGCCGCTACGAACGAATCTATGCTGAGGAAATCGACACGCGCTGGCGCGGTCGTGCTGGGATGATTGCGATATGAAGGTTCTTGTTCTCGGTGCCGGCGTCATAGGCGTCACCACGTCCTACTATCTCGCCAAGGCGGGCTTCGAGGTGACGGTGATCGATCGTCAGCCCGGCCCTGCGCTGGAGACGAGCTTCGGCAATGCCGGCGAAGTCTCGCCGGGCTATTCCTCGCCATGGGCGGGACCCGGCGTGCCGAAAAAGGCGATCGGCTGGATGATGGACAAATACGGCCCGCTGGTGGTGCGCCCGCAGGCCGATCCGTATCAGTGGCGCTGGATGCTGCAGATGCTGCGCAACTGCACCAACGAGCGCTATGCCCTCAACAAGTCGCGCATGGTCGGCATCGCCGAATACAGCCGCGATCAGCTCCGTGCGCTGCGTGCCGACACCGGCATCGCCTATGACGAGCGCAGCCAGGGCACTCTGCAGCTGTTCCGAAAGCAGTCGCAGCTCGATGGCACCGCGGGCGATATCGACGTCCTCAAGCAGTATGGCGTTCCCTATCAGGTGCTCGACCGCGCCGGTTGCGTGAAATACGAGCCGGGCCTTGCCGGTGTGCAGCATCTGTTCATCGGCGGGCTTCGTCTGCCCGAGGATGAGACGGGCGACTGCCATCTGTTCACGCAGGCGCTGGAGAAGATCGCGGCCGGTCTCGGCGTGAAGTTCATCTATGAGACCACGATCAAGTCTGTGGATGTCACCGGCGGCCGTGTTGCGCAGGTGACCACCGACAAGGGCGTGTTCACGGCCGATCAATATGTGATGGCGCTCGGCAGCTTCTCGCCGCTGCTGCTGCGTCCGCTCGGCATCGATGCGCCGGTCTATCCGGTGAAGGGCTATTCGCTCACGGTGCCGATCACCGACGGGAGCGTCGCGCCGGAATCGACGGTCATGGACGAGACCTACAAGGTGGCAATCACCCGCCTTGGTGATCGCATCCGCGTCGGTGGGACGGCGGAAGTCGGCAACTATACGCCGCAGCCGACCGCGCCGCGCCGGTTGCCGCTCGACAAGTCGCTGACCGATCTGTTCCCGAAGGCCGGCGATCTCGCGCAGTCGACGTTCTGGAGCGGCCTCCGCCCGATGACGCCGGATGGTCCGCCCATCGTCGGGCCGACGAAGTTCGGCAACCTGCATCTCAACACCGGTCACGGCACCCTCGGCTGGACCATGGCCTGCGGCACTGCCCGCGTGCTGTCGGACCAGATTGCCGGCAAGGCGCCGGAGCTGGATGTGAGTGCGCTGGCGATTGCGCGATATAGCTGACTGGCCGTCCCCGCCGAGGCGGGGACGATCACAATACTATCCCGCCGCTTCCACCGCCCTTTGCGCCATCACCTTGATGAGATTGGCGCGGTAGGCGGCGGAGCCGTGGATGTCGCCCATCAGGCCGTCGGCGGAGATCGACACGCCGTCGATCGCGCCGGCCGACCAGTTCGATTTCAACGCAGCCTCGATGGCGGATACGCGCATTACACCATCCTGCGCCGCGCCGGTGGCGGCGACGCGGATTTCGCCGTCCTTCATCTGCGCGACGAACACACCCGTCATCGCGAAGCGCGAAGCGGGATGCCGCATCTTGGCATAGCCGGCCTTGGCGGGGATCGGGAATGAGACCGCGGTGATGATCTCGTCATCCTCAAGAGCCGTCGAGAACAGTCCCTTGAAGAAATCCGCGGCTGCGATGCTGCGCTTGTTGGTTTTCACCGTCGCATTCAGGGCGAGCACGGCAGCGGGATAATCGGCGGCAGGGTCGTTATTGGCGAGCGCGCCGCCAATGGTGCCGCGATAGCGCACGGCGGGGTCGCCGAGCACTTCGGTCAGATGCACGATGGCCGGAATCGCCTTCTTCGCGGCGGCGCTCTGGGTGATGTCGTAATAGGTCGTCGCGGCCTTGATGATCAGTGCATCGGGTGTCGCTTCGACGCCGATGAGGTCCTTGATGCGGGCGATGTCGATCACATCGCTCGGCCCGGCGAGGCGCTGTTTCATCACCGGCAGCAGCGTATGGCCACCGGCGAGGAATTTGGCCTCGGGGTGCTTCGACAGCAGCGCAGCGGCTTCATCAACACTGGCGGCGCGGTGGTAAGTCGTCTCATACATGATGCGTCTCCTTACTCGGCGGCCTGCTGCAACTGCAGCGCTTCCCAGACACGTCCCGGCGTTGCCGGCATTTCCAGTTTGTTGTGCCCGAGCGCGTCGGTGATCGCGTTGATCACCGCGGGCGAGGAGCCAATGGCGCCAGCTTCACCGCAGCCCTTGATCCCCAGCGGATTGCCCGGGCAGAGCGTGATCGAATGCGAGATCTTGAACGACGGCACATCATCGGCGCGCGGCATCGCGTAGTCCATGAAGGAGGCCGTCACCGGCTGGCCGTTGTCGTCATAGACGGCGCTTTCCAGCATCGCCTGACCGATGCCTTGCGCGAGGCCGCCATGTACCTGGCCTTCGACAATCATCGGATTGATGAGGCGGCCGAAGTCATCGACGGCGACGAAGTCGATGATGTCGGTCTTGCCGGTGCCGGGATCGACCTCGACCTCGCAGATGTAAGTGCCAGCCGGGAAGGTGAAGTTGGTCGGGTCGTAGAAGGCGCTTTCCTTCAAGCCGGGCTCCATGCCGTCCGGCAGGTTATGCGCGGTGTAGGCAGCGAGCGCGACCATCGGCAGTGCGATCGACTTGTCGGTGCCGGCCACCTTGAACTCGCCATTCTCGATGACGATGTCGCCTTCCGATGCCTCAAGCTGATGCGCGGCGATCTTCTTCGCCTTGGCTTCTACCTTCTCCATCGCCTTGACAATGGCGCTCATGCCGACGGCGCCGGAGCGCGAGCCATAGGTGCCCATGCCGAACTGCACCTTGTCGGTGTCGCCATGGATGATGGAGACCTGCTCGATGGAAATGCCGAGTCGGTCGGCGACAAGCTGTGCGAAGGTCGTCTCGTGGCCCTGACCGTGGCTGTGCGAACCGGTGAGGATCTCGATGGTGCCGACGGGATTGACCCGCACCTCCGCGGATTCCCACAGGCCGACGCCGGCGCCGAGCGAACCCACGGCCTTCGACGGTGCGATGCCGCAGGCTTCGATGTAGCAGGAGAAGCCGAGACCGCGCAGTTTGCCATTGGCCTTCGACTGCGCCTTGCGCGCGGGGAAGTCCTTGTAGTCGATCGCTTCCAGCGCCTTGTCGAGTGCTGCGCCGAAATCGCCGATGTCATAGGCCATGATGACCGGCGTCTGATGCGGGAACTGGGTGATGAAGTTGGTGCGCCGCAGCTCCGCCGGATCGACTTTGAGCTGCCGCGCCGATGTCTCCATCAGGCGCTCGACCAGATAGCTCGCTTCGGGGCGCCCGGCGCCGCGATAGGCATCCACCGGCGTGGTGTTGGTATAGACGCCCATTACCTCCGCATAGATCTGCGGAATGTTGTACTGACCCGACAGCAGCGTTGCGTAGAGATAGGTCGGCACCGAGGACGAGAACAGCGACATATAGGCGCCGAAATTGGCGTGGGTCTTCACCCGCAGCCCCAGGATCTTGTTGTTGGCGTCAAAGGCCATTTCGGCGCGCGAGGTATGATCGCGGCCGTGGGCGTCGGTCAGGAAGGCTTCGGAGCGGTCGCCCGTCCATTTGACCGGGCGTTCGACCTTCTTCGAGGCCCACAGCGCGACCATCTCTTCGGGATAGATAAAGATTTTCGAGCCGAAACCGCCGCCGACATCCGGAGCGATGACGCGCAGCTTGTGCTCCTGCGCCACATTGTAGAAGGCGGAGAGGACGAGACGCGCCACATGCGGATTCTGCGATGTGGTGTGGAGCGTGAAATGCTCCTCGGCCGGATCGTATTCCGCGATCGCCGCGCGCGGTTCCATCGCATTGGGGACGAGTCGGTTGTTGGTCAGCTCCAGCGAGACGACATTCGCTGCCTTGGCAAAGGCGTCGTTGGTCGCCTTCTCGTCGCCGATCGACCAGTCATAGACCATATTGCCCGGCGCTTCCGGATGCAGCTGCGGCGCGCCCGCGGCGAGCGCAGCGCTGATGCTGCTGACGGCGGGGAGTTCTTCATAGTCGACGACCACGGCCTCGGCCGCGTCCTTCGCCTGGTTCTTCGTCTCGGCGATCACGACCGCAACAGCCTGCCCGACGAAGCGCACGGTGTCCGGCGCCATCGCCGGCCATGCACCCATCTTCATGGGCGAGCCGTCTTTCGAGGTGATGGCCCAGCCGCAGATGAGATTGCCGATCTTGTCGTCCACCAGCTGTTGCCCGGTCAGGACATCAACGACGCCCGGCATGTCCTTCGCCGCGGACGCGTCGATGCTCTTCACCTTGGCGTGGGCGTGGGGACTGCGGATGAAATGGGCGTAGGTCAGGCCTACGAGTTTGATGTCATCGACATAGCGGCCGCGGCCGGTGATGAATCGCTTGTCTTCCTTGCGCGCAACGCGTGCGCCGATGCCTTCAACGCCCATCTGTGGGGCCCTCCCTGCCGGAGATATGAAACTCCGCGGTTTTCACCAAAACGCGCGGTCGGCTTATTATTTGCGTCGTCATTGCGAGGAGCGTAGTGACGAAGCAATCCAGTTCTTTCTTCGCGGGGCTCTGGATTGCTTCGTCACCAAGAGGTGACTCGCAATGACGAGCCCTTGGCTCATTCAGCCGCTTGCGCAACCTTCATGCGTCCGGCGGCGTCGAGCACCGACTTGACGATGTTGTGATAGCCCGTGCAGCGGCAGATATTGCCTTCGAGCTCGTGGCGAACCGTCTGCTCATCGAGATCGCCGTTATGGCGGTGCACAATATCGATGGCCGACATGATCATGCCCGGCGTGCAATAGCCGCATTGAAGGCCGTGATTGTCGCGGAAGGCGGCCTGCATGGGATGCAACTGATCGCCCTTCGAAATGCCTTCGATAGTGGTGACGTTGCAGCCATCGGCCTGGCCGGCCAGCGTGGTGCAGGACTTTACGGCCTTGCCGTCGATATGGACGATGCAGGCGCCGCACTGCGAGGTATCGCAGCCGACATGGGTGCCGGTGAGATTGAGGTTTTCGCGAAGCAGATGGACGAGCAACGTCCGGTCTTCGACCTGGACGGAAACGGCTTTGCCGTTGACCGTCAGTTTCACTGTGGACACGTGCAGACCTCCCGATGATTTTTAATTGGTCTAATTAGAAGCGCGGGTTGCAGAGTTTGCAACTGAGAATTTGGTGGAGTGGTTCTTCCCCTCTCCCGCTTGCGGGAGAGGGTGGATCGATG
>JAEXHR010000193.1 GCA_023449855.1 Pseudomonadota bacterium | reverse complement strand
ACCTTCTCCCACAAGGGGAGAAGGAAGTGGAGTCTAGCCGCGCTTCAGCAGCGTCTTCGTCGCGGCCGTCACATCCGCCTGCCGCATCAGGCTCTCGCCGACCAGGAAGGTCGAGATCCCGACACGTTCCAGCCGTGTCAGATCGTCCGGTGTGAAGATGCCGCTTTCGCCGACCTTCAGACGATCCTTCGGCATCATCGGCGCCAGCTTCTCGCTGGTGGCGAGCGTCACTTCGAAGGTGCGCAGATTGCGGTTGTTGATGCCGATCATTGGCGAGCGCAGGTTCAGCGCACGTTCGAGCTCGGCCTCGTCGTGGACTTCGAGCAGCACGTCCATGCCGTGATCGATGGCGGCGTCCTCGATGTCGCGGGCGAGGGCGTCGTCCAGCGCGGCCATGATGATCAGGATGCAGTCGGCGCCATGCGCGCGCGCTTCTACCACCTGATAGGTGTCGAACATGAAATCCTTGCGCAGCACCGGCAGCTTGGTGGCGGCGCGGGCCGCGACCATGAAATCGAGATGGCCCTGGAATGACGGCGTATCGGTGAGCACCGACAGGCACGCCGCGCCGCCATCTTCATAGGCCTTGGCAAGCGTCGGCGGATCGAAGTCGTTCCGTATTAGGCCCTTGGAGGGTGAAGCCTTCTTCACCTCGGCGATCAGCGCGAAGTCGCCCTTGTCGAGCTTGCGGTGGATTGCCGTCATGAAGCCGCGCGGCGGCGGCGCGGACTTGGTCAGCGCTTCCAGCGCGCTGAGCGGGTGCTCGCTTTTCGCCTTGGCAATTTCCTCGCGCTTATAGGCTTCGATCTTGGTGAGGATATCGGACATGTCATTCGGCTCCGTCAGGCGTTGGAGACGGCCACGAGCTGCTTGAGCTTCGCGAGAGCCGCGCCGCTGTCGAGCGACTTCTGGCCCATCGCGACGCCTTCCTTGATATCCCTGGCCTTGCCCGCGACGAGCAGCGCTGCAGCGGCGTTGAACAACGCCACGTCGCGGAACGCACCTGGCTTGCCGTCGAGCACCGCCTGCAGCGAGGCCGCATTGGCAACGGCATCGCCGCCCTTGAGGGCCTCGGCGGTCACATAGGGCAGGCCGGCGTCTTCCGGCTTGATCTCGAAATTGGTGATCTGGCCATTCTCCAGCGACGACACGAAGGTCGGGCCGGTCAGCGTGATTTCGTCGAGGCCGTCGGAGCCATGCACCACCCAGGCGCGGGCGGTACCGAGATTCTTCAGCACCTGTGCCAGCGGTTGCACCCATTGCCGCGAAAACACGCCGACCATCTGGTACTTCACACCGGCCGGATTGGACAGCGGCCCAAGCAGGTTGAAGATCGTGCGGGTGGCGAGTTCGACCCGGGTTGGACCGACATTCTTCATGGCCGGATGATGCGCGGGCGCGAACATGAAGCCGATGCCGGCCTCCGTGGTGCAGCGGCTGACATCGGCGGGCTTGAGGTCGATGTTGACGCCGAGGGCGGCCAGCACATCGGCCGCACCGGATTTCGACGACAGCGCGCGATTGCCATGCTTGGCCACCGGCACGCCGCAGCCGGCGACGATGAAGGAGGCACAGGTCGAGACATTGACGGAACCCGAGCCGTCGCCGCCGGTACCGACGATATCCACGGCATCGGCAGGTGCCGTGACGCGCAGCATCTTGGCGCGCATCACTTCCACGGCGCCGGTGATCTCGTCGACCGTTTCTCCGCGGACGCGCAGACCCATCAACAGGGCGCCCATCTGCGAGGGCGTGGCTTCACCCGACATCATGCTGTCGAAAGCTGCCGAGGATTCCTCACGCGTCAGCGAGGCGCCGGTCGCGACCTTGGCGATGATTGCCCGAAGATTGTCCATGGGATGCTTTCGAAAGTGATGCGATCGTCATTGCGAGGAGCGTAGCGACGAAGCAATCCAGAAGCCATTCAAAGAAAGAACTGGATTGCTTCGCTGCGCTCGCAATGACGGCGACGGGTCTCGTTAATTGTTACTGTTCGTCGCGCCGGTGGCCAGCGCAAACGCTTCCTGATTGATCTTGGTGCCGACCTGCTGCTCGAGCTTGGTGATGTACTGCGCCACCAGCTCGTCGGTCAGGCCGCGCTGCAGGCTTTCCTTCAGCTTCTTGGCGTCGTCGGAGGCCATGTCCACGGTCGGCGCGGCGATGTCGGTGATCCGGTACACGATCCAGTCGGCCGTGCCCGAACCCGGTGCCTGACCAGCGGCATCCTTGACGCCGCGGAATACGGCCTGGATCACGCCCGGGGAAAGGTCCGCCACGGTCGCATCGCGCTTGAACGGCGCCGAGGTCACGGGCTTGAGGCCGGCCGCGGCAGCTTCGTCGGCGAGCTTGGCGCCGCCTTCGAGCTTCTTGACCATGTCCTCGGCCTTGGTGCGCAGGCGCTTGGTGATCTCGTCCTCGCGCCAGCGCGTTTCGACCTGCGCCTTGACTTCCTCGAGGGTGCGATCGCGCGACGGCGTGATGCCGAGCACGTCGTACCAGATATAACCGCCGCCGACCTGGATGGCGTCGTTGTCCACGCCGACATCGCTGTTGAAGGCCTGCGAGACGAGATCGGTGTTGGCAGGCAAGCCCGTGACAGGCTTGCCGTCCAGGCCACGGCCCGAGCGATCGACCGCCTCGATGGTCACCGCATTGAGGTTCAGCTTCTTGGCGGCGTCGACGATGTTCGCACCGCCGCCGCGCTCGTCCTCGACCTTGTTGTGCATGTCGTTGACCACAGCGCGGGCGCGCTCGATGGCGAGGTCGCGCTTGATGGTTGCAGCGACGCTGTCATAGCTCGGCGTCGAGCCGGCCTGGATCTTGCCGACCTTGACGATGGTCGTGCCGAAACGACCGGTCACGGGCTGGCTGATCGAATCCGGGGCCAGCGAGAAGGCGGCGTCGGCCACGTTCGGATCGAGGATGCCGGCGCGGGTGACCATGCCGAGTTCGACATCGGCCGGCTTGAGGCCGCGCTCCTTGGCGAGATCGTCAAAGGAGAAGCTGTCATTCAGCTTGGCGCGGGCGGCCTGCGCTTCCTCGGCATTCGGGAACACGATCTGCGAGATCTGGCGCTGTTCCGGCGTCGAGATACGGTCCTTGCGCTCGTCGTAGATCTTCTTCGCATCGTCGTCCGTGACCGTGGACCACTTCGCCATTTCTTCCGGCGTCAGCGAGAGGAAGGCGATCTTGCGATATTCGGGAGCGCGGAACTGGGTCTTGCGCTCGTCGAAATAGGCGGCGAGGGCCTCGGGCGAGGGGGCCTCGATGGTGCCGGCCTGAGCGGCGTCAAGCTTCACGTAATCGATGGTGCGCTGCTCGTTCTGGTAACGGCTGAGCGCCTCGAGCATGGGCTTCGGCGCATCGACGCCGGTGGTGAGGGTGGAGGCGATCTGTCGGCGCAGCGAGACCCGTCGCTGTTCGGCGATGTAGCGCGCCTCGGTATAGCCGAGCGAGCGGATCACCTGCTGGAAGCGGGCGCCATCGAACTGGCCGTTCATGCCCTGGAAGTTCGGATCCGCCATGATCTGGCGCAGCACTTCCTGATCGGACACGCCCAGGCCCTTGCGGCGGGCGTCCTCGTCGAGCGCGGCTTCCGCCACCGCCTGCTGCAGCACCTGACGGTCGAGGCCGAAGGCGCGCGCCTGGTCCGGCGTCAGCGGGCGGCCGAACTGGCGACCGATCTGCTGCAGCTTGTCGCTGAAGAGCTGGCGGAACTGTTCCGTCGAGATATCGGTCGAACCGATCGTGGCGACCTTCGATTGCGCCGAGCCCTTGAAGGCGTCGCCGATGCCCCAGATGCCGAAGCTGACGATCAGCACGCCCATCACGACGGTCATAATCGTCTTGCCAATCCAATTGGATGACGCTTTGCGCATTCCTCGAAGCATGGGGCCACTTGTCTGTCAGGAGGGGAACCGGCTCGCGCCAGCGGCTCGAACCGCGTGCAGCCATCGCCGAATAGGACGCGCATCATAAAGTGGCAACCCCCCGGTCGCAACCGGACGGAACGGGGCGGATTGAAGCGGTTTCAGGCGCTTGGCCGGGTTTCAGGCAATGGAACTTCTGCCCGCTCAGCCACTTGATGGAGCGGGTCACATGGCGGTCGGGGAGGCAACATGCGGATTCGGGTTCGGGCAGGGGTGGCCATCGCCGGCCTCTGGCTGGCGCTTTCACCGGGATGGGCGCAGCAGAACCCGGCGATGGAGAATCCGAGCGTCGTGCAGCCGAATGCCGGCGGTAAGCTTTCGCCGGGCGCTAACAGTTTTTCTGAAGGACAGGCGCGCGACCTTTTGAAATCTCAAGGCTATTCCGATGTGTCGCAGCTGACGAATGACAGCCAGGGAATCTGGCGAGGGACCGCCATGAGCGGTGTCCGGCGCGTCCGCGTCAGCGTCGATTACAAGGGCAACATCTCGGCGCAGCCGGAATGAGGTGGAGGGGCCGATGACCAAAGCGACGATCTCTCGCCTTTTCGACGATTATGCCGATGCGCAATCCGCCGTACGCCAATTGCGCGAGGCGGGCGTCCCGGATGACGACATCAGCGTCATCGCCAATAATGCCGACAAATGGTACGCGCCCGATTATGCCGCCGGCGCCGGCAAGGGGGCCGCCATCGGTGCGGGCTTTGGCGGATTCGGTGGCCTGCTGGCCGGGTTGGGTCTGCTGGCGATTCCCGGTCTCGGCCCGGTGGTGGCCGCAGGGTGGTTCGCGGCGGCAGCGACCGGCGCAGCGGTGGCGGGTGCCGCCGGAGGCGTCATCGGCATGCTCGCGGAAGCGGGCGTCGCGGTGAACGAGGCCGAGGTCTATGCCGAGAGCATTCGCCGCGGTGGATCGCTGGTCAGCGCCAGAGTGGAGGCGGACGACAAGGGCAAGTTCGAGGCGATCCTGAATCCATCCTCTGTGGATATCGACGTCCGTCGTAACCAGCTCGCCGCCACAGGCTGGCGTGGCTTCGACCTCAAGGCACCGGATCCGACGGCGGAAGAGATCCGGCACCACCGTGGCCGGCGCGGCACCGGGCCAGCTTGAGCCGTCCGGCTGGCTCTGTTAGCTCAAAGCCCCTTCACATCCTCTTGTTACAGGAAGCACCTCATGACCGCTGCCGTTCGTCCGTTGATCGCTGGCAATTGGAAGATGAACGGCCTCAAGGCGTCCATGAGCGAGTTCGAGGCAATGCTTCGAAGTGCGCCGGAAGCATTAGAAAAAGCTGATCTTTTGGTCTGTCCGCCGGTCACGTTGCTGAGTGCTTTTGCTGGCAGGGCGTCGAGCTTTGGGCAGGAAGGCCGCACGGTGGTTACCGTGGGGGCTCAGGACTGCCACACGAAGGCCTCTGGCGCCCACACGGGTGACGTGGCGGCCGAAATGCTGGCGGATGCCGGAGCGACTGCCGTCATCGTTGGCCATTCCGAGCGCCGCGCCGATCATGGTGAGAGCGATGCCATGGTCCGCGAGAAGGCACTGGCTGCCTGGCGCGCCGGCCTGACCGCGATCGTCTGCATCGGCGAAACCCAGGCGGAGCGCGATGCCGGCAAGACGCTGGATGTCTGCGGCACCCAGCTTCAGGGTTCGCTGCCTGACGACTGCACCTCGGGCAATCTGATCGTGGCCTATGAGCCGGTCTGGGCGATTGGCACAGGGTTGACGCCGACTGCCGGGGATGTCGAGCAAGTTCATAAGTTTATCCGTGAACACCTCAACCAGCGCTTCAGGAACGAGGGGCCGTCGATCCGCATCCTCTATGGCGGTTCGGTGAAGCCTTCGAACGCGAAGGAGCTGATGGCGGTGCCGAACGTGAACGGTGCGCTGGTCGGCGGGGCCAGCCTGAAGGCGGCGGACTTCCTGGCAATCGCGGCTGGCTGCCCCTAAATCCCCGGGGAAAGCGGCGGGCGTTCCGTTCACACAAGGGAGGTTTGAGGTTCCCGCCCAAAGGGTTGGCAATTTCAGCCTCCGTCGTGTAGACACCTGCAGATTCAAACCCCGCAAGTGCTCAGACTGCAGCCGGCGATCGGCGCGGCGTGCTTGCGATGGAAGGACACGATGCAAAGCGTCATTATCGTTATTCACCTCATGATCGTCGCCGCGTTGATCGGTGTCGTGCTGCTGCAGAAGTCCGAAGGCGGCGGCCTCGGCATTGGCGGCGGTGGTGGCGGCGGCGGTTTCATGACCGGCCGCGGCACGGCTAACCTGCTTACCCGCACCACGGCGTTCCTGGCGGTCGGCTTCTTCCTGACCTCCATGTTCCTGTCGTGGCTCGCGACCTACAACCGTGGTCCGAGCTCGATCCTGCCGACCGGCGCTCCGGCGACCCAGCAGGGCGCTCCGTCGCCGCTGACCGCGCCGACCTCGGGCGGTCTGCTCGACACGCTCAAGAAGGCCGACGAGCAGCAGGCTCCGAGTGCGCCGCAGGCGCCGCAGTCTCGGTAATTCGTGCGCTAACGCATTGGCGCCATGCAGGATGGAAGCTTCCATCCTGCCTCAGCAGCCCCCATCAAGGGGCTGCAATCATTTCGGAATTCAAGTCACCCACAGCCTCCCCGAACATTGGGCGACGGCTGCGATTCGTTTTGGCGAATCGGCATCGAGGCGTTAAAGGTTAGGTCCCATGGCGCGGTACATTTTCATCACCGGCGGCGTGGTTTCCTCGCTCGGTAAAGGTCTGGCATCGGCGGCGTTAGGCGCGCTGTTGCAGGCTCGTGGCTACAAGGTCCGGCTTCGCAAGCTCGACCCCTATCTCAATCTCGATCCGGGGACGATGTCGCCGTATCAGCATGGCGAAGTCTTCGTCACCGATGACGGTGCCGAAACCGATCTCGACCTCGGTCATTACGAGCGCTTCACCGGTCGTCCTGCCACCAAGAAGGACAACATCACCACCGGGCGCATCTATCAGGACATCCTCACAAAGGAGCGGCGCGGCGACTATCTCGGCGCCACCATCCAGGTGATTCCGCATGTCACCAACGCCATCAAGGAATTCGTTCTCTCGGACAATGAGGGCTACGACTTCGTGCTGGTGGAAATCGGTGGCACAGTCGGCGACATCGAGGGCCTGCCGTTCTTCGAGGCGATCCGCCAGCTCCGCAACGACCTGCCGCGCGGCGACACCATCTTCGTCCACCTCACGCTGCTGCCCTACATCCCGAGCGCGGGCGAGCTGAAGACCAAGCCGACCCAGCATTCGGTGAAGGAGCTGCGCTCCATCGGCATCCAGCCGGATATCCTGCTGTGCCGCTGCGACCGCGACATCCCGGCGGAAGAGCGCCGTAAACTGGGGCTGTTCTGTAACGTTCGCGAAAGCGCCGTCATCGAGGCGCGCGACGTCGACAACATCTATGCGGTGCCTGAGGCCTATCACAAGGCCGGCCTCGACGATGAAGTGCTGGCCGCCTTCGGCATCACCACGAAGAAGGAGCTCGAGCTCAAGTCGTGGCACACGATCAACGAGCGCGTCCGCAATCCGGAAGGCGCGGTCACGATCGCCATTGTCGGCAAATATACCGGCATGAAGGACGCCTATAAGTCGCTGATCGAGGCGCTCTCCCATGGCGGCATCGCCAACAAGGTGAAGGTCAATCTCGACTGGATCGAGAGCGAGGTGTTCGAGAACGAAGACCCGGCTCCGTTCCTCGAACACGTCAACGGCATCATGGTGCCCGGCGGCTTCGGCCAGCGCGGCGCCGAAGGCAAGATCCGCGCGGCGCAGTTCGCGCGCGAGCGCAATGTGCCGTATTTCGGCATCTGCTTCGGCATGCAGATGGCCGTCATCGAAGCCGCGCGAAACCTCGCGGGGATCAAGGACGCCAATTCCACCGAATTCGGTGAGACCAGCGAGCCCGTGGTCGGCCTGATGACCGAATGGCTGCGCGGCAACGAGCTGGAGCAGCGCTCCAAGGCTGGCGACCTCGGCGGCACCATGCGTCTAGGTGCCTATCCCGCCGCGCTGACCAAGGGCAGCAAGGTCTCCGAAGTCTATGGCGGCGCGCTGGAAATCTCCGAGCGTCATCGCCACCGCTACGAGGTCAACACCGCCTACAAGGAACGGCTGGAGAAGCACGGGCTGAAATTCTCGGGGCTCTCGCCGGACGGCGTGCTGCCTGAGATCGTCGAATATGAGAACCATCCGTGGTTTATCGGCGTGCAGTATCACCCCGAGCTGAAGTCCCGCCCGTTCGAACCGCATCCGCTCTTTGCGAGCTTCATCAAGGCAGCGGCGGCGCAGAGCCGGCTGGTTTGAGGACGTAGGGCGGATTAACCGAGGGCGTAATCCGCCGTTCTTCGCCCCACGCGATCGGCCGGCGGATGATGCTTCGCCCATCCGCCCTACAGGCTATTCGCCGCGGACATCGGACTTGAGGGCCAGCGGCTCTCCGCTACATTCACCCTATGAATGTTGTGCCTTCCTTCGCAGCGAATATCGCCAATTTCCTGCTCGCATGGGTGACGCCGTGGCGGCCGGCCTTTCTGGCAATCGCGCCGCGGTCGGGGCTTCGCTTCCACGTCCATCATCGTGACGTCGTCGGCCGGCATATCGCCAAATATGGCGCGCATGAGCCGGAGCTGACTGCCTGGATCGATCGTTTTCTGCGCGATGCTCCGCGCGGCGTGGTGCTCGATATCGGCGCCAATGTCGGCTGGCACGCGTTGCATGCGGCGCGCCACAACAATGTCGAACTGGTGGTCGCCTTCGAGCCCGACGCATTCAATGCCTGGCTGCTGGATCGCAATGTCGGTACCAACAACATCGAAAAAGTCGTCACCATCGGCAGCGCCGTCGGCATGGCGGGCGGCATGGCTTGGCTCAGCCGCTACAAGGCTTCGAACAATGGCCGCCACTCGCTGGCCGTCGATCACGGACTGTCGTCGCGCCTGGTGCCGGTGACGACGCTCGACGACGCCGTCTCTGGTCTCGGGCTCACCGATCGTCCGGTGCTGCTGGTCAAGATCGATGTCGAGGGATACGAGCCTGCAGTCATCAGCGGAGGCGTCGAGACACTGCGTCGTGCCAGTGCGATCGTCACCGAATTTTCACCAGCGCTCAGCGCGTCCGGCGGCTTGTCGCTGCCAGCGATGATCGATCAGCTTGACGGCCTCGGCTTTCGGCCGCACCGTCTCGGCCGCGACGCGGCGCTGGAGGCTGTATCGCTGGGCGACCTCCGGGCGTTGAAAGATCAGATCGATGTGATCTGGCTGCGGGCGATGGCCGGCTGACATGTTGGCCGTCATTGCGAGGAGCCTTTGCGACGAAACAATCCAGTTCTGTCTTCACCTGGTTTCTGGATTGGTTCGTCGCTTCGCCCCTCGCAACAACGAAGTCTAAGCTTTTAGCGGCCGATCAGATCGCTCACTGCTTCCGCAAGTCGCAACGTCAGCTCTGCGCGGCCGGCATCGAGCGGCGTTGCCTGCGACGAGACCTTCGCGATCACCAGCTCCTTTTTCGGCTCGACAAAAACGTGCTGGCCGTGAATGCCGAGGCCCAGCGCCATCTGGCGGTCCCGCAGCACATACCATTTGCTGCGATAGTGCATTGAGCGGCCGCCAAAATAGGGCGCGAGATCGCCGGCAGACCAGGCTGCGGGATCGCCATTCGCGAGGATGTCGTCGATCCAGGCGGACGGGATGATCGATGTGCCGTTACGGCTGCCGCCCTGCAGGATCAATTGGCCGACGCGCGCGAGATCCAGCACCGTGGTGCAGATGCCGCCGGCGCAGCGTGGTGCACCGAAGCGATCCACGGTGACATAGGCGGAGCGCTGCGCGCCCATCGGCTGCCACAGATGGGCGCTCATCAGATCCGCAAAACGGCTGCCGCTGGCGCGTTCGAGAATCCAGCCGAGCAGATCGGAATTGGGCGAGACATAGTGGAAGGGGCCGCCATCCGGGCCATCGCGATCTTTCAGACCGGTCAGGAAGCTGCGGAGGTCGCTCGGGCTCTCGCCCGGGCCGAGTGGGTTCCAGCCGGTCGACTTGCGATACTCGACGATCGCGCCGGATGTGGCGAGATAGTTCTCGTCGAACAGGAGGCCGACGCGCATGTCGAGCACATGACGAACGGTAGCATCGGAATAGACGGAGCCGCGCAGCTCGGGAATGATCGACACGACGGGCTGTTTCGGATCGAGGGCGCCTTTCTCGACGAGGATGCCAGCGACGAGTGCGGTCATCGACTTCGACACCGACATCAGGATGTGCGGCGTGTCGGCGGTCATGCCATTGGCATAGCGCTCGAAGATCACCTTGCCGCGATGCAGGATCGCGATGCCATCGGTGTCGGTGGCGTCGAGCAAGCTGTCGATGGAATGGTTGACGCCGTCATGGTCGACGGACAGCGCGGAAAGATCGCTCGGGCGGGAGTCGAGTTGCCAGACATCGCTGCGCGCATTCGGGATATCCGCCGAGGGCACGACGTCGCGGACATGATGAAAGGCCCATTTGTTGTACGGACCGGTGCGCCAATTGGCGAGCGTAACCTGACCTGTCGGGACGGACGGAAAACCAGACATCAGCGCAGACGACATCAACACAATCTCCAGCGAGCGAAGCAGGGCGCAAAGTCTGACCGATTGCATGGGAGACGTCGAGAGACTTGATCGCGCGCGGGGCAGGATGCGGAAGCACAACAGGCATGCGCTGCGGCGGCGAGGTTCGAGCGTTGGCGATGATGGCGCGGTCTGCTAACGCATCGGTGGACCGAAGGAGATTTCCATGCGCGCTTTCTATCATCCGGACCAGGCCATTCATTCACCGCAGCAGTTCATGCGTTATGGCCGCTTCGTCCCGATCAAGGACTCGCCCGTTCGCACCGAACGGCTGATCGGCGCGCTGGCCAAGCACGGGATCACGCCGGAAATGCCGGGCGAATACGGCACCGCGCCGGCGCTGACGGTGCATACGGCCGCCTATGTTCGCTTCCTGGAGACCGCATGGGAGAACTGGGCGGCGCTGCCGGATCACGGTCCGGAAGTGTGGCCGCAATATTTCCCTTATTGGAGCGGGCGTCCCGAAGAGGCGGCGCGACGCGATTGCCCGGCGACCGGCTTCATCGCCCAGGTCGGATGGTATCTCGGCGATCTGTCGGTGCCGATGGGCCCCGATAGCTGGCGCTCGATCCTGCGGTCGTCGGAGACGGCGGTGACGGGGGCCGATGCCATTCTCGGCGGCGATCGTGCGGCCTATGCGCTGTGCCGGCCGTCCGGCCATCACGCCCGCGCCGATCGCGGCACCGGCTTCTGCTATCTCAACAACAGCGCCATCGCGGCGCAGCGCCTGCGCAGCGGGTTCGGCAAGGTGGCGATCATCGATGTCGACGTGCATCATGGCGACGGCACGCAGCAGATTTTCTATAACCGTCCGGATGTGCTGACGATTTCGGTGCATGGTGATCCGACCAATTTCGTGCCGTTCTATACAGGCTATGCCAGCGAGACCGGCCATGGCGCAGGCGAGGGTTTTGACTTGAACCTTCCGCTACAGCCGGGCGACGGCGGTGCAGCGATGAATGCCGCGCTCGACAAGGCGATTGCGAAGGTGCGAAATTTCGGCGCCGAGGCGCTGGTGGTGGCGCTCGGCTTCGATGCCCATCGCGACGATCCCATCGGCATCCTGAAACTGGACGCGAAGGACTTTGGCGGCGTCGGGCAGAAGATGCAGTCGCTGGGCCTGCCGACACTCGTCGTGCAGGAAGGCGGCTACGGCATCGACGCGATCCAGGATTGCCTCGATGCGTTCCTGACCGGATTCAAGAGCGCATAGACCGTATGGCGGATGAGGTGCAGCCGTAATCCGCCGGCCGAGTCTATGATTGAAACTCCGCGGCGGATTACGCTTTCGCTCATCCGCCCTACGGCCAGCTACACCTTCGCGATCTTGCGGAGTGCATCGTCAATCCTTCTTTGCCAGCCAGGACCGGTGTCCTTGAAGTATTTCAGGACATCGGCGCTGAGGCGCAGCGAGACGGGGACTTTGGTCGGCGCTTTCTGCGGACCGCGCCGTGCGACCTTTGCAAGGATTTCAGGTGTCAGGTCGGTCGCCTTAATACCGGGGGTGAAGCGGGTCGCTAGCGCGAAATCCTCTTCGGTCCATTCCGGATTGTCGTCGTCGAAGACAGGCTCTTTCGCTTTACGGGACATATCGTTTCATCTCTTTGGCATGTGCGCGGCGCAGGCTGATCGGGCGTTTGGCACCATTGCGGAGCGTGAACACGAGACAATAGGGCTGACCGTCCAGTCGTCCGTAAGCGCGAAAACGCGGCTCGCCATAATCGAAGCGGTCGTCACGCACGATCGCCAGCACGATGAGATCGACCCACCGCTCCAGCGAGATCTGGTGCTTTGCGCGGTTCTTCGCTTCCTTCGCCGGATCGAAGTCGGACATTTGATTGTATATACGATTTGATTGATATCATCAAGCGCTTCATTGTATGTAATAAACTTAAAATTGTGTACTTGTTATGATATTCTCTCAGGGCGAGTGGTGCGTCCTGTGACAGTCAGCTCTCGAAAAACACGAACGCCGCCCACACCGATGGATCATCGGCAGCCTTGATCTTGCCGTGCATGGCCTCGACCCGGACCTTGCGCAAAGCGCTGGCGTAGTCGAGCCCGTCCTCCGCGAGCACTTGATAGAACCGCGCCATGAAATTCGCGGTGCCCTCATCGGCGACTTCCCACAGTGTCAGCAGCGAGCGGCGCGCGCCGGCGATGGCGAGGGCTGTCGGCAAGCCGCGCACGCTGCCGACGCGGCTGGGGTCGCCGAGAGCGGTCTGGCAGGCGGAGAGCACCACGAGATCGGCGGAGGACAGATCCCAGTTCATCAATTCGTGGGCATAGAGCACCCCGTCATTGTCGTCGCGTTGCGGCGGCCTGCTGAGATTAGGACGCGAGGCGACGAGGCCGCTGCGCCACAGCGCATCGGTGCGATCGGTCGCGGTCTTGTAGAAGCCATGGGTGGCGAGATGGATCAGCGATGCGCCCTTGGCGTCGTTGCGCAGGATCGGTTCGCTGACGCCATCGCCGGTGAGCATCGTGACCTTGAGATCGCGCTTCTTCAGATCGGCTTCGACGGTGTCGATCTCGGTCCTGGTCGAGGGCAATTGATTGGCGGCGCCGGCATAATCGAGGCCGCCGATCAGCAGCGCCTTGTTGCCGGCGGTGAGCTTCGTGCTGCGATCGGCGAAGAACAGCGCATCGGCGCGGGTCATGATGCGGGTGTCGTAGATCTCGTCGAGATAGCGGCCGCCGGCGTCCTGCAGCATGGCGAAGGGCAGGCTGTAGAGTTCGCTGTCCGGCACCAGGAACAGGCGCTTGACGTCGCTGAGCTGCGGCTTCAGCGGGCCGAGCAGTGTGTCGTGGAGGCGGCGGAAGGTCTTGGCGCGATCGCTGGAGGTGACATCGGCACCGAGGAAATTGTCGAGCGGCCCGAGATCGACGAGAGCAGGCGCCTTGCCATGACGATGGATCACGGCCTGCAGGCGCATCTCCGGCTTCGGGTCGATGGGCGTGACGCGGTTGCGGCGGCCGCTGACGAAGAAATCGACCAGTGCGTCCGTGGAGGCAAGTTTATCCTCGATAGTCGGCAGCTTGAGATCGCCCGGCGGCTTTTCGCCCATGCGCGCCGCTAGTGCCTTGCGGGCGTCCTGCAATTCGTTCAGCACCTGACGCGCGTCGTCGTCGATCTTGCCCGAGGACAGCAGCTCCTGCTGCTGGCCGGAGAGGCGCAGCACGGTCTGCGCCAAGGCCCTGGTAGCATCGTCTGGAAGGCGGTCGGCGGTCAGGCGGAGCAAGGTGCGGTCGCCGTCTTCCATGGTCTTCCAGCGCGTCACCGCTTCGGCATAGGCCTGTGCGGCGGTGGGCTCCTGAAGGGCATAGCGGCCGAACTCATAGAGAATGTCGTCGGCGAGCTTGCGCATTGTTTCGGCGACATAACGGTTGCCCGCGGTGCCGACCTCGCGCAGCATCCAGCGGAAAGACTGTTGCTCGACATCTTTGAACGTTGCGAGCGCGTCCTTGTCGCCGCGTTTCATGCGCGTCATGGCGACGCCGAGCAGGGCGTCGAATGTCATCGGATGCTGTTTGGCGATGGTCGCCTGCGAACGCTGATAGGCGTCGAGGCGTAATGCCAGCGCGCGGTCGGTGTCGCCGCGCATCTCGAACTGGTCGGCGGCAAGCTGCGCCGTCTTGATGCGCAGGATATCCGGTGCGCCATTCCAATCCTTGACGCGCGCCATTGCTTCTAGATCGGCAGTAGCGAGGCGGCGGTCGGGATGGAACCAGGCCTTGGTGTAGGCGATCCAGGTATCGGCTTGGGCGACATGTTCTGAGGTGGGATCGGCCAGCGCGGCAGCCGCGCGCTTCTGCAGGTCGAGCGCCTTCAGCGTCTCGGCCTCGTTGCCCATGGCGAGATGATTGAGGGCGAGATTGCTGGCGCTGACGAGCGCCTGGATGCTGCCGATGCCGTAGTGAGCGATGCGCTTCCTGAGTAGTGGCTCGTCGATGGTGGCGGCGACGTCGGGGTGGCCCACCATGCGCAGCGCTTCGGCATAGTTGTTTTCGGTGCGCCAGGTCAGCGGCAGCCGGTCGCCAAGCGCCTTGCGGGCGTTGAGATAGATCTCCTCGGACAGATTGAGGCCCGAGGCCACCGCGCCGTTATTGGTCAGCACGGTGGCGAGGATGTCGCCGCCGGCAATGTCCTCCTGCGAGTTGCGGCCATAGATCGCGCGCATCCGGTTGCGGGCTTCGGTGGCGACAGGAATGCCGGCCTCGTATTGATTGGTGCGGTTGAGGAAGCGGGCATATTCGAACCACAGCGTGGCGGCGGTGGTGCCGGGCTCGCGTGCCGCGCGGGTTTTCGCGGCATCGGCGAACAGCTCCGAGGCGGCGGCGATGTCACGGCGGCGTTCGAAATAGGTGACGGCGCTGAGATAGGCGCGGATCGTCAAATCCGAATAATTGCTGTCGGCGATGGCGCGCAGCGTCGTCTTCAACCGCTGACGGCTGCCGTCGCTGTCATTTGCCTGCAAAACGCGAAAGCTGTCGTTGATGCGGTCCACCAGCTCGCGCTCGCTGGGCGCCTTGCGGCTCTGGGCTTGCGCGATATTCGCGGAGATGGCGAGCGGCAGGATGCCGGCGGCGAGGGCGCAAGCGAGACGGCCGGCGCGAAGCGCGGACAACATCCGCGGCTACTTGCAGCCGGACGTGGTGTCGCCGGCGCGCGCCATCGGCTTGCCATTGACGAACACGCCATGGCTGCCGGAGGTGGTCTTGGAGCCGCATTCGGTGCTGCCGCCGATCACGGCCACCGGTTTTCCGTTGATATAGACGCCCTTGGCGCCCTCGATGATCTTGCCGTCGGTGGTGGTATCGCCGACGCGTGCAGCGGGCTTGCCGTTCACGGTCACGCCGGTTGCGCCCGAGGTGATCTGGCCGGGCTGCTGCGCCATGGCTGCGGCGGCCAGGATGACGGTGAAGAACAGGGAGAGGGCGGTGTGTCGCATCGTCGGTCCAAGTGTGGTTGCGCCGAGGTCCGCATGATGTAAGCCTGTACCGGCGTAGGCAAGGGACGATGCCGCAGCAAGCCATGCGCCAAGGCCGACCACGGCCATCAAAATGGGAAGGAACCAAATACGATGATCTATGAATTGCGGGTCTATCGGTGTCTGCCCGGCCGTTTGCCGGCGCTGCTCAAGCGTTTCGAGACCGTGACCCTGAAACTGTGGGAGAAGCACGGCATCCGCCAGGCCGGCTTCTTCACCACGGTGATCGGCGAATCCAACACTGAACTCACCTACATGTTGAAATGGGAATCGCTCGCCGAACGCGAGAAGCTCTGGACAGCCTTCATGGGCGACCCCGACTGGATCGCGGCCCGTGCCAAGTCCGAGGAGGACGGCCAGATCGTCGGCAATATCGTCAGCCAGCTTATGGCGCCGACGGCATTTTCGGCGCTGAAATAGGCACGGGCGCAGGGCCGTAGGATGGGTTGAGCGAGGCGAAAACCCATGCCGGCCTTCGTCTGAGGCAGGCTCCGCTGATGGGTTGTCGCGCCGGCCTGCGGCCAGCGCTCAACCCATCCTACGGCCGCGGACGTGTTGCAACCCTGCTATGGCTTGCATCCAGGCGGCACCTGCGGTTCATGGTCGTTTCCCTGAGGAGATCACTTTGACCGCACCGTCCACCGCCGCGCCCGTCGTCGAACTCGGCACCGTCCGCTTTGGCAATGATCTGCCGATCTCAGTGATCGCCGGGCCGTGCCAGCTGGAAAGCCGGCAGCATGCGCTGGAAACCGCGCAGGCGCTGAAGGAGGTCGCGGAGCGGCTCGGGATCGGGCTGGTCTACAAGACATCATTCGACAAGGCCAACCGCACAAGCGCCTCGGCCGCGCGCGGCATCGGGCTCAACGACGCCCTGCCGATCTTCGCGGAGATCCGCGAGACCTTTGGATTGCCCGTGCTCACCGACGTGCATGAGAACGATCAATGCGCACGGGCTGCGGAAGCGGTCGACGTGCTGCAGATTCCGGCCTTCCTGTGCCGGCAGACCGACCTGTTGCTCGCGGCGGCAGCGACGGGGAAGGCGGTCAATGTGAAGAAGGGCCAGTTCCTGGCCCCGTGGGACATGGCGAATGTCGTCAAGAAGCTGGTCGGCGGCGGCAACGACCGCGTGCTGGTGACCGAACGCGGCGCGTCCTTCGGCTACAACACGCTGGTCTCCGACATGCGCGCGCTGCCGATCCTGGCGCGGACCACAAAGGCCCCGGTGATTTTCGATGCCACGCATTCGGTGCAGCAGCCCGGCGGCAAGGGCGAGTCATCCGGCGGCGAGCGCGAATTCGTGCCGGTGCTGGCGCGCGCGGCGGTGGCGGTCGGCGTCGCCGGTGTCTTCATCGAGACGCACCCCGATCCCGACAATGCGCCGTCGGATGGTCCGAACATGGTGCCGCTGCGCGACTTCGAGGCGCTGGTGAAGAACCTGATGGGCTTCGACGCGCTCGCCAAGCAGACGGCGAAAGCGTGATCATGCAGCGACGGTTTGCGGTGGCGCGCTGATGCTGCCGCCGGTCATCAAGATCATCGCGCTGGCATCTTTCGCGGCTGCGCTGTCGCAGCGCGCGCTCGATCCGGTGCTGCCGCATGTGGCGGACGACATGCTCGTCACGGTCGCGGTCGCTGCCGGCCTGTCGTCGGCGCTCGCATTCACTTTCGCCATTGTGCAGCCAGTGCTCGGCGCCGCCGCCGACATCTTCGGCAAGGCGCGGCTGATGATCGCCTGTCTGGTATTGCTCGGCATCGCCAGCATCCTCGGCGCGTTGGCGACCAATTATTCGCTGCTGCTGGCCACGCGCGTGCTCGCCGGCATCGGCGCAGGCGGCGTGTTTCCCGTGACGCTGGGACTGACCAGCGATCTCGTCGGCCCCGAGAAGCGGCAGATCGCCATCAGCCGCGTTCTGGCCGGGGCCATGACCGGCAATCTGCTGGGCGCTTCGGCATCCGGTGTGATCGGAGATTTTCTCGGCTGGCGCGGCGTGCTCGCGATTCTCGGCAGTTTCGCGATCATCGCATCGGTCGCCGTCTGGTGGGGCTTTCGCGGCGCGGCGATCAACAAGCCGGCCGGCACCGTGAATATTCGCATGCTCGCAAAGGGCTATCGGACGATCTTCAGCAATCCCAACACGCTGGTCGTCTATGCCGCGGTCTTCGTCGAGGGATGTTTCATCCTCGGCCTGTTTCCCTATGTTGCCTCGTTCCTGTTCGAGCAGGGCATCACCAGCCTGACCATCGCAGGCCTGGTGCTGGGCTGCTTCGCCTTTGGCGGCCTGTTCTACACCGGGACGATCTCGCACATGCTGCCGCGGCTCGGCATCAACGGCATGATGATCTGGGGCGGCGTGGTCGCGGCCGTGCAGCTCGCCATCGTCGCCTTCGGGCCTCCCTGGCAGGCTCAGGCGCTGGCGCTCCTGTTCATGGGCTGGGGCTTCTACATGCTGCACGGATCGCTGCAGATTTTCTCCAGCGAATTGTCGCAGGAGGCGCGCGCCAGTGCCATGTCGCTGCACGCCTGCTGCTTCTTCATGGGGCAGACGGTCGGGCCGATCGCCTATGGTTTCGGGATCGGCCATCTCGGCAAGATGCCGACGCTTCTGATCGCCGCCGCCGTGGTGTTTATCCTCGGCTTCGCCGCAGCGAAGTTTCTCCAGCCGACAAAGCCGGCGGACGCGAACAGCTAGCCCCGCCCGCGATACGGCGCCACGCCTTGCTCCGGCACCCAGACGCCCTTCGGCAGCCGTCCGGTCTGCCAGAACACGTCGATGGGGATGCCGCCGCGCGGATACCAGTAGCCACCGATGCGCAGCCATTTCGGCTTGATGGTATCGGCGATGCGTTTGCCGATCGCCACGGTGCAATCCTCATGGAACGCGCCGTGATTGCGGAACGAGGCGAGATAGAGCTTGAGCGCCTTCGACTCCACCAGCCATGCGCCGGGCACGTAGTCGATCATCAGATGGGCGAAATCCGGCTGGCCGGTGATCGGGCACAGCGAGGTGAATTCCGGTGCAGTGAAGCGCACGGTGTAGTCGGTACCATTTTGCGGATTGGGCACCTTGTCGAGCTGGGCGGCTTCGGGGGAGGTGGGCCATTCCACGGCGCGGCCGAGCTGCAGCTCGGGGCCGGCCTTGGGGGATTTGCGAGGTTTTTTTGACATTTCGGTCTCCGTTGCCGCGGTTCTTAGCCAATCCGCCGGCCGCAGTCATCCCAAGCGGGGTTTTCCCGCCCCGCACCATGGGCTAGAAGCACGGCCAACCAACCACCCCCAGCACCAAGAGGGCACCCATGACCGCCATCGTCGATATCATCGGCCGCGAAATTCTCGACAGCCGCGGCAATCCCACGGTCGAGGTCGATGTGGTGCTGGAAGACGGCAGCATGGGCCGTGCCGCGGTTCCGTCGGGCGCTTCCACCGGTGCCCATGAGGCGGTCGAACTCCGTGACGGCGACAAGAGCCGATATCTCGGCAAGGGCGTGCAGAAGGCGATCGACGCCATCAATGGCGAGATTTTCGATGCCATCGGCGGCATGGATGTGGAAAACCAGATCCAGCTCGACGAGACCATGATCGCCCTCGACGGCACGCCGAACAAGTCGCGCCTCGGCGCCAATGCCATTCTCGGCGTCTCGCTGGCCGCCGCCAAGGCTGCCGCTGAATCGCTCGACATGCCGCTGTATCGCTATGTCGGCGGTACCTCGGCACGCACGCTGCCGGTGCCGATGATGAACATCATCAATGGCGGCGCCCACGCCGACAATCCCATCGACTTCCAGGAATTCATGATCATGCCGGTGGGGGCCGCGACCTTCGCCGAGGGCCTGCGCTGCGGCGCCGAGATTTTTCACACGCTGAAGGGCGAGCTGAAGAAAGCCGGTCACAACACCAATGTGGGCGATGAGGGCGGTTTCGCGCCGAACATCGGCTCGGCCGAGGCTGCACTGGACTTCGTGATGGCTGCCATCACCAAGGCCGGCTACAAGCCCGGCGACGACGTGATGCTCGCCCTCGACTGCGCCTCGACCGAATTCTTCAAGGATGGCGCTTACGTCTATGGCGGCGAGAACAAGACCCGCAGCATCTCCGAGCAGGCGAAGTATCTCGCCCAGCTCGTCGCCAACTATCCGATCGTGTCGATCGAGGACGGCATGTCGGAAGACGACATGGACGGCTGGAAGGAAGTCACCGACCTGATCGGCAAGAAGTGCCAGCTGGTCGGCGACGATCTGTTCGTCACCAACGTCAAGCGCCTGGAAGAAGGCATCAAGGCAGGCCGCGCCAATTCGATCCTGGTGAAGGTGAACCAGATCGGTTCGCTCACCGAAACGCTGAGCGCGGTCGAGATGGCATTCAAGGCCGGCTACACTGCTGTCATGTCGCACCGCTCGGGCGAGACCGAAGACTCGACGATTGCCGATCTCGCGGTCGCCACCAATTGCGGACAGATCAAGACCGGTTCGCTCGCACGCGCGGATCGTACCGCCAAGTACAACCAACTGCTGCGCATCGAGCAGCAGCTCGGCACGCAGGCCATCTATGCCGGCCGCAAGGCGCTGAAGGCGCTCGCGTAAGCGCTGAAGCATCGCTGTCACGATCCTCGCCGCTCGCAGAAATACGGGCGGCGATTTTCGTCTCATAGAGAGATCCGATCAAAGCAAAACGGCCCAGGGGTGCGCCGCCGG
>JAEXHR010000143.1 GCA_023449855.1 Pseudomonadota bacterium | reverse complement strand
ATACAAAGGTCCTGACCTCGCCCCCGCTGCCATCTGATTCGATCTTCATCAAAAACGACTGGGTGCGGCAGCTCGAGCATTTCAGATGCTCGGTCCTGATATTGTCATTGAGATACGCTCTGCGTCTGGACGGCATATCTGACCTCCGAAACCGGCTAGGGCATTAGCTCGCGGCGCCATCTTTGGCTTGTCCGAAAACTCCGGAATGACAACCTGAAATTGCCAAACGAATTATTTACCCGATAAAGGAATCGATGGCGTATGGAGGTACCTCACTCACGGCTGAAAATCTAGGTACCACACGAACGGACATACTGTTTTTCGCGCAGTTCGGCGACAAATCACTGAATTCGATTGCGACGCGCGCAAGGGCAACTTTAGATTTATGCACCGTCAGCGATTCCGGCGCCGGGCGCGTAGCATGGACAAGCGATATCAGCCGCTGAATATCCCGATCGAAATTGTCCGCACCGTGGTGGCGATTTCGGAAACAGGCTCTCTTACCAAGGCCGCCGAGCGGCTCGGGCTGAGCCAGCCAGCCGTCAGCTCCCAGATCAAAAGGATCCAGGGGCTGGTCGGCGGCGCCCTCTTCACCAAGACATCACAGGGAGCGACCGCGACCCAGCTCGGCAAGCTAGTGCTGCATCAGGCGCGCCGCATCCTCGACGCCAACGATCAGATGGTGCGGATTGGCGGTGCGACGCATATGCCGCAACAGATCCGGTTGGGACTGAGCACGCTGTTTGTTCGTCAGTTCCTCGATGAGCAGAACAGCGGAAACCTTGCCGATGTCATCATCCACACGGACAATTCTGTCGGCATTACGAAGGGGCTGATCGACGGCTATATCGACATCGCCTACATCTTCGAAAACCCGGAAATGTCCAGCGAGATTTCACATCTCATCGTCAATGAGATGGACGAAGAATTCGTCTGGGTGCGCGCCCGGGATTTCGTGCTCAGCCCCGGCGCTCCGATCCCGCTGCTGACCTGGCCCGGGGATGATCTGATGATCCGCGCACTGACCCGGCACGGTCTCGCCTACAGGATCGTGTTCAACGGTCCTGACTATCACGCGAAGCTGGCGGCGGTGGAAGCCGGGATCGGGATCGCCGCGATCCCCAAACGCATGATCCCCGAGCCGCTCGTATGGGCGCAGGAATACTATCTTCCGCCGCTTCCGCCGCTGAAGGCCCTGCTTTGCGCAAGATCCAATCTCGACAGCTCACAGAGTACGGATTTGCTGAAGGCGATGTCGGAGCGTTTCTTCAAGTCCAGGCAGCTCGTGAACCTTTAGGTGCAATCACCGGGGGACAAGGTAGTGCGTGTCCCACTCACTGCGCGGAACTTCCGCACCGAGTTGGTAGCTGAATGACTTGATGTCGAGGCCGTCAGGCGACGTCTCACACACATAAGACAGTTTGTACCATTTGCCTGAAGAACGGATTGCACCGCCCGGCGCTTTGATCTGAGTGCCCCGGACCACCGGATCCGCGAAGGCGTAGGCCACGAACTCGTCCGGCCGATAGCCCTTGTGTTCACGCCCCACGATCCCCATCGCCCGGGCGTCGCAGCGCTGTTCCACGCGGGTTGCCGGATCGAGTTTCAGCATCTGATCGGTGCGAGAGGACCGGGCGTCCGCAGGCGACACACCGCTGATTCCGGCGATGAGAACAACGCCAAGAGAGAGATTTTTCATAGACTTGGATCGGGAACTTGAGATCGGTTGGGAAGATAGCTTTCGGCGCAAGTTAGCATGTTCGCAGACGCAAAAAACCCCGCCACGGCAATGGCAGGGTTGCAGGCCGGCAGTCAGCCGATACGTTTATGGCTCAAGAGCTGATAGAATTCTGACGGCTTGAACTCGCGTCCACCCAGTCCCGAAATATGGACGCGCCATCCAACGTCATTCAGCTGCCGCGCCTGAGCTACGGCGATGTCTGGAATGATACGGTGCGTCACCAAGCTTCGATCATCGCGTGTCGCATGGATCGTAAATACTTCGCCGCGCCTGGATAGCCCGGACATCTCGGCTTCGCCGCCACCCTCGCTCAACACCGTCACCAACGCGGCCTCCTAAGGAACGACTCGCCCGAGACTATGGTGCGACGGCATAGTTAAGCGAACCTTGCGGACGCACCGTTCATCACGATTTGAATACACCCGTAATCCTGTCCCAAAGTGTGGGGTCTTGATCCGCGTCGTGCCTGGATTTGTCTGGCTGCGTGGCGCTCACTGGATCCGAGGCCGGGAACGTGTCCTTCAGCCCTGTTTTCAGTTCCTCATGCGTCTTGCGATCCTCCCTCGCCGCTTCCTTGACGCCCACGGCATATTTGTCATGCGGTGCCGGATCGAACTTTTCAGCCATGATCATCTCCTCCGTTGTTCGGAGAAAAACGTAGGCGAGACGAAGAGGTTCCCGGAAAGCGGCCGTCAGTCGAGCCCGCGTTCGCGGCTCAGCTTCACCATTTCCTGGATGAAGAGCGCCTTCTGCCTGTCGTCGAGCGCCGCATAAAGCGGCTCCGCCGCATCGGCGACGGCACGCTGATCGACCGCACGGTCATTAAGGAACTGAGCCTCGTTGCGCATTTGCTCAATGATGTCGTCCGGCGGATCGCGCTTGGCGCGGGCGATGCGCAGCTTCAGGCGCTCCGCGCCGTTGTTGCCGAGCGTATGCATCGCATCGCTGAAGCCAGTCCAGTTCTTTTCCTGATCGGGTGTCAGGTTGAGCGAGGTCTTGATCCTGATAATATTGGCGTCGCTGTTGGCAACGATCTGTTCGGCGGTCAATTCAGGTTGCTCGGCGGCCTTCTTGCCTTTCGCATTCTTGCCCTTGGCCTGCTTGGCATTCGGCTGAGCGCCGGAGACCGGACCGCGTACGCTGTTGTTCGAAGGAACACCGAGCACGCCACCGACAGCGCCGACGACACCGCCGATTGCGCCGCCGAGCACGCCTCCAATCGGTCCTGCCGCGCGATTTCCGTCCCGCGCGCCTTGCTGCATGCCTTGCACCAGCCCCTGAGCATGAGCTGCGCCCGCATGCGCGAGCAGCAGCACAATGGCGAGGCACAGCGCGCGATGCAGTTGGAACGATAGGATCATCGGCGTCTCCATCAGCGCTTTTGCGGCGCAACAAAATCCGCAGACCGGAATCTGCAGTATCGACCATAGTAGCTTCGCGTTGGCCAAGTCCACCCGCGGCACCATGCAGCGTTGCAGCCGCCGATGTGGACCTCGTCGCAACAAGCCTGTTAGATAAATCCGGCGCAACGAAGAACGCGGCGCATCACAAATTGCATTGTTCGAGGGGTGGAAATGGCGACCAACAAGAAGAAACTTCTGATCACCGAGTCCCTGTCGCCGCAAGGCCGCGCGCTGTTCGCTGCACGCGACGATATCGAGACCATCGAATTCAACAATCTCATTTCGGCGCCAGACTTCCTCAAGCTTATCGAAGCCAACGCGCCAGTGCATGGCGCGGCTCTTGGCGCCACGCGCTTCGGCGCAGCCGAACTCGAAGCGAGCAAGGACCTGCAGGTCGTGGCGCGCATCGGCGTCGGCTATGACGCGGTGGATGTTCCTGCACTGAGCGAACGCAAGGTGCCGCTGATGATCGCCGGCACCGCCAATTCGCCTTCCGTCGCCGAACAGGCGCTGTTCATGATGCTGACGCTAGCGAAGCGCGCGGCCGAGCTGCACGCCATGGTCAAGGACGGAAAATGGGCGACGCGCTTCACGGCGCTACCGTTCGATCTGTTCGGCAAGACTGTGCTTGTGGTCGGCTTCGGCCGCATTGGCAGCCGCACCGCGACCCGCTGCCAGGCGATGGAAATGAACGTGCTGGTCTACGACCCCTATGTGTCCGCTGACACGATCAAGGCCGCCGGCTATGAGCCGGTAAAGGATCTCGACGCCGGTGTGGCACTGGCGGACTTCGTCACCCTGCACTGCCCGAAGACGCCGGAAACCACAGGCCTGTTCGACGCGGCCCGCATCGCCAGGATGAAGCCGACGGCCTATCTCATCAATACCGCGCGCGGCGGCATCGTCGTGGAGGCTGCGCTCTATGATGCGCTGACCTCCGGCAAACTGGCGGGCGCGGGTCTTGACGTGTTCGAAGCCGAGCCACCGCCGCTTGGTCACGCGCTGTTCGAACTCCCCAACGTCATCATCGCTCCACATGTCGCCGGCGTGACTAGGGAGGCGCTCGACCGCATGGGCCTGCAGACCGCCCGCAACATGTTGAGCGCCCTCGACGGCGAGCCGATCCGCGCCAATGTCGTGAATGCGGACATCCTGGATTGAGGCTACCCAGCCTGGCCGGCCACGATAAATGGCCGCCGGCGCGCCCCAAAAGGGCCACAGGCGTTGTGAAAGTGTCATATGGCCGGCGCGCCACCGGCCATAACGCTTTAATTTGCCTTTGGACTTGCCTTTTGGATTTGCCGGGAGCCTCGCTTTGACCCAGAACGATCCGACCGATCACGCCCTCGCCGCCATCGCCAGCATCCTCGACAGCAAGGAGTCCTCGCTGTCCCGGACCGCCGACGCGGATCAGGATGGCAAGCACGAGACGGTCACGGTTGTCGCCGAGCGCATCACGGTGACCGTCGAGCAGGAAACCGTTATCGCCGAGATGGATGCCCCGACCACGGCGCCGGAGCCGGCCACAGAAGCGGAGCCGCAACTTGCCGCCATCGAGCCCGCTGAAGTCGATGGCTATACCCGGCTCGGCCCCGGCCCGCTCGACGCCATTCGCTTTCGCTGGACGGCGCGCCGCGATGGGGATGGCCAGTATTTCGTCGATGAGACCATTGGCAACCATTCGCGGCCGATTTCATCCGGTCCGATGCTGCGTCAGGACGTGGTCGCATTCATCAATGCGCGCGAAACTGCGGCGCGCGAACGCTTCCACAGCCTGAAGCGCCAGATGACACTCAGCCGCTACGCGCCTGAGGCTGAGGCGGTCAGCGACAACTGAGACCGACCGAACTTTTCGGAACGGCGGTATGAACCCGGCGTTTCCTCCCTACGACGAAGAAGCACGACGGTTGCGGTGAGGTCTGCGCTCTGGAGGCGAGACGCGACTCATGGATCGGAACCGGATGCGCAAACGTTCAGGGGACCAACATGAAGCGCTTAGCCGTCCTTGCCGCCATTCTGCTGGCCACGACTGCTGCCCATGCGGGCGACAGCTATTCCTTTGACATCGGCGATCAGCAGGTCACCATCGATGCGCCGAAAGATTGCCGCTCGGCGGATTGCATCTCGATCTCGATTCCGGGCGTGTTCGAATACAACACCAAACGTGTCCGCCGGGATCGCGACCAGGACAACCGCGAGATCAAGACCGCACCAGGCCCGCGCGAAGAGCGTGCGAGACCCGCCGAACCCTCGACAGCTCAAGCTGCGAAAACCGCCCCCGCGCCGGCACCCGCCGCAGTCGCTCCGGTAGCGCCACCGGCACAGGCATCGACACCGGCCGCCAATCCGCCTGCAGCTGAAGCAGCGAAGCCGGCGCCATCCGCGGTCGCAGCGAATACGCCGCCTGCCGATCCCGCAATCAAACCGGCGCCCCCTTCCGCTGCGGCTGCGTCGCCACTCGGCATCTGGATGACGGAGAAGAACGAAGGCAAGATTCGCATCGAAGCCTGCGGCAATGACATCTGCGGCTATGCCATGGATAAGAAGACCGAGGCCAATGGCGAAAAGATACTGATCAACATGAAACCGGGCGACAACAAATGGGCCGGCAAGATCTACGATCCGAAGAGCGGCAGCACCTATGACTCGACCATCGCTTTGAAGGGCAACGATGCCCTGAGCGTCCAGGGCTGCGCCTTCGGCGGCATGTTCTGCGGCGGTCAGACTTGGACGCGGGTGAACTGAACTCCCGTGTCGTTGCCCGGCTTGACCGGGCAATCCAATAGACACCGGCCGCAGTGATCGAAGCGAAGCACGCCGAGTATCAGGTCACCCGGTTAGGCCGGGTGACGACAGCCAGAGCTAGCCAACCGGCTTGCCATACTGCTCGTCGGTCACCTTCTCCATCCAGTCGGCCGTCTTGCCGTCCAATGCTTCCTGCATGGCAATGTGGACCATGCCTGTGGTCGGCGCGGCGCCGTGCCAGTGCTTTTCACCCGGCGGAATCCAGACGGTATCGCCCGGCTTGATTTCGACGATCGGCTGGCCTTCGGTCTGAAAACGGCCGACGCCTGCGACCACATACAACGTCTGACCGAGCGGATGCGTGTGCCATGCGGTACGAGCGCCGGGCTCGAAGCTCACACGAAATGTCACCAGCCGCGCCGGCGCCTCGGTGACGACGACCGGATCCTGCCAGACCGTGCCGGTGAAATACTCTTCCGGCGCCTGTTTGGTCGGGCGCGAACCTGCGGGGAAAAGCTTCATGGCACGATCTCGCTTTCGTCTGGTTACTTCTTCGACGCGGCGTAGCGCGCCTTGGTTTCGGCATTCATCGGATAGAGACCGGGCAGCGTCGCGCCGTTGTTCACTTCATTGACGATCCAGGCTTCCATGCGCTCCTGCTCCTCGCCTTCGGCGAGCACGTGATCAAGAAACGCCTTCGGAATGACGACGGCGCCATCCTGGTCGGCAACGATCACGTCATCCGGGAAAATGGCAACGCCGCCGCAGCCGATCGGTTCGCCCCAGCCGACAAAGGTCAACCCCGTCACCGAAGCGGGCGCCGCAAAGCCGTCGCACCATACCGGCAGATTGGTGCCGAGCACGCCTTCGATGTCTCGCACGACGCCATCGGTAACCAGCGCCGCAACGCCGCGCTTCTGCATGCGGGCGCAGAGGATGTCGCCGAAGATGCCGGCATCGGTGATGCCCATCGCATCGACCACGGCGATGCAGCCATCCGGCATCGCCTCGATGGCAGTGCGGGTGGAGATCGGCGACGACCAGGATTCCGGCGTGGCGAGGTCTTCACGCGCCGGCACGAAGCGCAGCGTGAAAGCCGGTCCGACAAGGCGCGGCATGCCCGGGCGCAACGGCTTGGCGCCACGCATCCAGACATTGCGCAGTCCTTTCTTCAGCAGCACCGTGGTGATGGTTGCGGTGGAGATCTTGGACAGGGTGGCAACGACTTCAGGAGACAGGGACATGCGCGGAGCTTTCCGTCAGAGGATGGTTCAGGCCGCGCATCTTGCGGTGGAATGCCACGACGTCAAGGGGCGCGATCGCACGCACGGCTCCGCCGCACGAAACGCATTGCGATCACCGCAACTTATCGTAGCCATGCGGTTTAATTTATTGAAGATGCACGACTATTTCGAGAATACGAATTCCACTCGCCGGCAAAACGCGTTATGCATGACGTGTAAGCGACAGACCTGAGACGCCATGGCCGTAGCTCTCTCCCCGCCCCGCATCCTGCCGTCCGGCGATGCCGCCATCACGGTCGAATTCAGCCGCACCATCGATGACGACGCCAATCGCCGCGTGCTGGCGCTGGACAAGCTCGTCACGGCCGAGGCCTTACCGGCCGTCACCGAGACCGTGCCGACCTATCGCTCGCTGCTGGTGCATTACGATCCGCTGCAGACCGACTTCGATGCGCTTGGGGCGAAGCTTACGGAACTGGCCTTGAAGCCCTTGCCGGAAGCGAAAGCCGCACGACGCTGGCGCATCCCCGTCGCCTATGGCGGCGAGAATGGCATCGATCTTGAGGACGTCGCCAAGGCGCTCAACATCACGCCAGAAGAAGTCGTCAGGCGTCATGTGGCCGGCGACTACAAGGTCGCCATGATCGGCTTCACGCCGGGCTGGTCCTATCTCAGCGGCTTGCCGAGAGAGATGCAGATGTCGCGCCGACAGAATCCGCGCCTGCTGACGCCGGCCGGCACCATCTCCATTGGCGGTATCCAGACCGGCGTACAATGCCTTGCCGGCCCCAGTGGCTGGCATCTGCTCGGTCGCACCGCGGTGCGCACCTACCAGCTCGGCCGCAATCCGACTTTCCTGCTCGAACCCGGCGATGCCATCACCTTTGCCTCGGTCGATGAGCAGACATTCAAGGAGCAGGACCGTGCAGCAGAGGCCGGCGAATTCGTCGCCGAGTTGATTACGTCATGAGCAAGCTGATCGTTGCCTCCGTCAGCCCCGGCACCTCTGTGCAGGACATCGGCCGTTTCGGCGCACAGCGCTACGGCCTCGTGCCTTCCGGCGCGGTCGATCGTCTCGCGATGGCCGCAGCGAATGCGCTGCTCGGTAATCCCTTGTTCGCAGCGACCATCGAGCTTGGCCCGCTCAACTCGGTCTTCACCGCAAAAGGCGGCGCAGTCCGTGTGGCGCTGAGCGGTGCACTACGTCCCGCCGATGTCGCCGGCAGCCAGGTCGCCATCAACACCACCGTGATGCTGGCCGATGGCGAAAGCCTGAATATCGGCGTCGCACGCTCCGGCACCTTCGGCTATCTCGCCATCGAAGGCGGTGTGCGCGGCGAGCCGATGTTCGGCAGCCTCGCCGTCAATGCACGTGCCGGACTTGGCAGTCCCTATCCGCGGCCGTTGCAGGCCGACGATGAATTGCTGGTCGCAACTGCGATCGCGACGACCGAGAAACGCATCGAGCTCCCTGCACCGGTCGAAGGCCCGATCCGCGTCGTGATGGGACCGCAGGACGACGAGTTCGTCGAGGGCAAGGATGTGTTCCTCGGCAGCGACTGGAAAATCTCTGCCACCAGCGACCGCATGGGCTATCGGCTCGAAGGGCCGGTGATCCAACACCTGCACGGCCACAACATCGTCTCCGACGGCACCGTCAATGGCTCGATCCAGGTGCCAGGCAACGGTCAGCCGATCGTGCTGATGCCGGACCGCGGCACATCCGGTGGCTATCCAAAAATCGCGACCGTGATCTCGGCCGATCTCGGTCGCTTCGGCCAGACCCAGCCGGGCATGCCGTTCCGCTTCAAGGCCGTCACGATGGCGGAAGCGCAGGCTGCGTATCGCGCTTATGCGGAACTGCTGCAGAGCCTGCCCAGCCGTGTCCACGACGCCAATATCCTGATGCTCGACATCAAGGCGCTACTGCATGCCAATGTCGCCGGAACGGCCATCGACGCCATCAATGACGCGACGTGGCAATTCGCCAGCGCCGACAACTAACACACACGGGAGAGTTCATCATGACCATCGATCTCAACTGCGATCTCGGCGAAAGCTTTGGCATGTGGGAGATGGGCAACGATGCCGCGATGATCGATCTGGCGACATCCGTCAACATCGCCTGCGGCTATCACGCCGGCGATGCCGATGTGATGCGCAAGACGGTGCAGCTTGCAAAGGCGCGAGGCGTCAAGATCGGTGCGCATCCCGGCTATCGCGACTTGCACGGCTTCGGTCGCCGCCCCATCGTGGGCCTCACGGCGCTCGAGATCGAGAACCTGATCGCCTATCAGATCGGCGCCCTGCAGGGCATCGCTGCGATGGAAGGTTACAAGGTCACCCACGTGAAGGCACACGGCGCGATATCCAATGTCGCCTGCGAAGACGACATGACCGCTCGTGCCATCGCCGCCGGCATCAAGGCGGTGGATCGCAATCTGACCTTTGTCGTGCTGGCGAATTCCAAACTCGTCACGGCGGGTGAAGCCGCGGGACTGCCGCTCGCACACGAAGTGTTCGCCGACCGCGCCTATGAGGACAATGGCAACCTCGTCTCGCGCAAGAAGGAAGGCGCAGTGTTGCACGATGCCAAGATGATCGCCGACCGGGTTGTCAAGATGGCGCAGACCGGCGAAGTGATTTCCGTCACCGGCAAGGTGATCAAGATGAAGATGGATACGGTCTGCATCCACGGCGACACACATGGCGCCGTGGAGATCGGCCGTCAGGTACGGGCGGGATTGCAGGCGGCTGGAATCGACGTGAAGCCGTTCAGGACGATGTTGTAGCGTCCATAACCTGTCACCGGTCGTTCAACATGCCCTCATGCGGCAAGCCTTCGATCGGGCACTCTTCGACCCCGACCGTACGCCGTGTGATGGCCTCGACATTCTCCCGCGCCTTGTCCGGGTTAGTGACCCATGTCGAATAGAAATCGAACGGGCATGCCGCGACGCCTTTGTTGCTCTCACCGGAATTGATCGTGCCGGTATAGCCGCGATGCAGCAGCTTGAAGAGATGGTTCTCCGACTGCCCGTTGCGGCGGGCATCGCGGATCAGTGACTTCGACAGCGCGGCATACTGGATTCCGTAATCTTCCTCACCGCATTCGCCGAGTGTGCGGCCGTCGAAGCCGATAATCGCCGAGTGGCCGAAATACGAATAGACACCATCGAATCCCGACGCATTGGCAACTGCGACATAGGTGTTGTTGGCCCAGGCCATCGCTTTCGCCATCAGCACCTGCTGGTCCTTGGCCGGATACATATAGCCCTGGCAGCGCACGATCAGTTCGGCGCCTTTCATGGCGCAGTCGCGCCAGATCTCGGGATAGTTGCCGTCGTCGCAGATGATCAGCGAGATCTTGAGGCCCTTCGGGCCTTCGGAGACATAGGTGCAATTGCCGGGATACCAGCCCTCGATCGGCACCCACGGCATGATCTTGCGATATTTCTGAACGATCTCGCCCCTGTCATTCATCAGGATGAGCGTGTTGTAGGGCGCCTTGTGCGGATGCTGTTCATGGCGTTCGCCGGTTAGCGAGAACACGCCCCACACTTTCGCCTTGCGACAGGCTTCGGCGAATATCTCGGTTTCATCGCCAGGCACCAGAGATGCGGTCTCATACATCTCCTTCTCGTCATACATGATCCCCTGCGTCGAATATTCCGGAAAGACGACGAGATCCATGCCGGGCAGACCGACCTTCATGCCGACGATCATGTCGGCGATCTTCTGCGCATTAGCGAGCACCTCGGCCTTGGTATGCAGCCGCGGCATCTTGTAGTTCACGACCGCGACGCCAACCGCGTCCTTGCTGGAAGAGATATCGCCGTGATGCATGGAATGGGCCTCCGTTGTCCCGCGATCCTGTGCCGAGTATCCCGGACCGGCCATACGTGGATTTACGGATGACCACGGATTGAAACGAAAATGCCCGGCACAAGGCCGGGCATGAGCGTGTTCATGGAACGGAGGGCGAAGCGATCTACAGGCCAGCCGCTTTCTCGATCACACCATTGAACGAGCGGTCCATGATCGCATTGGCGTCGAGCTTCTGCTTGATCAGCCCGTTGCGCTCATAGAGATCGATGGTCTTCTGCTCATCGGCAACAACGCCGTCATCGATCGGCGAGATCTTGATCTTTGCGCGCTGCAGCCAGGCCAGTGGAACCTCGGTCGGAATACGCATCAACTTGCCCCAGGTGTCGGCATAGCTCTGCTGATTGCTCAGCGCCCATATCCGGGCGGCAGTGAGACGGCGCAAATAGTCTTCGAGTTCGGCGCGCTTGGTCTTGATCGCCTCTGGCGTCGCCACCTGCAAGCTGAGACCGGCGGAAAGCCCTTCCGCCGTCAGGATGCGCTTCGACTGGAACAGCACTTCCTCCTGGCTCACATAGGGCTCCCAGGTCGACCACGCATCGACCGATCCGCGCGTATAGGCGACCTTGGCATCGGAGGGCGCGAGAAACACGATCTGCACGTCGTTTTGCGTCCACCCCTTCTTCTCCAGCGCAGCGAGAATAAGCTGATGGCCGATCGAACCGCGCCCCGTGGCGATCTTCTTGCCCTTCAGATCATCGAAGCTCTTGATGGCCGAGTCCTTCGGCACCACGATGGCTAGGCCTTCCTGTGTCTGCTTGATCGCACCGATCGCCTTCACCGGCACATTGGCAGCAGCTGCGAAAGTGAATGGCGCATCGCCGACCAGACCGGTTTCGATCGCACCCGCACCGAGCGCTTCGAGCAACGGCGCAGCGGCCGGAAACTCCTTCCACTCAATCTTGTAGGGGACGTCCTTGAGCACGCCGGATGCTTCCATCACGGCGCGTGAATTGCCCTTCTGGTCGCCGACGATCAGCGTCGTCTCAGCCTGCGCCGAGCCGACGAGCATGACTGCAATCAGACCAGCGGCAAATGCAAGACTTTTCATGCCGCAACAACTCCCTTGTCCACTTCGCGCGCAGCGATGAGCTGGCGCGTTGCGGGGATCAATTCGCGACCGTAGTCGATGGCATCGATCAGCGGATCGAAACCACGGATCAGGAAATGGCTGACGCCGAGATCGTAGTAATCGGAAAACACTTCGGCGACCTGTTCTGGCGTACCGACCAGCGCCGTCGTGTTGCTGTTGGCGCCGGTGAGTTTTGCGATCTCGGTCCACAGCCGCTTGTCTATCCGGGTGCCCTGCTCCGCCAGCGCCAGCAGACGCTTGGCACCGTCGGTGGCATGACCATCTGCCGGCTTGCGATAGCCGGTCTGGTCCTGCAGCGCGGTGGCGCGGGCGAGAATGTCTTCGGCCTTGGCCCAGGCCTTTTCCTCGGTGTCGGCGATAATCGGACGTACCGACAGGCTGAAACGCGGCGATGGGCGGCCGTGCTTTTTGGCAGCGGCGCGGACACGGCTGGTCACATCGCGAACCTGCGCGTAGGACTCGCCCCAAAGGGCAAAGGTGTCGGCGTGCTTGCCCGAAACCTCAATGGCGGCATCCGATGCGCCGCCGACGAAGACGTGGATCGGCACAGTCGGCTTCACCTGCGAGAATCCGCCTTCGACCTGATAATATTTGCCGCGATAGTCGAACGGCTTTTCGCTGGTCCATTCCTGCTTGATGATATCCAGCCACTCGCCGGTGCGGGCATAGCGCTCGTCCTTATCGTCGAGCGTATTGCCGTCCTGCCGAAGCTCTTTGGCATTGCCGCCGGTGATGACATGCAGCGAAACGCGCCCGTTGTGGAAATTCTCGATGGTTGCCAGCTGGCGCGCCAGCACTGTGGGCGCGGTGAATCCTGGACGCTGGGCGATCATCACCTTCAGCTTCTGGGTAACCCCTAGCGCGTGCTGGGCGACCTGTAAGCCGTCCGGCGTGGTCGAGTGAAACGCAAGCAACGCACGGTCGAAGCCGGCGAGTTCATGCGCCTTGGCAACCGTTTCGATATAGCCGGGATCGATCACCGGGCCGGAGCGAACACGGGTCTCGGATGCGTCATTATTGGTGATAAAACCGATGAATTCGACGGACATGTCTTCCTCCAATTCCGGATGGCGTTGATCAAATGCCGAGAGAACGGCGACCGGCGGCGATGCGGGTGCTGTCGTCCTGAGGCGTATGCACACGTCCGCAAAGGACGTCCCGATAGTGCCGTTCAAGCGGATTAGTGCGGGTGAGACCGTGATTGCTGGTCAGCGACAGCGCGTCCTCGACGACAGCCACGGCATTGTTGGTGACGGTGAGCTTGACGATGTTGCCTTCGCTCGCCGAGAGCGCGGCGTCCTCGTCGATGTCGCGGGCAAAACTGTTCAGCAAGCGCGTATTGACGGCGAGTTTTGCCTCGATGCCGCCGACGATCTCCTGTGCGCGCGGCAGCGTCGATAGCGGCGCTCCCAGGCTCGATGGCACGCGGGTCCTGAGAAAATCGATCAGCCAGTCGCGCGCAGCACGCGCGACGCCATCATAGACCGCACCGACCAGCACGGCCTGAATGGTCGCCTGCGCCACATCCGGCGGGCCCCAAGCGGCAGATGGACGGACGTCGATCTCGTGATCAAGCGGGATCAGAACGTCATCGAACACGACATCGTGGCTGCCGCTCGCGCGCAGGCCGAGATGGTCCCAGGTCTCGACGATGCGGATGCCATCGGACCTTGCCGGCACCAGGAACAGACCGACGCGCACATCCGGCTCATCGGTCTTCGCCCACACCGTCATCCATTTGAGGATCGGCGCGCCCGTTGAATAGATCTTGCGACCGGAGATGCGCCAGCCTTCCGGCGTGCGACGGGCGATGGTCGCCGGCAAACCGCCGCGCGCAGGCGAGCCGAGATCGGGCTCGACGCGCAACGCGTTGATCAGCGCTATGTCCTGGATGGCATCACGGCCAACTTTCTCCGCAAGTCGCGGCGGCCAGTGACCGTTCTTTGCGATGACGAGATGATGGATGTAGTGCATCGCCAGAACGAGGCCGGTGGCCGCATCTGCTGCGGCGACGAGGCCGACGACGCGCGTCGCGTCGGCGACGCTGCCGCCTCCTCCGCCGATGGCTTTCGGCACCGGCAACGCAAGGAGGCCTGCGTCGAACAACTCCTGGAAATTCTCAAACGGAAAGCTCGCCGCGCGATCATGCAGCGGCGCGCGCTCGGCGAAGCCGGGTGCGAGTATATTCGTCCTGTCGATGATACTCGGAACAGCGTCCATTTCCGTCTGCTTTCAGCTTTTCTCTAAGGCTAGAGAATGCCGATCGGCAGGCGTTACAAGCAGCTCCGGGAAATAACGACAACGGTCCTGACCGGGCTCAACCGCGCAGGTGAAAATTCTCTCCGGCGAACCCGGACGAGAATTATATTCGGACGAATTTTTGCAGCTGAATCACGAATCCGCGGCCACGCCCCGGCTGCCCGCGATATGGCTGGTGAGTTTCTGCGTAACTTCGCGCCGCAGAGCGTTGAATTCCGGCGAGGCCACGTCACGCGGTCGCGGCAGATCGATATTGATCTCGCAATCGATTCGACCGGGGCCCGCCGACATCACGATGACGCGATCCGCCAGCATCACTGCTTCTTCCACCGAATGGGTGACGAAGATCACCGTCAGTTTGGTGGTACGCCAGATCTCGACCAGTTCCTCCTGCAGCTTGCTGCGCGTCAATGCATCGAGCGCACCAAACGGCTCGTCCATCAGCAATACATCGGTATCGTTGCTCAACACCCGCGCGATGGCGACGCGCTGCTTCATACCGCCGGAGAGCTGATGCGGATAGCGGTCCGCGAAAGCCGTGAGGCCGACCATAGCCATGAACCTGTCTGTGACCTCCTTTACGATCTTGGCTGCTACGCGCCGGTGCTTCGGACCGAAGGCGATATTGTCGCGGACCGTCAGCCACGGAAACAGCGCGTAATCCTGAAAAACCATGCCGCGATCCGGCCCAGGCTTATCGACTTCGAAACCATACATAGTGACAGAGCCCTGCGTGGCTTTCTCGAAGCCCGCAACGATCCGCAGCAATGTCGACTTACCGCAACCGGAGGCTCCGAGCAGACAGACGAATTCGCCTTTTCGGATCGTGAGATTCACACCGCGCAGGGCTTCGACCGGACCATTGGAAGCCTGGTAAAATTTCTGCACGCCGCTGATCTCGAGGATCGACGGCGCGCTCGCGCCGGATGTCTTGTCAAGCATGGTGCTGCGGGCTCCATCGGAGGAAGTAGTTGCTGAGCATCAGCAGGATGCGGTCCGACAGGAACCCGGCGATGCCGATGATGATCATGCCGGTAATGACAAGATCGGTTCGCGAAAGCGTGCGCCCATCCATGATGACCGCGCCGAGGCCTTCGGGTACGCCTGTCATTTCGCCGACCACAATTAGTATCCATGCGAAGCCAGCGCCAAGACGAAGCCCATTGAAGATGCTGGGCAGCGCGGCTGGCAGCACGACGGAGCGAAACTGCTGTGCACCACTGCAGCCGAGCATGTCGGCGGCCTCGAACAGCCGGACGTCCACAGACTTCACGCCGAAGATGGTATTGAGCAGGATCGGAAAGAACGCGCCGAGAAACACCAGGAAAATCGCCGCGCGCGGACCGAGACCGAAGAAGATCATCGACAACGGCAGCCATGCCGTGACCGGGATCGGCCGCAGCAGCGACAGCGTGGGATCGAGCAGCGATCGCAGTAGCGGAATACGGCCGAGCATCAGACCGAGCGGGATTCCGATGGCGGCCGCGCAGAGGAAGCCACCATAGACGCGCTGCACGGATTTCCACAGATGCACGAGCAAACTGCCGCTATAGGCATCGTCATAGATTCCGCCGAAGGCGAAATCCCACATCATCTGGGCCACGCCGTATGGCGATGGCACCAGTCGTGTGCCGGTCATGCGGACCATGGCATCCCAGATAATCAGCAAACAGGCTGGCACGATCAATGCGATCCCGACGGCCCGGACGCGCTGGAAGGCGCGCCCGGGCGGCTTCGCCTCAGACGGCGAAGCGGGCTTGGCAACCGATGTGGCCGGGACAGCCTCACGCGTTGATTCCATTGTGCCCTGCAGGCTCATGGCCGGCTCACGAAGCGGCCAGCGCTTTGACGAAACTTGCGTCGATAAACGTCTTGTAGTCCGGTTCCTGGCGGATCTGCTTCTTCGCCAGCATTTGACTGCCGTAATACTGCGCCTGCTTCATGAACTGGTCGTCGATATTCCAGGTCAGTTCGACATTCGGCGCCGCCTTCTCGATCGACGGCTTCTGCTGCCCGAGCTTCTGCATGGCGATGGCAATGAAGGCCTCGCGGTCCTTCATGGCATATTCGGCAGCAGCACGATGGGTCTTGAGTACGGCCTTGATCAGGTCGGCGTCCTTCCCGATCAACTCGCGGCGCGTGGCCAGCACCATGTTCAGCGAACCGGTGGGCGTGCTGTAAGGGTATTCGACGATCTGGCCGACACCGTTGGCCAGGCTGATCCCCGGCCCCGGCTCTGCGCCGACATAGGCATCGATGTCGCCTCTGGCGAGCGCCGGCGCCATGTCGCTGAACGAGAGGCGCACGGACTCGACGTCCTTGATGGTCATGCCCTCAGCGGTCAGCCGGTCGAGGATCACCACTTCCTGCGTGGAGCCAGGAAGAATGGCGACCTTCTTGCCCTTCAGGTCCTTGATCGTGTTGATGCCGGAATCCTTCTTCGCCACCACGGCCATGCCGCGATTGCAGGCCGACGCGACCACCACGACCGGCTCGCCATTGGCGCCGCCAAGCGTCGCCGCGGCAAAGCCAAAAATGCCGAAATCGACGGTGCCGGTGACGACGGCATTCTTGCCGTCGGTCGGGGTCTCGAACGGGATGACCTCGAACTTTACGCCGGCGGGCGCAAACTTCTCATAGAAATACGGCGTCACGCCGTGGATGAGCTTCAGCGTGCCGATCTTGACGGTGCGGTCGGCGGCGAATGCCCTGCTTCCCGCCGTCGATAGCGCGGTCGCTGCCGCCGCCAGTCGGATGAAATCTCGTCGCGTCGTCGTGAGCATGACATTCCCCTGCTGCCACTGATATCGACCGGCAGCTTAGGTGCGGCGCAATAATATCCAAAATTTATTGTTTCTATCGATACGATAAGCTGGTGTAATAATATGGATGACCGCCCCGCTCGATCTTCGCCTGCTTCAGGCCTTTATCCATCTCGTCCAGACCGGCAGTTTCTCGGAAACGTCGCGCCGGCTTGGCCGGACGCAACCCGCGGTCAGTCTCCAGCTAAACCGGCTCGAGGAAGTCACGGGCGCCCCCCTGTTCACCAAGGTCGGCCGCAAGCTGGTGCTGACCGATCACGGCGAACTCATCCTCGGCTATGCCCGCACCATCATGGGGCTGCACGACGAGTTGCGAGCCCGTCTGGCCGCACCGAAACTCGACGGTCCAGTGATCCTCGGGACACCAGATCTCTATGCGGCCTATCTGCTGCCGGCGGTGCTGTCCGACTTTCGCACAGCCTATCCTAATGTGAACGTTGATCTGACCTGCGCGCTATCGAGCAAGTTGATGGCGTCGGTCGAGCGCGCGGAGATCGATCTTGCGATCGTTACCGGAATGCCCGCCTTCAAGACCGGCGAAGTCGTCGCGCAGGAAGAGTTGGTCTGGGTGACCTCGCAGACCGGATCGATCCACCTCAACAATCCTGTGCCGCTGGCGATGCTGCCGCCAGGCAACATCTTTCGCGACTATGGGCTCGCCGCGCTTGAAAGCATCGGGCGGACCTGGCGGTTTGCATGTATCAGCGAGAGCATCGGCGGCCTGCAGGCTGCCGTGTTCGCCGGCGTTGCCGTTGCCGTTGTCGGCAAGAGCTCGATCCTGCCTGGCATGCGCGTGCTCGGTCGTAGCGACAGCTTCCCGCCGCTGCCGAAGGTCGATCTAGTGTTGTACCGTTCGGCGCGTCGATCCAATCCCGCGGTCGATGCCATGGCCAACTTCATCGTCCGGCACTTCGCGACCTCGCCGCTCGCTCCGGCCTCACGCTTTGTGCGAACGCAAACCGGCAGCGGATCGCACGAGTAGCAAGTCCATCTCACCATGTGGCGTCGAGTCCCAGCAGGCCGAGGATGTCGCGCCGCAGTTCCGCCAGATGCGGATCGCCGCGATGGCGGGGATAAGGACGGTCAACGGAAATATCCGCCTTCACCCGAGCAGGACGATCGCTGAACACGATGACGCGATTGGCGAGGAACAACGCCTCCTCCACATCATGGGTCACGAGGAGCGCGGTGAAGCCGTTGCGCTGCCACAGCGAGACGAGTTCCGACTGCATGGTGATGCGTGTCAGCGAGTCCAGCTTGCCGAGCGGTTCGTCGAGCACAAGGATGCGCGGATCGTTGACCAGCGCACGCGCCAGCGCAACGCGCTGCGCCATGCCACCGGAAAGCTGATGCGGATAGGCTTTTCGGAACGCACCAAGGCCGACGAGATCGATGGCCGCATCGACCCGTTGGCGTTGGGTCTTCAGCACGCCTTGCGCCTCCAACCCAAGCGCCACATTGTCCCAGACCGTACGCCAAGGAAATAGTGTCGGATCCTGGAACACGACGACGCGCGATGGATAAGGTCCGGTGATGGCGACCCCGTCCTCGGCCAGAGTGCCGGCACGTGGTGCTTCGAGGCCGGCCACCAATCGCAGCAGCGTGGACTTGCCGCAGCCTGACGGGCCGAGCAGCGCGACGAATTCGCCAGGCGCAACCTTGATGCTGACATCGTCGAGGACCGGCAGCACGCTGCCATCGATATCGAAGGCATGGCTGACGCCGGCGATCTCCAACGAGGCGCCTGTGGCCTCGAACGCTTTCGCGAGCGCTACCATTTGACGACTCCCTTCTGCCAGACCAGCAGGCGGTCGCGGACACGGAACAGGAGCGTAATGGCCCCCGAGCAGAGCAGCGACATCACGATCAATGCCGCGTACATATTGTTGTATGAAGCCCATCCTTGTGCCCATTGCAGATACCAGCCAAGCCCAGCTTTCACGCCAATCATCTCGGCGACGACCAGCACAGCGAAGGAGGCGCCGAGCCCCATGAACAGGCCGACAAACACATGCGGCAAAGCTGCGGGGATCGCGACCTTGGTGACGAGGAAAGACGGCCGCGCGCCGAGCGTGCGTGCCACATCGTAGTAAGCGCTGCTCACGCTGGCGACGCCGGACCAGGTCAGCACGGTGACCGGAAAGCCGGTGGCGAGCGCGATCAGGAAGGTCGAGGCGCTCCAGCTGGATGGGAACGTAAAGAAGGCGATCGGCAACCATGCAGTTGCCGGCAGCGGACCGATAAAGCGCAGGATCGGATGCACCCAATAGCCCGCGAGACGTGACCAACCGATGGAGACACCGGTGAGAAAGCCGGCGGCGGCGCCAATGAAATAACCGCCGAGCTGCAGCTTCACCGAAGCGAAGACGCTATCGAGCAGTTTCGGCAGATCGTCGGTATAGACCTCGACGATGGATTGCGGTGGCGGGAAGAACGGCAGCGGCAGCCAGCCGAATTTTGCCGTGGCCAATTCCCACACCGTCAGGAACACTCCGACCGCAAGCAGCCACGGCGCGCGCTTCAGCAGGCCCTCGCCGAAACGCCCGAGAGCCGCGTGCGCTGTCGTTGCGCTGAAAATAAACGCGGCGATCGCAAAAGCCGCATAAGCGACCGGTTCGGTCCGCGACCAGTCGCCGATATCGGGCCAGTGCAGACTGGCCCAGCCGAAGGCGAGCCAGGCCGCCCCTGCCCCGACTCCGGAGAATGTCGGCCGCAGTTTGCCTGCGAAGTCCAGCCCGCCATCGCCCGCAATCGCAAGGCTTTCGCGGTCGGCGCCGGTCGGCGCGATATCAGACGCGGAATACGTCGGCATAGATCCGCTCCGCAAATTTCGCCGTGTCGGTGCTCGGCTTGAATACCGACACCTGCTTCAGTTCATCCGCATAGGTCTTCAGCTCGCGCTTGAGCTGATCGCCGACTGGATGGTGATGATGGGTGTGGTACTTCACCATACCCTGCAGATCCTCGATGGTCGCAGCTTTCGGCGCGTAAGGCTGGAACGAGGCAGCCGCCTTTTCCGGGTTCTGCGATGCGAACATGGCGGCATCGAGCAGCGCCTGGGTCAGCGCACGGGCCACCAGTGGCTCCGCCCGCAACAGGCTGCCGCGCACGCCGACGATGCAGCAGCTGATGTCGCGATATGCGCCGTCGAGATTCGAGCCGACCTCCTTGAACTCGCCATCCTTGAGCCAGAGGTAAGCGAGCGGATCGGAAGCAAGACCGATCTGCGCTTCCCCCTTCTCCAGCGCCAGCCGCACGAGATTGCCGGGATACTGGCGAAATTCGACATCCTTGTCTGGATTGAGACCGGCCTTGGCGAGCTGGATCGAAAAGAAGTTCTTGTCCGGACCGGCCATATCGCCGACGGCGATCACCTTGCCCTTGAAGTCAGCGATGCCCTTCACATCGGACTTCGTCGGCGCCAGCGCGCGCAGGCAGCCGCCATGGGTGCCGGCGACGATCTTGACGTCAAAGCCCTGCTCCAGCGGCTTCAGCCAGCGCAGCGCCATGCCCAGCCCTGCGTCAGATTTGCCGGTGGCGATGGCTTCCAGCAACTGGTCGGTGGAGCCGCTGTAATTGACGAGCTCGACGTCGAGATTCTGCTTGGCGAAAAAACCGTGATCGATCGCAACCGGCAGCGGCGCCAGGCAGACCGCGCCTGCATTCCATGACAGTTTCAGCTTGCGCGGCGCGCCTGTAAGAGCTGGAGCATCGGACGACGCCTTGCAGATCGGAAACTCCGAAAAGTCGATCGACGACGCCTGCTTGAACGGAAACGCCTGTGCACCCCAGACACCGAGCGGAGCTGCGAATGCAGCCGCGACACCGCCTCCGAGCAGCGTTCGACGATCTATCAGTGGCGTGCGCTTGTGATCATTATCGGACATCTCGTCTCCTTGGCTCCGACACAGCACGGCCCCTTAGCGCAACGCAGGGCGTTGCAGCTCGCGCTGATGCAATGGTGAAAGACTGTGAGGATTTGCGCGGCGTGCGCGTCTTTCGACTCTCACACCGTCATTGTTGATGGTGTGAGGATGCGCTGCGGGATGTATGGGGTCAATGAAATGGAATTTTGAATGTCGTAGGGGTTGGAGAGATTATCTCCATCGGATGTGGCCGCGGGAGAGAGCGCGATTTAGCGGCTTACGTGCATTCTCTACACGGCCGGACTAGAGCAAATTTGTTCTCACCTGCTCCGTCCCTCATGGTGAGGAGGCGCAAAGCGCCGTCTCGAACCATGAAATGCCGGCACTCCGAACGTATGGCCATCCTTCGAGACGCCCGTCGCGACGGGCTTCTCAGGATGAGGACGGAGTAGATCAATATACGTCGAGCTGGAAGCGTCCCTTCTTCTTCAGTTCGCTGACAAAGGCCACGGCTTCATCGATCGAGCGTGCGCCATGCTGCGCGGTGACATCGACCAAAGCGCGCTCAACATCCTTGGCCATGCGCTTCGCATCGCCGCAGACATAGACATGGGCGCCTTCGGCGAGCCACGCCCATAGATCGCGGCCGACCTCGCGCATGCGGTCTTGCACGTAGAACTTCTCCCCGGTGTCACGCGACCAGGCGAGCGACAGGCGCGTCAGGAAGCCGTCATTCTTCATGCCGTTCAGCTCATCGGCATAGAAAAAGTCCGACGCGCTGCGCTGATGACCGAAGAAGAGCCAGTTCTTGCCCGGCGCCTGCGTCGCCTTGCGGTCGTGCAGAAAGGCGCGGAACGGCGCGATTCCGGTACCCGGGCCGACCATGACGATCGGCGTCTCCGGATTGTCAGGTAGCGCGAAACCGTGTGCCTTCTGCACATAGACCTCGAGTTCATCGCCCGGCTTGATGCGGTCGGCGAGAAAGGTCGAGGCAAGGCCATGGCGCTTGCGCTTGCCGATCAGGTAACGAACCGTATCGACGGTGAGCGACAGCTTTCCGGGCGTCGCATTGTGCGAGGACGAGATCGAATAGAGCCGCGGCTGCAGCGGCTCCAGCGCCTCGATGAACGCTTCGGGATGTGGGCGCACATGCGGAAACTTCTGTAGCGCCGCCATGACATCGAGCGTCGCGGCATCGCCGTCTGGGTCCTCGCCCTGGGCCAGCGCTCGCGCCTTGGCGCGATGCGTGCCGCCGGTGAGATAGGAGATCAGTTCGAACAGCGAATCCGGCGCGGGCGCCAGTGACACGTCGTGCTGCAGGACGTCGCGCAACGTCTTTCCGCGCACCTCGGTCGTGTGGGACGCGCCGAGCAGCGCGATGATCTGATCGACATGGCCGAGATCGTTGCTGGCGAAGATGCCGAAACTGTCGCCAACCACATAATCGAGCCCGCAACCCGACAGATCGAAATCGATGTGCCAGGTCTCCTTCTCGGACCCGGCACCATTCAGCAGGCGACGACCAAGGAAGATCGCCGGTGCGGGATTGTCACGCGAACGGCCGAGGGTGGACGGATCCGGCACGGCCGCTTCGACAGTCTCTACGACGATGGACTTTGCAGCGGGAGCAACACCGGCCGCCGGCGCCTTGTCGAGCTCTTCATAGAGCGACTTCAGCATCCGCGCGGTTTCCTTGCCGCCGGGAACGCACAGGTTCAGGCGCGGCTCCGCTTTGGAGGCGATGGCATCCGAATAATCGTTGCAGTTATAGCCGCACTGGCCGCAGTCCTGCTGCGCCATCGCCGCCATCATCTTGCGGCGGACGGGTTTGCCGTCGGCGAGCTTCATGCGATCCGCGATCGGCATGGTCTGGTCATGCCACGGTGCGCCGTCATCCTCTTCCATGATGGCGGCGCCCTGCTCTGCCGACAGCGGCGTCGCCGGCGCGTCGGACAGGAGGCCGGCGAAGAAGCCGTTGAGCCACGAGCGCTGCGCCTCGGAGAACGGTGCCGAGGACGGGATGATGTCGAGTTTGGGCGGCGTCACCATCTGGTTCATGCGGAGACCTCGTCAGCGAGCTTGCGCAGCGCAGCTGCATCGTGGCGGCGCGAGAATGTCAGGAAGGTTTCATCCGGCGAGGCGCGGTTCGCGAGATAGGCCTTCAGCAGTTTCTCGACGACCTGCGGGGCGTCTTCGGATTTGACGTTTTGATAGAGCTCCTGCCCCACATCGGCCTGTGGGCCGAAACCGCCGCCGGTAAAGATGTGGAAGCCGTCCAGCGTTTCGTCACTGTCGTCCTGTGCGATACGCGCGCCGATCATGCCGATATCGCTGATGTAATGCTGCGCACAGGAATGATGACAGCCGGTGAGATGGATGTTGATGGGCGTGTCCACTTCGACGCGGCTATCGCACCATTCGGCGATATTGGAGGCGGTGCGCTTGGTGTCAGCATTGCCGAACTTGCAGCCCGCGCGCCCCGTGCATGCAATCAGGCCGGCGCGGATTTCCGTTGTCTTCACGGCAAGCCCGATCGCTTCGATGGCCGCAATCGCCAACGCGACATTCGCGTCCTTCACGCCGGAAATGAGCAGGTTCTGCCATACGGTGAGGCGGATATCGCCATCACCGAGATCAGACGCGATCTTCGACAGACCGCGCATCTGCTCGGTCGTCATCTTGCCGAGCGGCAGCACGACGCCGATCCAGTTGAGGCCATCCTGCTTCTGCTTGTGCACGCCGATATGCGCTGTGCGATCGAATGCCGGACGAGGCAACAACGCATCCGCAGCAATCCGCGTGAACGATGCACCCAGCTTCTCCTCGACGAGCACGAGAAACTTCTCCATACCCATGCCGTCGATGACATATTTCAGGCGCGCCTTGAGCCGGTTGGTGCGGTCGCCGAGATCGATGAAGACGCGCACGATGGCGTCGGACACTTTTGTCGCGTCTTCCGGCTTCACGATGATGCCGGTGTCGGTGGCAAAATCCTTGTGGCCGGTGATGCCGCCGATCCCCAGCTTGAACCAGACGCCGGGTGCTACACCAAAGCCGTCCTTCACTTCGACCGCCTGAAAGGCGATATCATTGGTGTCTTCCAGCACTGCGATCTTGCCGGCGCCGTCGAAAGCCACGTTGAATTTTCGCGGCAAGCCGTAAAGCGAGCGGTCGTTGAGAATGTGATAGTGCCACTCGCGCGCATAGGGCCGCGTATCGAGGATTTCCTGCGGATCGATGCCGGCGGTCGGCGTACCCGTGACATTGCGGATATTGTCGGCGCCGGAGCCGCGCGAGCACAGACCGAGATCCTGGATGCCTTCGATCAGCTTCACCGCGTTCTTCGGCGGGATTTCGCGCACCTGCAGATTGGCCCGCGTGGTGACATGACTGAATGGCCCGCACAGCTCATCGCTGAGATCTGCAAGGCCCGAAAGCTGCCAGTGCTTCATGATCCCGTTCGGGATGCGCAGGCGCGACATGTAGCTGTCCTGCGTCGGCCCGACATAGAAGATGCCGTAGTAGCGCCAGCGGAAATTATCTGCGGGCGACGGCCGCGCATCGCTTGCGGCCTGCTCCCGCAACCGCGGATAGGCGTCGAACGGATGCTCCTCGCGCTTCCACTTCTCCTGATCGACCAGCTTCTTGCCGGCAGCGAGCGTGCGGTCCTGCGCCTTGATATGCGAGGCATCCGGACCGGTCGGCTCCGCGCCGCCCTTTCCGGCCGCACCACCGCCAAATCCCTTGCCGACGCGGCTGATCTGAAGGCCGGTGGTGAAGCCTTCCAGATAGCGCTTCTGTTCGTCCGTAAAGTCGACGGAAAGCGGTTCGATTTTCATGCGGCGACGAAGCTCCTGCGGGCCACAACGTGGCGGCAACGGGATGAGAAGAAACGAGACCGCTCCGCATCAGTCCGGCCGCCTTGGCCGGGTTGAATTGGATGACGGTCCGATCAGCCTCGTTGCTGCGGATATCCATCGGGATGGCCGGCAGACATCAGCGGGTGCCGGCAGGAAAGGACATTCAAGTCCTGTGCCAGCCTCAGAAGATCGTTTTAATGTGAGAAATCAGTCGACTGACGATGGGGATCGATCCCGCGAGCGCATCACTGCAGTTATTTTGCACTGCACGCACAATAATGAGGCGGCGGTGTTCGTCAGCCCTTCAGATGCGCAATCTCGAAGGCGGCAAGGTGCGCCTCGATCCGGTCGGGATCAAAAGCCGGCCCGGCAAAGGCCCCGACCGCGTCTTCCCCACCATGGCCGATAGTGCCCGCTTGGCCGACCGCGGCATCATACAAATCCGGCCGGAACACAGCCTTTGCCGTCGCCAGCGCCTGGGGACTGATCGCCGTCTGTCCCCAGCGCACCATCTGGGCATAGAGCCATGCCGCCTGCGCCGGATCGGGCCTCCCCGCTCCTTCCCGGCCGACCAGAAGATAACGACTGCTCTCGCGCCAGGTGCCGTCCGGCGAGACCTTGAGCTTGCCATCCAGCGTCCGCTGCAGCACCTCGGGCGATACGCCGATGCGAGCGGGCTTGGCGAGAATGGACGTCACCTCGTCGCGGTTCTCCGGGGCCTCGATGAACGCAGCCGCCTTCACATGGGCCCGCGTAAGCGCGGCAACCACGTCCGGGTTCTTCTCAGCCCAGCTCTGCCGTATCGCCAGCACCTTCTCGGCTGCGCGCTGCAGGATATCCGAGACGAAATGCAGGATGTGGCCGATGCCGAGATCGACAGCGACGGAATTCCAGGGCGCGCCGACACAGAAGGCATCCACATGCCCGTTGGCGAGGCTGTCGACCATGTAAGGCGGCGGCAGCACGACCAGACGCACATCTTCGTCCGGATCGACACCACCCGCCGCCATCCAGAAGCGGAGCTGGTAATTGTGGGTCGAGAATGGAAAGGTCATGCCGAAGGTCAGCGGATCGGCTCCTGCCCGCGCGCGTCCGACGACGACCCGCTTCAGCGCCTGCGCAGTCGCCATGGGATCGGCGGGATCGCCATCCAGCTCCGACATGATAGCGCCATGCAGCGCCGGCGAGACGGTGATGGCATTGCCATTGATGCCGAGATTGAACGGCGCCACGATCGGCACCTTCACATGACCGAGCCCGAGGCTGGAGGCGATGGCCACCGGCGCGAGCAGATGCGCTGCCTCGAACAGCCCGATGTTCAGTTTGTCGCGCACATTGGACCACGAGACTTCGCGGACCAACTCGACCTCAACCCCCTCTTCCTTCGCGAAGCCTTTGTCCGCAGCGACGATCAAGGCGGCGGCATCGACCAGCGGGATGAATCCGATGCGGAGCGGATGGGTCATTTCAAAAGCTCCGCTGCGGTGATGATCGACTGGGCGATCTCGCCGATTTTCTTCTTTTCGCGCATCGCCGTCGAGCGCAGCAGCACATAGGCCTCTTCTTCATTGAGGCCCTTGAGTTTCATCACGATGCCCTTGGCGCGGTCGATGATCTTGCGCTCTTCCAGCGCCGACTTGGTGCGCTCGAGCTCGTCCTGCAGCCGGGAGAAGGCGTTGAAGCGGGAGATGCAGAGATCGAGGATCGGCTTGATCCGTTCCTTCTTCAGCCCGTCCACGATGTAGGAAGATACCCCCGCCTCGACAGAGGCCCGCGCCGCCTCGGCATCGCTCTGATCGACGAACATGGCGACCGGCCGGCGAACGGCGCGCGATACCTGGAACATTTGTTCCAGCACGTCGCGGCTGGGGTTTTCCAGATCGATGAGGATAACCTCGGGATCGAGCTGGTAAATCCGGCTCAGCAGATTCTGCATCTCCGAGATGTGGTGCACATCGCCATAGCCGGCCTCGCGCAGCCCCTCTTCGAGGATCGCAGCCCGGATTGGGCTCTCATCGACGATGACGATCTTGGGCGACTTGTCGGACATCGGGCACTCGGCTGGACACGCATACCCATAGCACGCGGCAGCGCAGCATAAAGCCTTGAATTTGTGGGCAAATGGGACTACCTGCTGCCCTTCAATCAGGCAGATCGAACATGCAACAGGCCGCCGCGCCCAAAATTTCCTTTGTCTCGCTGGGATGCCCCAAGGCCCTGGTGGATTCCGAGCGCATCATCACGCGCCTGCGCGCCGAGGGCTACGAGCTCGCCCGCAAGCATGACGGTGCCGATATCGTCATCGTCAACACCTGCGGCTTCCTCGACAGCGCCAAGCAGGAATCCCTCGGCGCGATCGGCGAAGCCATGGCGACCAATGGCAAGGTGATCGTCACCGGCTGCATGGGCGCCGAGCCGGAGCAGATCGAAGCGGCCTATCCGAACGTGCTGTCGATCACCGGTCCGCAGCAATATGAGAGCGTGCTGGAGGCCGTGCACCGCGCACTGCCGCCGGTCCACAATCCGCATATCGATCTGGTGCCGCCGCAAGGCATCAAGCTGACGCCGCGGCACTACGCCTATCTGAAGATCTCCGAAGGCTGCAACAATCGCTGCACCTTCTGCATCATCCCTAAACTGCGCGGCGATCTCGTCTCGCGCTCGGCCAAGGACGTGCTGCTCGAAGCCGAGAAGCTGGTAAAGGCCGGCGTCAAGGAGCTGCTGGTCGTTTCGCAGGACACGTCGGCGTACGGCGTCGACATCAAATATGCCGAGAGCCAATGGAAGGACCGCAGCGTCCGCGCCAAGTTCTACGACCTTGCCAAGGAACTCGGCGAACTCGGCGCATGGGTGCGGCTGCAATATGTCTATCCCTACCCCCACGTGGATGAGGTCATCGGGCTGATGACACCTGGCAACAATGTGCTGCCCTATCTCGACATTCCCTTCCAGCACGCCGCACCCAACGTGCTGAAGGCGATGAAGCGCCCGGCCGCGCAGGACAAGACACTCGGCCGCATCAAGGCGTGGCGCGAACAGTGCCCGGATCTCGTGCTGCGCTCGACTTTCATCGTCGGCTTTCCCGGCGAGACCGAGGACGATTTCCAGTATCTGCTCGACTGGCTGGACGAAGCCCAGATCGACCGCGTCGGCGCGTTCAAATACGAGCCCGTGGCGGGCGCGGTATCCAACGGCATCGGCCTCGACGTGCCGGATGAGTTGAAGCAGCAGCGCTGGAACGCGCTGATGGAGCGCCAGCAGAAGATCTCGGCACGCCGCCTCAAGCGCAAGGTCGGCACGCGGCAGCAGGTGATCATCGACGAAGTCGGCCCGACCGTCTCGAAGGGCCGCTCGAAGGCGGATGCCCCAGACATCGACGGCGCGGTCTATGTGACCGCGCGCCGTCCGCTGAAGGTCGGTGAGATCGTTACGGCCAAGATCGAGCGCGCGGACAATTACGACCTGCACGGGACCGTGGCAGGGTTTTAAGGAGCGCCACCCTCATCCTGAGGAGCGGCGTCTTCGCCGCGTCTCGAAGGATGGTCGCAAGCTCCCAGCCAGGCCACCTCATGGTTCGAGACGGCGCAAAAGCGCCTCCTCACCATGAGGGACATAGGACTAGGCACGAGCTCACACCTTCAGGATCACCGCACCCGTCGTCTTGCGCGCTTCGAGATCGATATGCGCCTTGGCCGCATCCTTGAGCGCATAGGCGTGGTTGATCGGTACATGCAGCTTGCCGTCGATCACCGCGGAGAACAATGTATCCGCGCCCTCCAGCAATTCCGAGCGCTTCGCCACATAGTCGTTCAGCTTGGGCCGTGTCGCAAAGAGCGAGCCGTGATTGTTGAGTTCGGCGATGGCGAATGGCGGCACAGGTCCCGACGCGTTGCCGAACGACACCCACAGACCGCGCGTCTTCAGGCATGACAGCGAGCCCGGATAGGTCGTCTTGCCGACGCCGTCATAGACGACATCGCACAATTCGTTCCGCGTGATCTGCTTCACGCGATCGACGAAATTCTCTTCGTTGTAATAGATGACGTGATCGCAGCCATTGGCGAGCGCCAGTTCGCCTTTCTCCTTCGAACCGACGGTGCCGATGACATGCGCGCCCATCGCCTTGGCCCACTGGCAGGCGATCAGGCCGATGCCGCCGGCCGCGGCATGGATCAGCACGCGATGATGCGGCTCGACCTTGAAGGTCTTGTGCAGCAGGTACCAGACCGTGAGGCCCTTGAGCATCAGCACGGCGCCCTGCTCATGGGTGATGCGATCCGGCAGCTTCACCAGGCGGTCCGCAGCGAACACGCGTTCGGTGGCATAGCTGCCGAGATTGGAGTAATAGGCGACGCGATCGCCGGGGTGGAAGTCGGTGACGCCCGGCCCCACTTCGACCACCTCACCCGAGGCCTCGTTACCGGCGATGAAAGGCAGTTGCGGCGCTTTGTAGAGACCGGTGCGGAAATAGGTGTCGATGAAATTGACGCCGACTGCATGCTGGCGGATGCGCACCTCGCCTGCGCCCGGCGCCGGGACTTCGACGTCCTCATAAGTCAGAACTTCGGGTCCGCCGGTTTGATGGACGCGCACGGCCTTGGTCATCGCTCGATCTCCCTGAATGACTTTGGCTACAAGCGATACCAACGGCCCCAAGATGTCAACCGCAGCTAGCTCGCGCGCTTGCGGCGGTTGCGCTTGGCGAGGATGTTGAACAATTCCACCGCCGCCGAAAACAGGATGGCGAAATAGATGTAGCCGCGCGGAATATGGAATTTGAATCCGTCCGCCACCAGCGACACGCCGATCAGCACGAGGAAGGCCAGCGCCAGCATTTTGGTGGTCGGATAGGCTGCGACGAAGCGCGCCACCGGGCCGGACGACACATACATCACCGCGCAGGCGATGATCACGGCGGCCACCATGATCTCGATACGATCCGCCATGCCGATGGCGGTGATGATACTGTCGAGCGAGAAGACGAGATCGACGATCACAACCTGCAGGATCACCCACGCAAATGCATTGGCGGCGGGCTTGTCGCTGGCATGCCCTTCCCGCGCTTCCACTTCGGCATGGATCTCGTGCGTCGCCTTGGCGATCAGGAACAGGCCGCCGCCGATCAGGATCAGGTCTCGCCATGACAGCGCCAGCCCGAACGCCGTGACCACCGGCGCCGTCAGTCCGATCAGCCAGACAAGGATGCTGAGCAGCGCAATGCGAAAAACAAGCGCCAGCGCGAGGCCGATCTGCCGTGCACGCTTCGCCTGATCAGGCGGCAGCCGCGCCACCAGCACCGAGAGGAAGATCACGTTGTCGATGCCGAGCACGATTTCGAGAGCGGTCAGCGTCAGCAGCGCAGCCCAGGCTTCGGGGCTGGAAAACAGTTCGATCATGGCGTTCATGGCCTCGCGAGCACTGGAAAGGAAGGGCTAGCAGGATTCTTTGACCATTGTCATATCGCAGCACGCGACGTTCGGCCGCCAGGCACGCGTGGAACGATTTCGCGATGCATCGTGACTTGAAAATACCATCGCAAAGGCCGATGGTCCGGCCATGATCGATACCCCCGTTCCCCCCTATGACGTCGCCATTGTCGGTGGCGGACCGGCCGGCCTCGCTGCGGCCATTGCCGTCGCCGAAACCGGCAGTCGCACTGTGCTCGTCGCCCGCCGCACGCCCTATGCCGACAATCGCACCACCGCTTTGCTCGGCGGTTCCGTGGATTTCCTGGACGGGCTCGGCGTCTGGCAGCGCTGCGCCGGCAAGGCCGCCGCACTAAAGACGATGCGTCTGGTCGATGACACCGGCCGCCTGATCCGCGCGCCCGAGGTGAAATTCGTCAGCGACGAGATCGGCCTCGACACCTTCGGCTACAATATCGAGAACCGCGAACTGGTCGCGGCGATGGAAGCACGTGTGGCCGAACTGACCAATCTCACCCGCATCGAGGATGACGCCGCCTCGGTGCAGCCCGGCGACGCTCAGGTCGCCATCGTCACCGCCCAGGGCCAGACCGTCCTGGCGCGTCTCGCGGTCGGCGCCGATGGCCGGCAGTCCATGTGCCGCGACGCCGCCAGCATCACTGCAAACCGCCGTCCGCTCGATCAGGTGGCAATCACGTTCAATGTCGCCCATACCCGGCCGCACCGGAACGTTTCGACCGAATTCCACACGCCGCACGGTCCCTGCGTATTCGTTCCGTTGCCCGGCGATCGCTCCAGCGTCGTCTGGATCAACAAGCCTGCTGAGGCCGACCGGTTGTCGGCACTGAGCGACGATGCGCTCTCGGCGGCGATCGAGAAGCAATCGCATTCCATTCTCGGCCGGCTCACGGTAGAGCCCGGCCGTTATCGCTTCCCGCTCGGTATCGGCGGTCCGCGTGAACTCGCCAAGAACCGCGTCGTGCTGGTTGGCGATGCCGCCCATGTGGTGCCGCCGATCGGGGCGCAGGGCCTCAATCTCGGCTTGCGCGACGCATCAGATCTGGCAGAGGTTGTGCGCGATGCCGGCATTGCCGGCGAGGACATTGGCGCGCCCGACGTGATCGCGCGCTACGCCCGCAAGCGCCGCAGCGACATCGCCTCCCGCACCTTCGCCATCGACATGGCGAACCGCTCGCTGCTCAACGATCTGCTGCCGTTCCAGATGATCCGTGCCGCCGGCATGCATGCCATGGGGGCCATCGGCCCGCTGCGCCGACTGGCCATGCGCGAGGGCCTGTCGCCGAGTTGGCGATAAGCTCATCGCTCCATCCGGGGCTACGGAAACGCGATCTGGCCTGACTTCAGGAAATACATCACCGAGGTCAGCGTCAGCACCGAGAAAAACGTCCCGAGCAGCACCGCAACCGACGCCGGCTCGATCCAGCTGTCATATTGCCGCGCAATCACGAACACGTTGAGCGCCGGCGGCAGCGAGGCCAGCAGCACCGCCGTCGCCGCCCATACCGGCGGAAACGGTCCGAGCGCCAGCATCAGGCCGAAGACGATGAGCGGATGCAGCAGCAGCTTGATCGCGATCAGGCCGGGGATTTCCCATGGCACGCGGCCGAGCGGCCGGAGCGCCACGGTGACGCCGAGCGCGAACAACGCCACAGGCGCGGCGGAGTTCTGCAGAAACAGCAGCATGCCGTCGACGGCCACCGGCATCTGAACATGGAAGGCCGCGACCGCCGCGCCGAGATAGGCGGCGACGATCAGCGGATGCAGCACGATATGTTTGATGACGATGCCGATGGTCGGCAGCAGCGACCGCTTCTCCGGTGCGGTCAGCGCCATCATCAAAGGCGCGATCGAGAACAGGAAGATGCTGTCGAAACAGAACACCAGCGCCGTCGGCACCGCGGCCTTCGGCCCGAGCACGGCGAGCGCCAGACCCGGCCCCATATAGCCGATATTGCCATAGCCCCCCGCGAGCCCGGCCATCCCCGCCTCGCGCATCGTCAGCCGGCCGAGCAATTTACCCGCGAAGACCGAGAGGAAGAACGCCGTCGCAGTCGCCGCAGTGGTGCCAATCACGAAAGGGAGATTGTTGAGTTCCTCGAACGGCGTCTTCGCCATGATGCGAAAGAACAGTGCAGGCAGCGACACATAAAGGAGGAAGAAGTTCATCCAGGCGAGGCCGGATTCAGGCAGCCCCTTCACCTTGCCGCAGGCGAAACCGATAAAGATCAACCCGAAATAAGGCAGCGCGAGATTGAGGACGTCCATCATGCGGTGGCGTTCGCCTTATCGTTCCAGACCCGTGGTGGTGGGAGACCCAAAGTTCTGCACTTTTGAGCCAAAGTTCTGCGTGGGATCGGACCACGGTCCTATTCGGCATTGAGAATACTGAGCAATTCGCCAAAATAGTTCCGAAGCCCGTCCAGCAGATGTGGCTGCGGCCGATCCACGTGGCCAGTCGAGAGTGCCCTTTTCGTATCTTCCGCCAACTCGGCGATCGATCCCAAGCGGTAATTTGATTCCATTTTGATTGAAAGCCCGGAGACTTCATTAAGCGTCGTTAACCAACCCCTCCGGCATTCAATTGACAACAGAAGAACATACCATGAACATTGTCGTGCGATGTTTTTGGGGAGAAGAACGTGCTGTTCAAAGTTTTGAAAGTTTGCCTCGAGGAAGCGAAGCGCGATGCTCGGCAAGACAATGGGTATCTGGCCTGCGCCTCGGCACCAAGTGACGATCAGAGGACCATCTGTCTCAATCAGGTGATCGCCACCGCCGACGAAGTCACCGAGTTGCTCTGCGATCAAGCCGACCAGTTTCTTGCAATCGACCAAGCCTGGTTCGAGCGAGAGACCCGCAACTTAGGCGAACGAGTCGGGATCGATTTCTTCCCGGATACGGCAGCTGAGTTTGTCTGGCGACTGCTTGGCATTCTAGTAAGCACGAAATCCGACGACCTTCTGCTGCGACGATTTCAGCGCCCTCGATCCATTCCGGAAGACGACATCCTGTTCTGCGATCCATACACAGATTTGCCCGCATGAGCGGCTCCTACCAAACCTTCATATGTCGCCGAACAGAAATCTCTCTCATGGGCTTGCTTCATATTGGACCACCGTCGGTCGCCAGAGCAGCCATGATGGACAACACGCTCAAAAATCACGAAGTACGAACGGGGAGATCAAATGCTTTCAGATGCTTTGAAAAAGCGGTTTAGAGATGCCGAATTCGATGGATGGCAGGGGTACGGCTTTCTAGGTTTTCCCAAACCTGGCCAAGATCCGCGCCAACATTGTTTCGATCGAATGAGTGCAACAGCGGATTCAATCCCAAGTGAGTTGCGCACCCAAGCCGAGCGTTTCCTGGCAATCAGCTCTTTATGGTTCGAAAAGGAGATGGGGAATCTTTGCGAAGATGTGGGATGGGATTTCTTCCCGACGAACGCAGCCGAATTCGTGGAGAGGCTGATTGTCGAGATAACGAGCAAGCCGCTTCCGGATGACAAATATCTTCGGGAATTGGAGCGCTGTAGCTTGCTACCCGTCGAGGACTTGGCATTCGGCGAGTTCTGCTGACCTACTCGTCACGCGTCACTCCTAGTATGCACGTCGCTCACTTTCAGGCTTGCGTCCATCATAGAAGCAGCCTCACAATTCTCTACATGGCTTGACCAGCAATAGCTAAAGCGGTCTCAAGCTCGTAGCACTTCGCAGCCGAGGAGAACTCGTGTCCTACACATTTATGGATCTCGATCCGACGGGAAACGTGGAGAAAAGTATCAGAGATTGGAAAGTCGATGACGGCTCCATTATCGAAACTAGTGTTGTGAGTTCACTCGATGACAAACACTTCGCAGTGGTATTCGCTGCTGTCCGATCACGTCACTTCAATGACCGTATTGGCGCCATCACGTTTCTACTAAAACTGCCGCCCGACGATGATGGCACCGATTGCTTAATAAGAGAGGTCTTGGAGACCGAAGGACCCGCTGCTTGTTTTTGTCCCGACAGCATCCTGGATCGCCTCGAACCGACTAGAGATGTTGTGGCCTTGTCTTGGCGGAAAAGATGTAGATTTGTGAAAGGTTGGGAGGACGAGCGGTGGGCAAAACGATTCCTCGCGAATCTTCCGCGCCTCAATTGAACTTATCGAGTAAATGCAAAATCGTCGACGACGAAGTGAGGACCGGTAGCAAATCGGGTCGCGGAAAGGGAAAGCACGGGAAGATCGCGGCGGAGAATGCTGACCATCGGAAAGCGAGCAGCCGACATCTCGCAATGTCCGCTTTGCGCCATCACCGGACATCCGCGCCGAGGCAGAAATAGCGCGAAGCTACCCACGCCGCCTGCCTCAAAACCTTCTCCCAGAGTTGGGGTAAACTCGCCGCTGCCGCAGAGGTCGAGGCGACGTTCCATAGCCTGCGTCGCACGCATGTGAGCCACCTGATCGCGGCGGCGTCGATATTCTCACGATCAGCCGCCGCATCGGGCATCCAAGGAACTTACACTCAAGGACTTTGATTGATCCCAGCGATAAAACGAGAGGAAGCGTTATGGCGAAGAAAGCAAAGAAGGCGAAGTCGGCGAAGAAAGCGACAGCCAAGAAGACCACCAAAAAGACAGCGGCGAAAAAGACCAAGAAAACTGCCAAGCGCAAGTATTCGAAGAGCGCCGGCAAAGAGGTCGAGCGAGAGATGCACCGTACCAAGAAGGGGACGGCAAAGAGCGGTCCCGGCGGAAAGGGCGGCAAAGTGAAAAGCAAAAAGCAGGCGATCGCCATCGGTCTTTCCAAGGCGCGGAAGAAGGGCGAGAAAGTCCCGAAGAAGTCCTAGCCAGGAACGCTGCATATTGTTTGGGGGCTGAACTCTCCCTCCCAAGACATCCATAACCTGCTCCGCTCCGGCGGGGCTTCTTTTTGGTACCGGGAGCGGGTCAAACAGTCTGCGATTTTACCAATAAGCGTTTTGTCCTTCTGCCCAGAGTGGAGCCGGCTACGTCGTCCATGTGGGCTTGGGACGGCGGGGGCCACTATAGGCCGTGCGCTTCTGCGAGCGCATCCAAGGTCGGAGAGCAACCGACAAAGGAATTGGCCGCCCGTTCTGGCCATCTCGCCACCGCCTCCGCCCGCCGTCTCAGCGGCGTCCTCGCCGGATTTCCGGCTGCTCCCGGAACGAGACCGGCAGTCGATCATTGGAGCTTCAAGAGCGAGGCTCAGATGGCAAACGATATGCACACCGATGGCCGCGACGTCCGAAGCGCCACATACGACGCGATAACCCCGGTCAACAAACAATCAGCCGACCAGGCGGCACATCCCAGCGCTGCAGGACATGTGGATATTCCGGAAGGCCTGCTTCGCGACCGACGAGCACCTCTCAATCCCCGTACTGGCCGCCGACCGACGGAGTAGTCGATGAAATTCAGAAAGCCCAATGATGAAGGTAACGAGCCGTCTCCACTTATTATGATCGTTGTTGCCGTCGTTCCGCTGCTGGTCGTCGCGGGTTGGTTCATGGGCGTATTCAGCTAGGAGAGGTCAATGCTGGAAAAACAGATTATCGAAGCCATCAAGGCGGAGCTGGAGCGGCAAGCAGCGGACAAGCCTGCTGATCTCTCCATCGAGACGGGAGGCGGGTTCAGGGTCAGCGGGATCATCGATCTCGAGGCGTTGGCGATGGCGGTCGCCGGGAGCGTTGCAGGTGGCCCATGAAGTCCAGACCGATCCTTTAAAACTTCGCAAACTATCCGAGCGGGCTCGTCGCCTGGCGGACGGCGTCGAAGATCAAGAAACCAAATCTCGCTTGTTGGCAGCATCGGCGGAATTTGAGCAAAGGGCCCGAGAAATCGAGATGGACGATACAACGGGGCAGTAAGACTCGTGAGAGACCAAGCGTTTCTCAATGAAAAGTTTGGAGACACAACAGGGCCAATTTGGGTGCCGCCTCAGAAGCTAATCGCACGCGGAACGATGCCTGAAAATCGACATTTCAGCTTTAGCACAACAAGAACTGAGAGGCAGTCTGCAATGTTCAAGTCATCAATCGCCGCGGCCGCAATCCTAGCCTTCGCCCTCGGTTCAGCCGCGATCGCTCAGTCGGTCGGTGAGAAGACCGGCGTGAATTCTGTTCTCGGCGTCGCACCGAGTACAGCCGACTTCGTGAAAGAAGCGGCGATGAGTGACATGACCGAGATTGCAACGAGTAAGCTCGCGCAGGAACGTGGTGACGCGGACGCCAAATCATTCGCGAGCCAGATGGTTACCGACCACACCAAGACCTCAGACGAACTAAGGGCGCTCGTTAGCGGTGGCGTACAAGCCCAGATCCCGACTTCGCTCGATGACACGCATCAGAAGAAGGTCGATAAGTTGAAGGATGCCAAGCCGGAGGACTTTACGTCCGACTATGCCTCGATGCAGGTCAGCGCTCACAAAGACGCGGTTTCGCTCTTCGAACGATATGCAAAGGGCGGCGACGACGCGAAACTGAAGGACTGGGCCGGGAAGACCCTTCCGCATCTTCAGCATCATCTCGAAATGGCGCAGAAGCTGAACAAAGCGAAGTGACCGGAGGAGACCATGGGACTTGCCGCTTACGACGTGATCGAAAACGGCGCCTCTTGGGGTGTGCGCCACGACGACAACATTGAGGGCACGTACGAAACGAAGGAAGCAGCGTTCGAGGCCGCCATCAGCGCGGCCTCGCTCGCGATCCGGCAAGGTCACGAAGTCCGTGTGACTGCGCCGGGTCGAGACACCGGCAACAAGACAGCGTTAGGCGGTCAAACAAATTAGCAAGCCTGACATGATGTCTCCTCCTGCTTTCCATACCAGTGGAGACATCCTGGCAAATTGGGCGCAGGTGACTGCCTTCAATGTACTGATTTAAGCTCGTTTGCAGCTTGCCGCCCGACATCGGTAAGCTTTGTCAACGTGCGAGTGCCTGCCTGAGCCGCCTCGATGATCTTCTCCGCAACATAAGATCTTGTGGCGTGATGCTCTGATTTTTCCCGAGGCAACAATGCGCACGCACGCTGCAGCGCGACTTCCATATTGGCGCGCGTCAACTCATCAAACATCTCCATGGGCATCCTGCCGCTCCCTACTTTGCCGTTGCAGCTCAGAATTGAGTTCTGACCTCGCCGCCGTCTGTAGGTTTTCCTACGCTACCCTGAATTAATTTGTGATGCGCGTTGCGTTGCAAACGGCCACGGCGTTTCCATCTACGCATGCCGTTCAATGTTGCAATAGGTTGAAATGATGCCGCCGCGGAACGGAAACGATGATTTCGGATTGCTCGGACGGAGCGTTCAAGCTTCCTACCGAGACGCCCCATAAACTGCCCCGCCACAAGCGGGGCATTTTTCTGTTTGGACCGAAGAACTGGATGGATGTCGCTTCCATCACTCGTCCCGTCGGCGCATTTTGGAACATAGATCGATGAATTGCCTTTGTGGACCGGGAACGGAGTCCGCTTCCGTCCCTGACGAGCCCCGCCGTCTTACCTGCCCCCAGCCCGGACGGCGGGGTCTCCCTAACGAAGGCCAGATACTCTCTATCCGTACAGCTGTTCACCGGCGCTTGGCCTGCCAGAGGTGCGGTGCCGCCCCCAAGCATCTGCCGTAAAGGCTATCGTTCTTGACATCCCTGTCAGCAGTCCGCAGCGGTGGCCAACTGGACCTGCACTCGCAGCCCCCCAAAATTTGTCCTTTTTGGGCATTGTTTGCAGACATCCCTCTCGCAGCGTGATAAAGATTGAAATCCAGCCCTGCAGGCTCGCGCCGGATGTGCGCTGCAATCCCTCTTTTCTGAAAGGGGGCTTTGTGTCTCATCCAAACTTCGTTGTCGCATCGTTCAGTACAGAAGCCCGCGCTCGGCTCCTGCCTCATCTTGCCGTGATTCGGCTCGAGAGCGGAGACGTCCTTGCAGAAACCCATGAGCGCATTCGCCGCGTGTATTTCCCTCACACTGGCAATCTGTCCTGCGTTGTCGATCTGCTTGGCGGCGGCGCAATCGAAACCGGCATGATCGGCAGAGATGGCGTTTTTGGCGGCTCGCAAGCCCTGAACAGCAACATTTCCCTCAACCGCGTGATGGTTCAGGTGAACGGCGAAGCATCGGTGATCGACCCCGACAAGCTTCGTGGTCTCGCTCTCGAATTGCCGGAGATTCGCGAAGCTCTAGTGCAGCATGAGCAGTTTTTTCTGGCGCAGGTTCAGCAAACTGCCGCATGCAACGCAGCGCACAAGGTCCGCCAGCGCCTGGCGCGATGGCTCATCAGAATGCACGAGCTTTCAGGCCCTAATCTGGAATTGACCCAGGAATTTCTGGCTCAAATGATGGGCGTGTCTCGCCCGAGCGTGACAGACGTCGCGAGAGAATTACAGGCTGCTGGGCTTATCAGTTATCGGCGCGGGCATATCCAGATCTTGGATATCAACAAAGTCACCGAGTGGGCCTGCGAATGCGAACAGGATATGGCTGAACACCGCCGTCAATTATTTCGGGATAAGACGTCCTGAAACAAAACTCGAAAATGGGAGTAGTGGCAGCGAATGCGCCCGGAGCAGGGTTTTGCCGCTATACTATTTTGACATTGTCGATCACGACACCACGATCGGCGACGAAGACGGCACGAACCTCAAGGATGCTGCGTCGGCGCTACGGCTTGGCGAAGTAATTTTGCGCGAAATCGTAAGTAACCGCATCCGTGACGCGCGGCCGGTTCCGCGCTCAATCGATGTTCGCGATACAGGTGGCGCATTATTGGCTTCCCTTCCCGCTCGCTCGCTGTTCCCTGAAGATTTTTAATACTTCACGTCCATTAATTCGCGCGAAGGTAGATTTCTGACAGAACGGAAGCCTGAAGTCCCGTACTCTTTCGGGTAGAGGAAGTGAACGATATGCGCGCAACATGCCTCCGCTTTTCAATCGAGCGCCTTTCCGAAACCGATGGCTATGTCATCGTTGCTGAATGGCCCGACGGAGGCACCGAGCAACTCGTTGGTGTTTTCGTCTCCGAGGAATTCGCGCTGCTGGTCGCAAAACGCTTTGCATCGAACCCGCCTTTCCTCCCCGCTCCCGCACCCGTGGTGCGAGGGTCTTGCGCGCAAGATTCGGAATGAACGGTCAGGAACGTCGTGAACCAACTCATTTGCTTTGAAAGTGACGACGACGACACTGCTATTGACGCAGCAAAACAGCTCGCCAGAAAACTCGGACGCCACGCTGCATGGGCGGGACAGAAGGTCTTGTTGCGCAACGAGGCCGACGAGATCATCGCAATCATCGAGATCCGGCGACTTCACAGTTGACGCTTCCATTGTATTGCAAGCGCGTCATGGTTTCGGAAATTTACGTGTGTGTCGCCTTTCCTGCAGACAGATTGGTGGCGCCCGCCAATCTTGATGGATCACATGTATTCGGAGGTCATCGTGCCGCGAGTCAGCCCATACGTCCGGAACGATACTAAGCAATTGGAAAATCTGCGCATCAAAGACTTGCTCGTCGCGGCGCAACGGATGCCGCCCGGAGTTGAGCGGGACCGCCTGCTGAAACAGGCCCGTACAGCGGACATAAGCGTCAATCTCGCAAGCTGGGCGGATTCCCCTGGTCTACAGCCACCAAAATGATGAGGTACCTATGAACATGTGACAAGCCGTTCCTGGACGGATGCCGATATCACACGACTGAAAGAACTTTCCGCCGCCGGGGCATCCATCAATCGAGCGGCAGCCGCTTTGAATCGAAAGACCACCGCCGTGCAAAAGGTCGCTCGCGCACACAACATTTCGTTGGTCGGAACGCGTCAGGCGAAAGCGACGGTAAGACGTCTTCAGTCCCTGGTATCAGCAACGACATAGGTTCTGTAATGAACACCCCTGTGGCCTCGGACGCTCTCAGGCAGCACGCGGCCGACATATTGCGGCGTGCTCGCGCCCTCCCGGTCGGCCCCGAGCGTAACGACCTGCGCCAGCTCGCGATCGGGCCTCGCTGGCTCGACCGTAAGGGATCAAGCCGCACACATCAGCAAGCCAAACGTCTGTTCGATATCAGACGCGCCATGCCTCGGGAATGACGTCACGGCTTGTGATGACACCGACGTCGCGTCCCCGGTCATCAACGACGATGATCCTCATGGGAAGATCCTGACGTCGGTCAACGATCGTTGCCGCGATTAGCTCGCGGATTCCCCTGTCCGCTTCAGCCATTGCGGCCTGCTGATCGGGGACTTCAGAACCTTCGATATCACGAAGGCGCTCGCCGCTTTCATATTCCAGTTCCAGAAGATATCGGGGCATGCCCGTTCTCCACCCTGAACCCAATGCATTTGTCATGATACGTTGGAACTTGCAGCTCGGTTTTACGGTGCGCAAGAAAAAGCGCCGTGAAGGCGTCGCTCCAGCCTGAAACGACGCCTCCTGCATCGTGCGGCTTAATCAGGAACAAGGCCGATACCTTTCCGTTTTCGCCGCAAATGAACCAAAGGAGGACATCATGGCACAACGCGAGACCGGCACGCTCATCGGCACCGATAAAGTCGAAGGCACCGCAGTATATGGCAGCGATCGCGAGAAGATCGGCTCCATCGAGCGTGTGATGCTCGAAAAGGTGAGCGGCAAGGCATCCTATGCCGTGCTGAGCTTCGGCGGCTTCCTTGGGATCGGCGACGATCATTACCCGCTTCCGTGGCAATCTCTCAAATACGATACGGAATTGAGTGGCTATGTCACCAATGTAACGAAGGACCAGCTTCAGGGTGCCCCGAAGTACAGCAATGAAGCGGACTGGGATTGGCAAGATACCGGCCGTGCCAGGACGGTGAACGACTATTACGGAACCCCGTTCGTCTAGTGTGGTCGGCCCCGGCACAGTCCGGGGCCTTTCCTGTTGGGAGGAAGCCATGACGAAATCCGATCAAGACATCACGCTGGACGTGAAGAAGCAGGAGCAGCCCAAAACCAAGCAACGGGCGCGTGATCCAAGCTCGACGAACCAGCCCAAGCCTCACTCAGAGAATGACAAGGCAACCGGCACGTTGGCACCCGGTCAGAAGCACCAGCGCCACCTCCGCGACAAAAGCTGAAGGAACACGCCATGCAATCGGAAGAGATGACGCGCTGCATCGAAACCTGCCTCGCTTGTTACAGAACCTGCACGAGTATGGCGATGAACCATTGCCTGGAAATGGGCGGCGAACATGTCCAGCCTAACCATTTCCGCCTGATGATGGCCTGCGCGGAAATCTGCCGCACCTCAGCCCATTTCATGCTGATTGGTACACCGCACCACAAACATACGTGTCGCGAATGCGCCGAGATTTGCGCGGAATGCGCGGCCAATTGCGAACGCATCGGCAACATGGACGAATGCGTCGCAACGTGCAGGGCATGCGCCGACTCCTGCCGCAGGATGGCGGCATAGTGCTTTCCGCGAGCATCCGCGCTAACACAAAGAACTTGAAAGGAACACACTTATGACGGTGAAGGATTTTGTCGAATCCCTCGCTGCCGAAATTGGTGGCAATGCCTTGCGCGCAGAAACATCTATCGATATCCCGACACCGCAAGAGAACCCGACGTCACACGAGAAATCGGATGCGCGTCTCAGCGTGATCGGGTCTGATGGCCTGCACGTCGGAACTGTGGATCACGTCCAGGGAGATTGGATCGTCCTTCAAGAAACGCTCGGCTCTGCACCGAGTCGCTTGGCGACAAAATTTGTCGTCGCCACGGAGACCGACAAACTCAAGCTGTCGATCACGAGCCCAGAAGCCAAAAACCAGATCGAAACATCGGTTCTGACGCAGACAAATGAAGGATCGGGGAATAGCTGACAAGGTGGCCAGCCAGACAATCCGGCCGTCCATTATTTTGGCGCGGCCGGACGAAGACCAGCATCCGGTTGGCCGAATCTGCCGTCGTCCTGCATCTGGATTGCTCGGGCCAGCACCGTCGCTGCCGTCTGCACATCCTGCTGAAAAGCATCGTCGTCATCCAGAGCGCGATGCGACGTCGCATAGGGCTCGTTGTAGCCGACATATCCATCCTTCTCTGCCAGCGAGCCTGCCGAGATCAGATCGAGGTCCGTGAGCCAGTCTGCGAGCCCGCGCCGCAGGCCTTCGGCGCCGATACTGTCGCCATGCACGACAATCGAAAATAATCGCCCGGCAAGATGTTTCGGATAGCCCCATCCTTTCAGCTCTATCTCCTTGGCTTCGGCGGCTGTCTTGCCATGGGTGCTGGTGGGATCGGGATTTCCGCCATCCGCGCAGACTAGCCTGTCGATCATGGCCTTGAGACCAGTTGGGGCCTGATACCAGTTGACCGGCGTGATAATCATGATGCCATGAGCTTCGACCCACAGGGGGTAAATCTCGTTCATCCAGTCGTCGGTCTGTTGCAGGGAATAATTTGGATAACAACTGCAAGGCCAATGACAGAGTGGCATCGCCGTCGAGACGCAAGATTTGCAAGGATGGATTTTCCGCCCGAGTTCGGAGGTCAGGTGCGAGAGATCGAGAAAGTCCACGGCAAAGCCATGTTCAGTCAGGATAGGCCCCGCAATTTTGCATAGTCGAAACGTCTTTGACATCTCGCCAGGGCAAGTCTGATCACTGCGCGATGACCCGTTGATGAGCAATACGCGTTTTTGACGCATTGCATCGTCATGCTTCTGCTGGGCAGCTTCAATAGCCTGCTTTGCCCTCACCCAGTCGAGTGACAGGTTGTAGTCGGGATCGGCGTAATCCGCGCCGGCTTTCTGGGTATGTGGCGACTTTCGTGAGTGAGAATATCCATCCCAAGCGGCTTCGACGAGCGCGGCGATTTCAGCTTGCAGCGGCTCGAAAGCCGGGTCCGCAAAACGCGCTCGCATCCGGCCTTCGAATGTCTGGCGATCCAATTTCCGCGATGGCATTCCTTTACGAACATCGATTGCCACAATAGAACTCCTCAAATTCACAGAGGAGCAAGCTCGGTTCGCATCAATCGTTCCCGCCTGAGTAAACGGTCACGTCAAACCGCATCAGCGGTCGGCGCGAAGATCACGGATCTTGCAATACAGGACTGTTCCGGAAAGCGTCGCCCCGACGCCGTTGCCCAAAGTGATGACGAAATCTTCTTTCAGCACACCGTAAATAACCCAGATCCCAAGTCCTGTCGTAAGAATGCCAAGCGTCTTCAACGAAAGGTCTGCCGTCGCACCACGCGGCAACGCCTTTCTCACCTGCGGCAAGTAAGATAGCGACGTCAACATTGCCGCCGACGTGCCGATCACGGGCAATATGTCTTGCAGATTCATCGTACGGTCGGTCAGGGCTTCAACACAACCTTTATGCAGCCGTCTTTCTTGGCGCGGAAGGTTTTATAAAGCTCTGGTCCCTCTTCGAGACTGGAACTGTGAGTGATGACAAATGATGGGTCGATCTCTCCCATCTCGATGCGCTCAAGGAGGATCGGGAGATAGTGTTGAACCGGCGTTTGGGCCATCCGGAAGGTCAGTCCGCGATTGATGGCGGATCCCATTGGGATCTTGTCCACGAAACCTCCGTAAACGCCGACAATCGAGACGGTCCCGAAATTGCGGCAACAGTGGATTGCCTGTCGCAGTACATGCGGCCTGTCGGTCCCCATGAATGTTGCGACCTTCACCCGGTCGATGACGGCGTCGAAACCGGACGCCGTGTCGGGTTCTGTGCCAACAGCGTCGATGCAGGCGTCGGCACCTCGCCCCCCGGTCAATTCCTGGATGCGGTCGTAAACGTCCTCATTCCGGAAATCGATGATGACAGCGCCGGCCTCACGTGCCATCTCCATGCGCTCCGGGACGGTGTCGATCGCAATCACGCGTTCGGCGCCCAGCATGAACGCGCTCCGGATTGCGAACTGTCCCACGGGTCCGCAGCCCCAGATCGCAACCGTCTCTCCGCCTCGCAGATTGCAGAAATCGGCAGCCATGTAGCCGGTCGGAAAGATATCTGACAAAAACAGGACCTGATCATCCGCCAAGTGCTCCGGGACTTTGATCGGGCCGATGTCGGCGTAAGGTACCCGCAGATACTCCGCCTGCCCTCCGGAATAGCCACCTAACAGATGCGAATATCCGAACAGCCCGGCCGGTGAATGCCCCCAAAGCTTCGTCGCCTTGTCGGCGTTGGGATTGCTTCGCTCGCAGCCGGAAAAGAAGCCGCGTTGGCAGAAGAAGCACTGCCCGCATGAGATCGTGAACGGCACGACGACGCGGTCGCCGACTTTGAGCTTCTTGTTGTCAGCGCCAACCTCGACGACCTCCCCCATGGTCTCGTGCCCGAGGATATCGCCATGCTCCATCGATGGAATGACCCCGTCGAAGATATGAAGATCCGAGCCGCATATCGCGCAGGCGGTCACCTTGATGATTGCATCCTGACCATGCTGGATTTTTGGATCCGGGACGCTTTCGCATCGGATATCGTTCTTGCCGTGCCAGGTCAGCGCTTTCATTCCGTCCTCCATCGTTCTCGCGGACATAAGGTCCGGATTTCGTCCCTGTTCCCTCCGAGGTGGAACATGACCGTAGCGAGTGGGTTTGCGGCACAGGATCAGCGCAGGAGTTTGCCATGGCCATCAACCGACCATTTGCCGTCGTCACAGGGGCCTCCACGGGAATCGGCCTGGAACTTGCCAGACGTTGTGCAAGCGAGGGCTTCGACTTGCTCATTGTTGCAGACGAGCCGGCCATCGAGGAGGCCGCGTTGATGCTGAGGGTGAACGGAGCGAATGTCGAAGCGCTGAATGCCGATCTTGCGACAATCGAAGGCGTTGACGCGCTATGCGATACGGTGGGCGACCGTGCCGTTGATGCGCTACTCGCCAATGCGGGGCGCGGCCTGGGGCGCGCATTTCTCGATCAGGATTTCGCCAGGGCGAAGCAGGTGATCGATACCAATGTCACCGGGACGGTCTATCTGCTGCACAGGATCGGCAACGACATGCGACGCCGGAATGCCGGGAAGATCCTAATCACCGGCTCGATCGCCGGCTTTATTCCCGGCAGCTTCCAGGCGGTCTACAACGGAACCAAGGCCTTCGTGAACTCCTTTTCCCTTGCGCTACGCGAAGAGCTGAAGGACACCGAAATAACCGTCACCTGCCTGATGCCGGGCGCCACCGAGACGGAGTTCTTTCGCCGGGCGGATATGATGGATACCGATGTCGGCACGACTGAAAAGGACGATCCCGCCAAGGTCGCTTCGGACGGATTCGAGGCCATGATGAATGGCTCAGCCGATATTGTCAGCGGCTTCAAGAATAAGGTGCAGTCCGCGGCGGCCAATGTGACACCGGCGGGGATCCTGGCAAGCCAGCATCGGAAGATGGCCGAACCGGGATCCGCCGGCGATTAGGACGACCTGGACCAGCTCGAGATGATGTCATCGCAGTTCGATAATTCGATCTGCACGTCAAAGCGACGAGCATACAAGCCCAGCAATGCATCATGGGTCTCGTCGGCAGAACTGCAAAGACCGTCCTGCGCAATGACAGTCCGATAGCCCAGATCGACGGCGCTCAAGACCGTCGAGAGCACGCATACATCGGTTTCCGCGCCCGTGACGATCAGCGTATCGATGCCGCGGTTTCGAAGAAAGCGATGAAACTCCGGATTCGAGAATGCGGAGTAGCCGGGCTTGTCGATGACCGCAGCGGGCGGAACGTGCCCCTGTAACGGAGGCATCAGGTCGAGAAGTCTCGCTTCGACCGAACACACCGCGTGCCATTTTTCGAAGTAGGCTTTCCACATCCCATGCGCATCCAGCGGGGAGTCCGGCGGGATGAAGCGTGTAAAGATGGTGCGCGGAGGTTGCCATTCGACCAACCGCACTACCGCCGGCATGACGCGTTCGAGCCACGGTGTCGGCCAAGGCCCTTCGGGCCCGAACAATCGCTGCATGTCCAGGCACAAATGAACGGCGCGGTCACCATCTATCCTTGATCGAAGCGCGCCCATGGCCAGGTCCAACTTCTCCACACTCGCTTGTGAGTCCACCATAGGCATGTCGATATGACGGCCCACACCATCAACGCCAATCCCAGACCGGTCCAGATACCAGCCAGAGCCAGGATCGACATGGTGAGAGCAAAGCCACCGAGCCCGAAACTGCCGAGCGCCGCGCCGGCGGCATCGAGCGCTGCGGCATCCCTTGCCCGATTTCGCCCCTTCAAACCGCACTCGCTTTTGCGCCGTCGTTCGTGCGTTTCGATCAATGTGACGCTCGCGCATAGCATGGTCGGAAACGCCAGAAACAGGCCTCCGGTCGCTGGCCCCCAGATCGCGGCAATCGCGCCAGTCATTACGGTTGCAAGCCCGCCGAGAAAGAAACGGGTGAGATCTTCGTACCACCGGCCATCACTCAGCGACGCAAACGACAATCGAATGACCATCACATCACCAAACCGGACAATCCGAATGCAACCGCCAACCACACAGGAAGCACGCAAAGCGAGGCAGCGATCGCAGACCATTTCGCTCGCTTGAGAAGCTGGCATATGATGATGCTGTAGATGAACAGCGCGCCGGCTCCTGCGAGCATCGCCGCACTCTCAGTCTGAACATAGGATGTGCCATGACTCGAATTCGCCAGCGCGAGCGAGACCAGCGCCACGGACGGCGCGGCACCAAGCAAGCCGGCGAAGGACTTCGGCCGCAAGATGTCGCCCATGAGCGCAAAGACGGACACGACGACACCTCCTACGAAAAATCGTATCACGTACTCGGTCACCGCAGCTTCCTTTGCCTGCTGTAGCCAGTGAAACGTCGCAGCATTCTTTCGATGGCGAATCTTCCGGCAAATCCGGCAGCGACGTCACTGGCCCAATGAGCAAGAACCACAATTCTGGTGGTTGATATCCCCAGCGTGACCGTCAATGCGAGATTGCGCCAAGCAGCAGGCCAAGCTGTTGCAGCTCCGGCGAGCGCTCCCATATGCATCGCATGACCGGATGGAAACGCGTCGTCAGCGCGACCGGAGATCGGGATGCCATGCAGATGTCCAATCCCCGTGAGCCTGTCCGGGCGCCGTTGATTGAAAAGATGCTTCAACAGGTGTGGCAAGACGCTCGTTACGATCGAGGCCACGAGCAAGTGATTGCCGGCCACGCGCGCGTCGGAAGATCCCCTGCGGGACGCGAGCCAATAGCGCGCGGCCGCAGCAATCAGAATGTGCTCGTCAGCGGCCCATGTAAGGCCCTCGGCCAAGTGCTCACGCGTGGGGGCAGCGCTTCGTGCGACCTTGGCTGCAATCCGTCGATCGACGCTGGTGGGTGATACGCTGATCGGACGCATGATCCTGCCTGTGACATCTGAATGACAGGCGATCAAATCGCATCTCGATGCGAGGTTCCGTTATCCTTCCTTAACCGCGACCGAACTGCTTCCTGAGTTCATCCTTCGCTTTTTCGAGCCGGGCCAACTGTGTTTTTGGCAGATTGCGCCCGGCGCGATTGACGTAGAAAGTCAGCATGGACAGCGCGGAACGATAGGGATTGGCCTTGCGACGATCACTATCCTCCGCAGATCGCTTCAGCGATGCGGCGATCTTTTTTGGATCGGTCAGCTTGAAAACGCCGTGTTTCAGATCGAGCGCGTCGCTGGTCTCGGTCACATGTTTTGACCAACGTTTCGTTGACGGCGCTTTCCGGCCCGACGCCTTCGCCGTAGGTTTTGTTCTGGATGTCGTGCGATGCGTGGCCATCGTGAAACCTTTGAAAGAAGGTCCGCTCAACGCGCATGATTTGGCCGAGTTCCGACGGGGCCCTCGCCCGAACACGCACGCAAACTCTACTGATCTCGCTGATGCGGGCGGCAAGAACAACGACAGCGAATGGTTTGGTCAGGATCTCCATGCTTGGCGCGAGATTGCCACTTCCGAACGCAGAATTTTCCGCATACCCCGTAATGAACAGCACCTTCAGATCGGGCCGGTGTTCGCGTCCGGCATCGGTCAACTGTCGTCCATTCATCCCGCCTGGAAGGCCGACGTCAGAGATCAAGAGATCGACGTCCGATGGCAGGATCTTCAAACCGGATGCGCCATCCGTGGCGTCGATCACACCGCATCAGGTCAGATCCGAGCTTACATCTTTCCGCGGGGCGAGCGAGGCTGGCGAAAGCCGGGCGATTTGGCTGCGGCTCGTGAACGAAACTGCAGGTGGTTGCGGATCTGCCTATCGAATATGAGTGTCGCACAGCTGACTCCCCGAGGAGCCCCCTCCTCAGCCTGGCCTGCATATGATCGACTGTCGCATCGGGATGAAGGGAAACGACATGGCCGAACAATCCAACCACAACCACGAACGGGGCCTTGCAAGATTCTTCGGGAACGTTGCCAACCAGACGTCGCAGCTGGCTGGGCGCGCATCGACTTTCATCACCGCATCGGCCGTGGTGGTCATATGGGCGATCACCGGCCCGCTGTTCGACTATTCCGACACATGGCAATTGGTCATCAATACCGGGACGACCATCATTACCTTCCTGATGGTGTTCCTCATCCAGAATTCGCAGAACCGCGACAGCGCTGCAATCCAGGTAAAACTGGATGAACTCATCCGGACCAGCAAGGCGCAAAATTCCTTTGTAGGCATCGAGCACCTGAGCGATGAGGAACTCGAAGAGATCCGGACCAGGTGCGAGGCCCGGGCCGCCGCTGAAAAGGCTGGCAACAAAATGGTTCGGCGCACCGGGGAGAAAGCGCGCGCGGCCGCGGATGAAGCAGTGCGGCCCTGATTTTCGTCATGACCAATCGGCAGGCGAAAGCTGCTCACATGGCGGCGGCTGTCAAAACAAGAGCTTGCGCAAGCCAGCTTCCGGGCAACAAGAAATTCTCTTTGACCATCAATGCTCGGAACGAGGCTACTGATCGCGACTTGACGCGACGGCATCTCAGCCCGGAGGAACTCAATATGAAAACGTTTATTGCCGCTGTCGCGATCCTTGGTCTTACTGCATCCGCATCTTTCGCTCAGTCCGGCGCCAATCCGAGCGCGCCGCAGCCCGGCTCGACCGGCGCCGGCGTGAACCAGCCCGGCACCACCAGCACCGGCACCGCCGTCGATCGTTCCGATTCGATGAAGAAGGACGGAATGTCGGGCACCACCGGCATGAAAAAGGACGGCATGGCCAAGGATGGCATGTCGAAGGACGGAATGTCCAAGGACGGCATGAAAAAGTGATTTCATAAGGTTATTGCTGCGATCAGAAGACCGACAGGGAGCAAACGTGGAGGCGTTCGTTCCCTGTTTTCTTCATGCGCATAAAGCTACTGTCGCCGCATTGTAAAATAGCAGTCGTCGGCGGAATAAAGCACCGATGAGGGCAACAGCTATTTTTGCTGCGCTGGGGCTTTGCCAAGGTCCTTTTCATGCATCGGGGCATCTTGCGGCTTGACTGTGCCCGCCTGCTGCTCGCTCACGGTTTGCGCATGCTGCGCGTTCATCCCGACGAATATAATGACAATCATCATCACGAGGATGACGCCGGCGACGATGACGAACTTGCCTATGCCCTTGGGCGGCGGTGTGGGATTGCGATTTGGCATTCGGCCCTGCTCTCATCTGACTAAAGACATTAATCGAACAATGTGAGCATCAACCTGTTCCATTGCGCGCCGCCTATGATCGGAACGTTGCCAGAAGCTGCGGCTTGTCGCCCCGACCCCGCGCATCGCCATGCGCGATCGAAACAATCCACCATCGAGCCAGGCAGCGAATGGCTAGAGATCAATCGTCCCATTACATGACCAGGCGGTCATTTTCCGGAGCCGGCCTCGCATGGGCAGGCATCGCCATCATTGCCTCCCCAGCGTCTGCGACAGGAGAAACACCCATGACAACGTCCCGGATTGACGATCCGCGCAGCAAATATCCGAAGCCGCCCTTCAAGCGGCAGACCCAGCCTTGGCCGGGCCTCGCGCGCGACATGGATCCGGTACCAGATCATGGCGAACAGAGCTACAGGGGATCGGGCCGGTTGCTCGGGCGCAAGGCGCTGATCACGGGCGGCGATTCCGGAATGGGTCGCGCTGCCGCCATCGCCTTTGCGCGCGAGGGAGCCGACGTCGTGATCAACTATCTGCCAGCTGAACAGCCCGATGCCGATGACGTGCTGAAGCTGATCAAGGCCGACGGCCGCGTGGGTGTCGGCGTCCCCGGCGACCTCAAGGACGAGTCGTTCTGCAAAGATCTCGTGGCGCGCACCGTGCAGGAGCTCGGCGGCATAGACATCGTCGTCAACAATGCCGCCCGCCAGCAGACACGGGAATCCATCATGGATATCTCGTCGGAAGATTTCGACGCAACGATGAAGACGAACATCTATGCGCCATTCTGGATCATCAAGGCGGCGCTGCCGCATCTAAAGCCCGGCGCGTCAATCATCGGGACGTCGTCCGTCCAAGCCGCCGAACCGTCGCCCGAACTCTACGACTACGCGCAGACCAAAGCGGCGACGACGAACTATGTTCGCTCCCTCGCCAAACAGCTTGCGCCGCGCGGCATTCGCGTGAATGCCGTCGCCCCCGGACCGATCTGGACGCCGCTGCAGGTGTCCGGCGGCGCGACGATGGAGAAGCTGGAAAAATTCGGCAGCAAGACGCCGCTCGGCCGACCAGGCCAGCCTGCCGAGCTGGGCTCGATCTATGTCCAGCTCGCTGCAGCCGACGCCAGTTACGCCACTGGACAGGTCTACGGATCGATGGGCGGCGAGGGAATTCCTTAATGGTCCGTGTTCGCTTGCCACTCATCCCTTAACACGCCGCACAGCTGTGCCGTCCCAACAAGATGCCCGCTTTGCGCCAAGAGCGGCCATTCGCTGATTGCGATCTAAGAAGCCGTGCAACTCGGGTAGCTTTTTTCGTTGGCCGGAGCTTCTTCCGCAACAAGCCGTTGAGTTTCTTGAGCAAGCCTCGCGATCATTTCCGATTAAACGTGGCAACGCGATACAAATAGACTGCGATGGCTCCAAGCAGAACGGCTATTCCCACTCGCTCGATCAGTCCAGAAGCGGCGCTGTAGTTTTCTCCAAGCGCGAATCCCGCCGATGCGAGTGCAGCGCTCCACGCCAGCGAACCGATTGTGGATAGAGCTATAAATTTTCCGGGATGAACGTGGAAGATCCCGGCCGGCACCGAGATGAGAGTTCGGACGCCCGGGATGATACGACCGAAGATCAACGTCAGCACGCCCCACCGGTTGAACCAGCGGTTTGTACGATCGACGTCATCCGCCGTCAAAGTGAGCCAACGCCCATGACGAACGGCAAACTGCCTCAGTCGTTTTTGGCCCAGCCATCGTCCAACGCCGTACCAGAAAAAAGCTCCGAGGAGCGTGCCGCATGTTCCGGCGACAATGACGCTAACTATGTTGAGACTGCCGCGCGAGGCAACAAATCCCGCCAACGGCATGATCACTTCGGACGGAATTGGTGGGAAGACGTTCTCCAGAAACATAAGAAGGAAGATACCGATCACACCGCTACGCTCTATGATCGATGTCACAGTTGCGATCATGGACCGACCTTCTTCCGTTCCTCACCGGCGACTGCTCAGCAATCTCCGAGGCGACGGCCGTCCGCTTTGCGACCGCAGCGAAACCAATTTGGAGACGCAGGAAGAGTTCCAACGAAAATCTGGCTTGCAGTTCTTTTGCGTTGCGCCGTCACTGCTTCGCGCGGTGCATCGACAGGGGCCGTTGATTTGCACGTCTCACTCGTTAGTCTGCAATGGATTTCGGATCGAACTGAGGCTTGACGTGCGTCTTCATCTTCAGACAGGCTGTGCGATCAATACACCATTATCTACACCCGCTCTTGTCAGCGCCGCGGTGGTCCTCTGTTCTGGATTTCTCATCCTTCTGATCTACGATCTTGGACACCTGTCAACGCATATGATGCTGCATATCGCGACCATGAACGTGGCCGCACCGAGCGTCGCGGCCCTCATTGTCGCCTTCTACCCCCTTGCCAGACATTTCAAGACGACTGCCTCAGGCCTATGGGCGGCTTCGCTGATCCAGATCGTGGCCTTGTGGGCGTGGCATGCGCCCGCTGTCCATGACGTCGTGACGCATTCGTTCCCGCTGACATGCCTGACACAGGGGACACTCCTCATCGCTGCACTAACGTTTTGGCTCGCCTTGTTGACGACCGCTGCGAATGTACGCTGGCAGACCATTCCGGCATTGCTGCTGACCGGAAAGCTGGCGTGTCTGCTGGCAGCCTTGCTTATCTTCGCGCCCCGGACGCTCTACGCATCGACAGGCCATACCGGACATATAGCCGCACTGCCTGCTGCCGCTTCACTCGACGATCAGCACCTAGCCGGCCTGCTGATGATCACAGCCTGCCCGCTCAGCTATCTGGTGGCTGCCGTCATCATCACTGTGCAACTGATCACGCCCCCGCCCTCTCCGGCAAGCGCAGTACATCAGAACGCGCCGGTCGGATGAACTTCCCGTCCCGCCTGACATGGACGATCAAGCTCGTTCTCATGGGGGCCAGCGCAGTCGCGATCGGTAGCTTCTTGTTCGCATGGTCGGGACTCTACAACGTCGCCGCCGGTCGCGGTCACTGGACAATCACTAACCATCTTCTCACCTTCGGCATGCACAACTCGGTGAGAACCCATTCACTCGGCATCGAAGTGCCACCGCTCGACAACAGCGATCTCGCAATACTCGGCGCCGCCCATTTTCATAACGGCTGCGCTTTCTGCCACGGCGCGCCCGGCGTGGCGATCAGCCCGATCGCACAGAGCATGCTGCCCTCGCCGCCGGACCTGTCCGGCGTGAACGACGAATGGCGCGCACAGGACCTGTTCTGGATCGTGAAGAACGGACTGAAATATACGGGCATGCCAGCGTGGCCCGCCGCCGAGCGCGACGACGAAGTTTGGGCCCTCGTTGCCTTTCTGAAACGCCTGCCCACGCTCGACGCCGCAGCCTATCGCAAGATGGCGCTCGGCGGCCTGTCGGTTCCCGCGCAGAGCGGACGCCAGATCGCCACCACAGAGGGCACGTCCGAGGCCGTCAGCGCGTGCGCGCGGTGTCACGGCGAGGCAGGACGCGGACCGACGAGCGCCCTGGTGCCCGTCCTGCACGGCCAGCCGATGGATTTCCTTATGCAGTCTCTGGAAGATTACGCGCATGCACGGCGCCCAAGCGGCATCATGCAGCCCCTGGCGAGCGACCTCTCTCCCGATGATCGTAAGCGGGTTGCACGCTATTATGCCGAGCTCCCGGCACTCGATGCAGCGGACACACCGGCGGATACAGGCGCCATTGAGCGTGGACGTCTGATTGCCACACGCGGCGATCCCGCTGCACGCATTCCGGCCTGCACAGAGTGCCACACAGCCTCGTCAATTACGGCCTATCCGCGCCTGTCCGGCCAGAACGCAGCCTATATGGTCAACCGGCTGAAGCTCTGGAAGGGCGGACTGACTGCGCGCACGGGCAATGATGCGATCATGGCGCCGATCGCACGATTGCTCGATGACCGCCAGATCGAAGACGTCTCGGCCTATTTCGCATCGGTTGTTCCCGAGACGCGGAAGGCCGCCCAATGACGCGCTCGGGATCATGCGGCGGCCTGCTTGCACTTACGATCGGTCTCGGCGGCTGCGGCCGTGACGTGCAATCGGTTCTGGCACCGCAGGGCGTGCAGGCCGAACAGATCGCCACATTGGCATGGATGCTGTTCGGCTTCGGAGCCGCCGTGTTGGCCATCGTCATCGCAGCGCTATGGCTCGCCATCGCGGGGCCGGAGCGAATGCGCCGATGGCTGGCCAAGGAGAACGCCATCGTGCTTCTCGGAATCGCATTTCCAGCCGTCACGCTCACGGCACTGCTCGGCTATGGCGTCTGGGTAATGCGGTCCCATCTCGATGTGACGCTTAGCGACAACGCTGTTGCGATCGAGGTTGTCGGAGAACAATGGTGGTGGCGCGTCAATTATTCCGGCGCCGGCGGCAAGCCGCTCGCGAGCGCCAATGAAATTCGCGTCCCCATCGGCATCCCTGTGGACTTCGCGTTGAAGTCGGCCGACGTCATTCACAGTTTCTGGGTGCCAAGCCTCGGCGGCAAGGTCGATATGATTCCCGGTCGCACGACGCGTCTGCGGCTCATGGCGCAACGACCCGGGATCTATCGCGGGCAATGCGCGGAATATTGCGGCGGCCCGCATGCGCTGATGGCGTTCGAAGTGATCGCGATGCCCGCGGCCGAGTATACGGCCTGGCTCCGGCGCGCCGCCGCGCCAGCCCCGGCACCGCAATCCGATGATCACGAACGCGGGCGCTCCCTGTTCATCGCTGCCGGCTGCGGTGCCTGTCATGCCGTGCGCGGCACCGCCGCCACCGGCACCATTGGACCTGACCTGACGCATATCGGATCGCGGCGCTCGGTTGGGATCGACACGCTGCCGCTGAACCACGCCAATCTGAAGCGCTTCGTAACCGAGGGCCAGCACATCAAGCCCGGCAATCCGATGCCGGAGTTTCGCATTCTCGAGCCGGCGGACGTGGACGCACTGTCGGCCTATCTTTTAACGCTCAAGGTAAACGACCAGGATGGCTGACACCGCTGCGCAATTTCCGAATGCGCTCCCAAGGCCCCACGGAGAAGAGGCCGCGCTCAAGGCCATCTGGGCGTCCCCGAAATCGTGGCGCATCGTCACCGACGTCAACAACACGGTGATCGGCTATTTCTATGTTGGCACCGCCCTGCTGTTTTTCCTTCTGGCAGGCATTCTGGCGCTGCTGATGCGGCTGCAACTCGCCGTGCCGAGCAACACGCTTCTGAGTCAGGAAACCTACAACCAGATCTTCACGATGCACGGCACCGTGATGATGTTCCTGTTCGCCGTACCTGTCGTCGAGGCGATGGGCATCCTGCTTCTGCCGCAGATGCTTGGCGCGCGCGACCAGCCTTTTCCGCGTCTCGGCGCGTTTGCATTCTGGGCGTATTTCGTCGGTGGTCTGATTTTCTTCAGCACGCTGTTCTTCGATCTCGCGCCGAATGGCGGGTGGTTCATGTATCCGCCGCTCACGAGCGCGCAGTTCTCACCCGGCATGGGTGCGGATTTCTGGCTGCTCGGCATCGGCTTCATCGAGATCTCCGCCATCGCCGGCGCGATCGAGATCATCGTCGGCGTGCTGCGCACCCGCGCGCCCGGCATGACCCTCGACAAGATGCCGATGTTCGCCTGGACCATGCTCATCTTCGCCGGCATGATCGTATTCGCCTTCCCGGCCGTGATCCTTGCCACACTATTGCTCGAACTGGAACGTGCGTTCGGGTGGCCCTTCTTCGTGGCCCCCCCAGGCGGGGGTGGGCG
>JAEXHR010000052.1 GCA_023449855.1 Pseudomonadota bacterium | reverse complement strand
GGTCAGCCACGGCCAGTAAGCGCCCATCCCCGATTTCGGGCTCGTGGCGGCCTGTCGCGAGCCCGCCGGAAGCGGTTCCGGCCCGGCTCTCGCTGCGGCCGAAGACGGCATATTGGCATTGGTTTCGCTGGCCGATTTGGCCTATATGAGGGCGCGGACAGCCCGTCGATCGGTATTTTGGAACCGCGACAGCCTCCGCTTCACCCCAGTTTTCATTGAACGAAGCCCAGAGTGATGACCCCTGCGAGCGAGCTGCGATCCGGTAAGACCGATCGCGACGAGAATTTCCCGGTCGCGTCCAGGATCATTCATCCGCGCCACCGGGCGCTGATTCTGGCGTTCTACAATTTCGTCCGCACCGCCGACGATATCGCCGACCATGCGCTGCTCGAGGCCTCGACCAAGCTCGCGATGCTCGACGAGCTCGAAACGGGACTTCTCGGCAAACACAATGAGCAGGCGGAAGCGAACACGCTGCGCGCCGCCTTCGCCGAGCGCGGCATGCCGCCGCGCCATGCGCTCGATCTGCTCACCGCGTTCCGCATGGATGTCACCAAGCTGCGCTATGCCGATTGGGACGAGCTGATCCATTACTGCTCGTTCTCGGCGATGCCGGTCGGGCGTTTCATGCTCGAGGTGCATGGCGAGGACAAGGCGACCTGGCCGGCCTCGGATGCCATCTGCGCGGCGCTGCAGATCAACAATCACCTGCAGGATTGCGCCAAGGATTATCGCGATCTCGATCGCGTGTATCTGCCGCAAGACATCATGCAGCGCCATGGCGTCGGCGTTGAAGCGCTCGATCAGCCGAAGTCGTCGCCGGCTCTGCTGGCATGCCTGCGCGAGATCGTGGCTCGTAACGAGGCCTTGCTGCGCGAGGGTGATAGCCTGACGGTGCACATGGCGGACACGCGATTTGCCTGCAACATCGCGGTCATTGAGAAATTCGCGTGGGAAATCTCGAAGCTGCTGCGGGTGCGCGATCCGCTGGGCGAGAAGGTGCATCTCTCCAAGGGCGGCATGGCGGGTTACGCGCTCGCGGCCATCGCCGGCTGCCTGTGGCGCCGTGCGACCACGTCCGTTCCGCTCTCGCGTCCGGCGGCCGGCAAATGAATCAGATGAACACCCAGGCCGAGACCAGCGAAGTCCAGGGCGTCGCCGCGAGCAGCTCGTTCTACTCGGCGATGCGCATCCTGCCGCGCGAACAGCGCGACGCCATGTTTCAGATCTACAGCTTCTGCCGTCAGGTCGATGACATCGCCGACTCGCATGAGGCTCGCGACCTGCGCCTCAGCCAGATGCAGCGGTGGCGCGAGGACATCGAAGCGCTCTATGCCGGCAACCCGCCGCCGCGCGTGCGCGACTATGTCGAGCCGATCAGGCGTTTCGGCATGCTCAAGGAAGACTATCTCGCCGTGATCGACGGCATGGAGATGGACATTCCCGCCGACATCCGTGCGCCGGACGAGGCGACCTTCGATCTCTATTGCGATCGCGTGGCGAGCGCCGTCGGCCGGCTGTCGGTGAAGGTATTCGGCATGCCCGATGAGGACGGCGTGCTGCTCGCCCATCACCTCGGCCGTGCGCTGCAGATCACCAATATCCTGCGCGACATCGATGAAGACGCCACGCTCGGCCGTCTCTATCTGCCGCGCGAGCTGCTCTATCACGCCGGCATTACGTCGAGCGACCCGCAGGTGGTGATCGCCGAGAAGGCCCTGCCCAAGGTCGCAGCGCCTTTGGTGCGCCGTGCGCAGGAGCACTTCAAGAAGTCCGACGAGATCATGGCCCGTAACAAGCGCCGCGCCGTGCGCGCGCCGCGGATCATGTCGAAATACTACCACGCCATCCTGGAATTGCTGGTGAAACGCGGCTTCGCTCTGCCGCGCGATCCCGTTCGTCTCGGCAAGGCCTCCAAGATAGCGATCCTTCTGCGATACGCGATCATCTGATGTCCAAAACCGCTCATATCATTGGCGCCGGCGTGTCCGGCCTTGCAGCCGCCGTGCGTCTCAGCAACGCCGGCTATCAGGTCCATGTGCATGAAGCGACCCAGCAGGCCGGTGGCCGCTGCCGGTCTTATTTCGACGCGCAGACCGGCCTCACCATCGACAACGGCAACCACCTTGTCCTGTCGGGTAACAGCCATGTCATCGACTATGCGAAGTCGATCGGTACCGAAGCCGGCCTCGTCGGCCCGGCCCGTGCGCAATTCGCCTTTGCCGACGTCAAGACGGGCAAGCGCTGGCAGCTCGATCTCGGCGATGGGCGCATCCCGACCTGGCTGTTCGATGCCTCGCGCCGCGTGCCCGATACATCCGTCGGTGATTATTTCGCGCTGACGCCGCTGATCTGGGCCGGCAACGACAAGCTCGTGGGCGACGCGATCAAATGCGAAGGCGTGCTCTACGATCGTCTCGTGCAGCCGCTGTTGCTCGCTGCGCTCAATGTCGATCCACCGGAAGGCTCGGCCGGTCTTGCCGGCGCCATCGTGCGCGAGACGCTGCTGGCGGGCGGGCAGGCATGCCGTCCGCTGATCGCGCGTTCCGGTCTCAGCGACGTACTGGTCGAACCCGCGATCGAATTGCTGCGCAAGAAGGGCGCCGGCATTCATTTCGGCCATGAGCTGCGCGGCTATACGATGGCCGGCGACCGCGTTGGCGAATTGAAGTTCGGTGCTGAAGATACGATCGCGCTCGGTGCCGACGATGTCGTCGTCATGGCGGTGCCGGCCTGGGCTGCGAAGAACCTGCTGCCGGGCGTGAAGACGCCGACGGAATTCCGTGCCATCGTCAATGCGCATTTCAATTATCTGCCGCCGGCTGGCCATCCGCCGATGGTCGGCGTGGTCGGCGGCATCGTCGAATGGCTGTTCGCCTTCGACAATCGCCTCTCGATCACCATCAGCAATGGCGATCGCTTCGTGAGCTTGCCGCGCGAGGAGTTTGCGCAGCAGATCTGGGACGAGATCTGCCAGATCTCGAACATCAAAGCGCCACTGCCGGCCTGGCAGATCGTGCGCGAGCGCCGAGCCACCTTTGCCGCAACGCCGGCGCAGGACGCATTGCGTGCCGGCACGCGTACCGACTTCAAGAACCTGTTCCTGGCGGGCGACTGGACCGATACTGGCCTGCCGGCGACCATCGAAGGCTCGATCCGCTCCGGCGATCGCGCTGCCGATATGGCGCTGGGGAAGGTCTGAACCGAAACACGGCTCAGGCAACCCAAGAGTTACGACGCGTATGGAGATTTAGCGAACATCATGTCATCGACCAGTTCTGAACTCACCATCGACAGGGCGAAGCTGGAGGGCAGCATCGCATCGGCCAAGAAGAGCTTGCTGGATTTCCAGCAGAGCGATGGCCACTGGGTGTTCGAACTCGAAGCCGATGCCACGATTCCGGCCGAATATGTGCTGATGCGGCACTTCCTGGCCGAGCCCGTCGATGCGGAGCTGGAAGCAAAGATTGCCAACTATCTGCGCCGCATCCAGGGCGCCCATGGCGGCTGGCCGCTGGTGCATGACGGCCCGTTCGACATGAGCGCGACCGTGAAGGCGTATTTCGCCCTGAAGATGATCGGCGACGACATCGATGCGCCGCATATGAAGCGGGCGCGCGAGGCCGCGCTGGAACGCGGCGGCGCGATCAACGCCAATGTGTTCACACGTTTCCTGCTCTCGATGTTCGGCGTGACCACCTGGCGCAGCGTTCCCGTGCTGCCGGTGGAGATCATGCATCTGCCGCCGTGGTTTCCATTCCACCTCAACAAGATGTCCTATTGGGCACGCACCACCGTCGTCACCTTGATCGTGCTGGCGGCCAAGAAGGCACGGGCCAAGAATCCGAAGGGCGTCGGCATCGACGAACTGTTCCTGCAGGATCCGCGCACGATCGGCACCCTGGCGCGCGCGCCGCATCAGAACCGTGGGTGGTTTGCCTTCTTCACCGCCATCGACAAGCTGCTGCGCGTTGCCGAACCATATTTCCCGAAGAAGTTCCGCCAGAGCGCCATCGACAAGGCGGTGGCGTTCTTCGAGGAGCGGTTGAACGGCGAGGACGGCATCGGCGCCATCTTCCCGCCGATGGCCAATGCCGTGATGATCTATGACGTTCTCGGCTATCCCGAGGATCATCCGCCGCGCGCGATCCAGCGCCGCGGCATCGAAAAGCTGCTGGTCATTCACGAGCACGAAGCCTATTGCCAGCCTTGCGTTTCACCCGTGTGGGACACTGCGCTGACTGCGCATGCGATGCTGGAGACGGGCGGCGAAGATACGTTCGCCCAGGCCAAGCGCGGTCTCGACTGGCTGGTGCCGCGGCAGGAGCTCGAGGTGAAGGGCGACTGGGCGGACAAGCGGCCGGACCTGCGGCCAGGCGGCTGGGCGTTCCAGTACAACAACGCGCATTATCCCGATCTCGACGACACCGCCGTTGTGATGATGGCGATGGACCGCGCGCGTCGGCAGACCGGGAGCAAGGACTACGACCATGCCATCGATCGCGGCAAGGAGTGGATCCTTGGCATGCAGAGCAGCGACGGCGGCTTCGCAGCTTTCGACGTCGACAACCACTATCACTATCTCAACAACATTCCGTTCTCGGATCACGGCGCTCTGCTCGATCCGCCCACCGAGGATGTGACCGCGCGCTGCGTCTCCATGCTGGCGCAGCTCGGCGACACCGTCGAAAATTCGAAGCCGCTGGCCGACGCGGTCGAGTATCTTCGCCGCACCCAGTTGGCTGAAGGCTCGTGGTACGGTCGCTGGGGGCTCAATTACATCTACGGCACCTGGTCGGTGCTGTGCGCCCTCAATATGGCCGGCGTCGACCATCAGGATCCGGCGATGCGCAAGGCGGTCGCCTGGCTCTACTCGATCCAGAACGAGGACGGTGGCTGGGGCGAGGATGCGATCAGCTACCGCCTCGACTACACGGGATTCGAGGCCGCTCCGTCCACGGCGTCCCAGTCGGCATGGGCCTTGCTTGCATTGATGGCAGCAGGCGAGGCCGACAACCCGGCGGTGGAGCGCGGAATGCGATACTTAATGGCCACACAGAACGAAAAAGGGCTGTGGGACGAGGCCCGATACACCGCCACCGGCTTCCCGCGCGTGTTTTATCTGCGGTATCATGGCTACTCGAAATTCTTTCCGCTCTGGGCGTTGGCGCGGTTCCGGAATTTGCAGAGCACCAACAGCAGGACGGTCGGAGTCGGAATGTGATATCGGCGACTGGGGGCACTTCCGCTGCGGCGACGTCTTCCGCATTGATGTCGGCCGATCCGCGGCCGGTACTGATCGTGACGGGACTGGTCCAGGAAGCGAAGATCGCGGCCGGGCCGGGGATGACGGTCATCTGCTCGTCCAGCGATCCGGTCCAGCTCCGCAGCCTGCTGGCCGATATCGATCCTCTCAGCATTCGTGGCGTCATTTCCTTCGGTGTTGCCGGCGGCCTCGATCCCGCGCTCAGGACCGGCACCGTCGTCCTGGCCACGGAAGTCGTTGCAGCCGGTCAGGTCTGGTCGGCTTCCGAACAGCTGAGTGCCGAATTGCTGGCCGGCTCTGATGTCGGCAATCAGAAGGTCGTCCGCGGCGGTCTCGTCGGTGTCGAGAAGGTCGTTACCGGGCAGGCTGGCAAGGCCGCGTTGCGCTCGGAATTCGGCGCCTCCGCTGTCGATATGGAAAGCCACATCGCCGCTGAATTCGCGGCGCTGGCCGGGTTGCCGTTTGCCGCTTTGCGCGTTGTCAGTGATCCCGCGACGCGCGCGCTGCCGGAGATCGCGACCACCGCGATCAAGCCCAATGGCGATGTTGATCTGGGCAAGGTTCTGCGCGGCATTGCGCGTAACCCGCTGGTGATCCGCGCGCTGGTCTCCACCGGCCGCGACTTCAACCGCGCCCTGCGCAGCCTGAAGGATTGCCGCAGTTATTTGCTGAGCCGCATCGGATTGGCTTCTGCGGAAGCGTAATCCGCCGCTTTCTTTTCGCACGCACCCGGCCGGCGGATTACGGCTTCGCCTCATCCGCCCTACGATCGAGTGAAATAAAAAAAAAAGGGCGCGATCTGCATCGCGCCCTTTTTGCTGTCCGTATGTAAGCCTTACGCAGCCGTCGAAGCCGAGGCAGCTTCCGCCTTCGCTGCAGCCTTGGCAGCGGCGGCTTCGGCTTCTTCCTTGCGGATGTCCGAAAGGCGCTTCTGCACTTCCGACGAGAACACGTACTGCGCCGGGCGCTGCTTGCTGAGGTCGATTTCCGGCGCCATCGGACCCGAGGTCCTGATGCCGCGCAGGCCGACCCACATCGCCTTCAACGGATTGGCGATCGCCGCATCGGCCGCAGTCGGCTCATAGCCGCAATGGGCCATACAGTCGGCGCACTTCTCGTACTTGCCGGTGCCGTAGGTGTCCCAATCGGTGGTGTCCATCAGCTCCTTGAAGGTCTTGGTATAGCCTTCACCGAGCAGGTAGCAGGGCTTCTGCCAGCCGAAAATGTTGCGCGCGGGCATGCCCCACGGCTTGCACTCGTATTCCTGGTTGCCGGCGAGGAAGTCCAGGAACAGGCCGGAATGCATGAAGTTCCACTTCTTGCCCTTGCCGAGCGCGAAGACGTCGCGGAACAGCTTCTTGGTCTTCTTGCGGTTCAGGAAGTGCTCCTGGTCCGGCGCGCGCTCATAGGCGTAACCGGGCGACATCGAGACACCGACGCCGAGCTCGACGGTGAAGTCCAGGAACTTGGCGATTTCCTCGGCCGAATGGCCGTCGAAGATGGTGGCATTGACATTGACGGTAAAGCCACGGGCCTTGGCAGCCTTGATCGCGGAGACGGCCTTGTCGAATACGCCTTCCTGCGACACGGCCTTATCGTGATGGTCCTTGAGGCCGTCGAGATGCACCGAGAAGAACAGGTAGGGCGAGGGCTCGAACAGATCGAGCTTCTTTTCCAGCAGCAGCGCGTTGGTGCAGAGCGAGACGAACTTCTTGCGCTCGACCAGGCCGCGCACGATCTCGCCGATCTCCTTGTGGATCAGCGGTTCGCCGCCCGGGATCGCAACCATCGGCGCGCCGCATTCCTCGGCGGCTTCCCAGCATTCCTGCGCGCTCATGCGGCGGTTCAGGATCGCGTTGGGATAATCGATCTTGCCGCAGCCGACGCAGGCGAGGTTGCAGCGGAACAGCGGCTCCAGCATCAGCACGAGCGGATAGCGCTTCCGGCCCAGCAGCTTCTGCTTCATCAGATAGCCGCCAATCTTGATTTCTTTGAAGAACGGAATTGCCATTACAGTTTTCTTTCTGGGCAGCTTCGATATCGAAGGTGAAGCTCGAAGGTGGATCAAACCGCGGTCAGTTCAGCGGGTAGTCGAAATTCAATCGTCTCTTCGCGTCCCGGCAGGACAGACACCGAGATCGGTCCAATCCGCCGCAGGGTTTCAATCACGTCGTCTACAAGCACTTCCGGTGCCGAAGCACCAGCCGTTATGCCGACCGCACGCGCACCCTGCAACCATTCAGGGTTCAACTGGCTGCTATCGGCGATGAGGTAGCTCGAGACCCCCACTTCGGTTCCGATTTCTCGGAGGCGGTTGGAGTTGGAACTGTTGGCCGCCCCCACGACCAGGATCACGTCCACGAGGCGGCTGAGGTCTCTTACCGCAGATTGGCGGTTTTGTGTCGCATAGCAGATATCGCGGGTGTCGGGGCCCTGAATATCGCTGAATCGGGCCTGTAACGCGGAAATGATGTCGCGTGTGTCATCCACGCTCAGGGTTGTCTGGGTGATATAGGCCACTGGCTCGTCCATCGGGATCGTCAGAGCGGCCACGTCGGCGATGCTCTGGACGATACGGACGGGGCCAGGGACCTGTCCTATGGTACCATCGACCTCCGGATGGCCGGCATGGCCGATCAGAATCACCGTTCGACCCTTGGCGACGTAGCGTTTGCCCTGGTTATGAACCTTGGTGACCAGCGGGCAGGTGGCGTCCAGCACTGGCAGACCGCGAGCCTCGGCTTCTTCCTCGACGCTGCGGGCGACACCATGGGCGCTGAAGACCGTCATGGCGCCCTCGGGCACTTCGGAGAGTTCCTTGACGAAGATGGCGCCCTTGGACTTCAGGGTTTCGACGACATGCTTGTTGTGCACGATCTCATGGCGGACATAGACCGGCGCGCCGTAGCGCTCGAGCGCCCGCTCCACGATCTCGATGGCCCGGACGACGCCTGCACAAAATCCGCGAGGCTGGGCCAGGTAGATTTCCAGGGGGCGGCGATCAAGCACGAGAAACGAGGTCCATAAATAGAGTCCGACAAACAATAAATGTGTACCATAATCAGGGACATATCCAGCCCAGCTAGGTATTTGAGCCGTTCTGTGTGACAAAAATCACTCAGTGTGCAATCACGAAACGGGAACGTGGTTTCCAACGGCGGGTTAGGGTCTAAACCTTTACGATATCTCGGATTTAGGCCAAAGAATGCTGCGAAATCTCAACAGTTCGTCACTTTACCCGGCGCAGCGGCCCCGTTAACACCACGGTCGCCGTCTTCTTCGAGTTCCATCCCACGTTTTGTGCCATCGGGTCACGTTGCTGATAACGCAAACCTTCGGCTACGAAGTCATCGTTTGCGGAACCCACCGAAGCGCGCGCGCATTCATTGCGAGCCTCGTCCAGATAGAAAGATAAAGCGTGCTGACAAGAGTCGTCGTCTCGATCGTTAATTTCTGCACCCGATTCGCGCTTCCGGTTGTGATTGTCGGTGTGCTGCTCTCGATCGCGTCCGCCTGGTATTCAGCCAAGAATTTCTCGATCAACACCGACATCAACAAGCTGATCTCGCCGAATCTGGACTGGCGCCAGCGCGATATTGCCTTCGACAAGGCATTCGATCAGGAGCGCCTGATCATTGCCGTCGTGGAGGCGCCGACGCCGGAATTCGCCAATGCAGCGGCGAATGCGCTCGAGAAAAAGCTCGTCCCTAACAAAAAGGACTTCGATTCCGTCCGTCGGCTCGACGGTGGCGAGTTCTTCGAGAAGAACGGTCTGCTGTTCCTGTCCACCAAGGAAGTGCAGGCGATGACCGGCCAGTTCCAGCAGGCTGCGCCGCTGCTGGAAATCATGGCTGGCGATCCCAGCATTCGCGGCCTCACCGGCGCGCTCGAAACCGGGCTTACGGGCATTCGCCGCGGGCAGCTCCAGCTCGACAGCGCTGCAGGCACGTTCAACTCTGTCGCCGCGACGATCGAAGACATCCTGAAGAACGGCAAGGGCACATTCTCCTGGCGTGGCCTCGTCAGCGACAAGCCGCTGACGGATTCCGACAAGCGCGCCTTCATCGAGGTGAAGCCGGTGCTCGATTTCGCGGCGCTGGAGCCTGGCAAGGACGCAACCGATGCTATCCGTCAGGCCGCCGTCGATCTGAAGATCGCCGAGGAATACGGCGCGCGCGTGCGTTTGACCGGTCCGGTTCCGATTGCCAATGAGGAGTTTTCGACTGTTCAGGATGGCGCGGTGATCAACGGCGTCGTCACTGTCCTCCTGGTGCTCGGCATCCTCTGGATGGCGCTGCATTCGGCGAAGATCATCGGTGCGGTGTTCGTGAATCTGTTCGTCGGTCTCGCCGTCACGACGGCGCTCGGCCTGATGATGGTGGGATCGCTCAACCTGTTGTCGATCGCCTTCGCCGTCTTGTTCGTCGGCCTTGGTGTCGATTTCGGCATTCAGTTCAGCGTCCGCTACCGTTCCGAGCGCTACAAGAAGGATGATCTCCGCGGAGCTCTGGCCAGCGCTGCCAGCTATTGTGCCGTGCCGCTGTCGCTTGCGGCTTTCGCGACGGCTGCAGGCTTCCTGTCGTTTCTGCCGACCGACTACAAAGGCGTATCCGAACTCGGCAAGATCGCCGGCCTCGGCATGATGATCGCATTCATTACCAGCATCACCATGTTGCCGGCGTTGCTCGATCTTCTGAACCCGGCCGGCGAGAAGGAGCCTGTCGGTTACGCGTTCCTCGCACCCGTCGATCGTTTCCTCGAAGAGAAGCGCTATTGGATCATCGGCGGCACGCTGGCCGTGACCCTCGCAGGCCTGCCGCTGCTGGCTCACCTGCGCTTCGATTTCAATCCGATCAATCTGCGCAATCCGAATGTCGAGTCGATTGCGACGTTCCTCGATTTGCGCCGTGATCCCAATGCCGGCGCGAACGCCGTGAACATCATGGCGCCCAATGAGGCAGGTGCGAAGCAGGTCGAAGAGCGGCTGTCCAAGTTGCCGGAAGTCGCACGCACCATCTCGCTCGACAGTTTCGTACCGCAGGACCAACCGGCCAAGCTTGCCGCCATTCAGGCCGGCGCCAAGGTGCTGGAACCCGCTCTCAATCCGGAGTCGATCGATCAGGCGCCGACCGATGCGGAGAATGTGACCGCACTGAAGGATTCCGCTGCCAGCCTGCGCAAGCTTGCAGGCAATCAGACCGGACCGGGAGCCGTGGCTGCCAAGCGGCTCGCCGATGCGCTCGCAAAGACCGCCGATGCGAGCGAGGCCGTGCGCAATCAGGTGCAGGCGACGTTTGTCGCGCCGCTGAAGATCGCGCTCGCGCAGCTTCGCAATCTCATGCAGGCGGCGCCGGTCACTCTCGACAATCTGCCGCCCAAACTCGTCAATTCGTGGAAGACCAAGGATGGTCAGATTCGCGTCGAAGCGCAGCCTAGCGGGGATCCCAACGACAACGATACGCTGCGCAAGTTCGCCGATGCCGTGCTGAAGTCGGAGCCGCTTGCGATCGGCGGACCGGTCTCGATCCTCAAGTCGGGCGATACGATCGTGATGGCCTTCATTCACGCCGGTTTCTGGGCGTTGATCAGTATTTCGCTGCTGCTGTGGCTGGCGCTGCGTCGCTTCGTCGATGTGCTCCTCACCATCGTTCCGCTGCTGGTCGCAGGCGCGGTGACGCTGGAAATCTGCGTGCTGATCGGGCTGCCGCTCAACTTCGCCAACATCATTGCGTTGCCCTTGCTGCTGGGCGTCGGGGTGGCGTTCAAGATCTACTACGTCGTGGCCTGGCGCGCGGGCTACAAGAACCTGCTGCAATCATCACTCACGCGCGCGATCTTCTTCAGCGCGCTGGCGACGGCTACGGCCTTCGGCAGCCTTTGGCTGTCAAACCACCCGGGGACGGCGAGCATGGGCAAGCTGCTGGCGATGTCCTTCGTGGTGACGCTGGCGGCAGTGCTGCTGTTCCAGCCGGCCCTGATGGGCAAGCCGCGCGAAAACGGCCAGTGAGACGACGGCCAGTGACATGAAAAAGGCGACCCTGATCGGGTCGCCTTTTTTGCTTGCGATGGGCCTTGCTGACTAGTGCGTCACCTTGTTGATCTCCGGCAGCAGGCAGATATCGCCGATATCTGCACCTGGCTGTGCTGCACCGGCTGCAGAGGCTGGTGCGGCTGCAGCCTTTTGACCGGCCGGTGCCTTTGCGCCGGTGGTGGGAGCGGGCGCGGCCTTGGCCATCGTGTTGCTACCCGGCGCGGGGGCAGGCGCTGGCGCCATCTTGCCGCCGGCCGGCGCGCCCTTGGCGGCGGCTGCGACGGCGTTTTTCGCAGTGGCATTGGACGGACTCGAGGGGATCGACGGGCCGACGCGGGTCCAGGTCTGGCCGCCGCACAGAAAGCCGAGCACACAGCCTTCGACTTCGAGCTCATTCGTGGTGTCGCCGACCTTGATGCTCGACTTGTAGAACTTTCCGTCCTTGGCGTTGTAGATCTGGCCCGACCACTTGTCCTTGGCAGCGTTGGGCTTCATGTCGAGAATCATCGCATGGCCAAGCGTCGGACGCGATTTCTTGGTTGCATCCGGGTTGTTCTTGTCGGTCATCCCCGGGGTCTTTTCCCAGGAGATCGCGCCCCACATGCTGCCGCCGCACTCAGCGATGCGCACATGCGCCACGCCGTCCTCGACCTGCCAGTCGCCGGTGGGGTCAGCGGCAAATGCGGGAGCCAGCCCTGCCGAAAACAAGCCTGCCGAAAAAATGATTCCGCAATATGTAAGGAGGCGCGTAGGAATGCGTGGGCGCTGCAACATGTTCAGACCTATGCTTAAGTAGCGTTCTCGGCGATCGGCGGTGCGTGAGAAGTCAAATCGCCGCATTTACGGTTTTCAGTTGACGAAGCGACCACCAACCGACGTATGTAACTCATGGTATATCCGAATCTAGATGTTTCCGAGATGTTTGTCGAAAGGGAGGCGCAGCGTAGCTCCATGCATACGCGCCACCTCAACGAGCAACTCGTCCGAGTCCTCAAGACGATCGGATATGACGTTGGCTTCCAGCGGGGCACGGGCCAGTATCTGTTCGATCGGGAAGGCGCCCGCTATCTCGATCTACTGAGCGGATTTGGCGTTTTTGCGATTGGCCGCAATCATCCGGTGATGCGCGATGCGCTCAAGTCGGTGCTCGATGCCGACCTGCCCAATTTGGTGCAGATGGACGTTTCTACACTCGCTGGTATTTTGTCCGAGAAGCTGCTCGAACACGTTCCCTATATGGACAAGGTGTTTTTCGCGAATTCGGGCGCGGAGACCGTCGAGGCAGCGATCAAATTTGCTCGCAACGCTACCGGCCGCAACGAAATCATCTATTGCGATCATGCCTATCACGGCCTGACTTATGGCGCATTGTCGCTGACCGACGACAGCAACTTCCGTTCCGGTTTCGGTCCGCTCTTGCAGGGCTGCTCGGTGGTGCCCTTTAACGATCTCGAAGCGCTCGAAAAGGCGCTGTCGTCGAAACAGGTCGCAGGCTTCATCGTCGAGCCGATCCAGGGGAAGGGCGTCAATCTGCCCTCGGACGAGTTCCTGTCCGGCGCCCTCGCACTTTGCCGCAAATACGGCACGCTGTTCATCGCCGACGAAATCCAGACCGGCCTCGGCCGCACGGGCAAATTCCTGGCCATCGAGCACTGGAACATCGAGCCGGATATGATCCTGCTCGCCAAGGCGCTGTCCGGCGGCCATGTCCCGGTCGGTGCGCTGCTCACGCGCAAGCCGATTTTCGACAAGATCTTCAATCGCATGGATCGCTCGCTGGTCCACGGCTCGACCTTCGGCAAGAATGATCTGGCGATGGCTGCGGGCATCGCGACGCTTGAGATCATGAAGCACGAGAAGCTGGTCGAAAACGCCGCCAAGCGTGGCGCCGAAATCCGGCTCGCCCTGCAGAACATGATCCCCGAATTCGAGCTTCTGAAGGAAGTGCGCGGCAAGGGCCTCATGATCGGCGTCGAATTCGGTCCGCCCAAATCGCTGCGCCTGAAGGCGTCGTGGAACATCCTGGAGTCGGCCAGCAAGGGGCTATTCTGCCAGTTGATCACGGTGCCGCTGTTCAAGGATCAGAAGATTCTGACGCAGGTGTCCGGCCACGGCAGTCACACCATCAAGCTGCTGCCGCCGCTGGTGGTGAGCGAGGACGACGCCAAATGGATCACGGATTCGTTCCGCACGGTGATTGCCGATAGCCACAAGGTGCCGGGTGCCATCTGGTCGCTCGGCAAGACGCTGGTCGACAACGCGGTGCGCAAGTCCGCCTAAGCTTCAATTGGCATTTGCCGCATGCTCGAACTTGCTGCCGAAGTCAGCAAGTTCTTCGGCGTTCAAGTCGCTAGCTGCCCAGTAACTCAGGCCGTGCTGGCTCCAGTGGCGAATGTTGAAGCCTTGGACGGTTTCGAGTTTGGCCGCGGAAGCGTCCGTATTCGACGTCTGGGCGACGAACAGATTGATGACATGGATCCGACGCCGGTAGACGATGGCGCCGACTGTCTTTCCGTCGACATAGTCGAGGCGACCGCCGATCAGCGTGAAGCCCTGCGCCGTCAGATCGACCACCGGCGGCGCGACATCCAGCCGGCCATTGAACCAGGGCTTCACCATATGCTGATCGGTCGAGAGAACGTCGGTGAGGTGGCCTGCCTGCAGCGAGCGCAGATGCGCGGAGACGACATCCGATAGAATACGCTGCTCGTCTTCATGGCGAAGCACGAGCACGACAAGGCCGGTGGCGGCCAGCGCCGACAATGCCGATCCCAGTGCAAATCCTTTTAGAATCCCACGTCGGTTGGGCGCGCGCGCCAGCGGCATGGATGCTTCGATGCGCTGACGTAGCAGCGGCGGTGCGGCAAACTGTAGATTGCTGCGCGCCATCTGATCATGCATCTGGCCATAGGCTTTTAGTTGCGCGGCGCAGTGTGCGCAGTTGGCAATGTGCAGTTCGACCTCCCGTGCATGACCTGCGTCGAGCTCGCCATCGAGCAACGCGTGCAACAGGATCTCGGCCTCGTCACAGGTCATTTGTCTCGCTCCTCTTCGGCAAGCCATGCTGCGCGTAGCATGGCGCGCGCGCGTGCAAGCCGGGACATGACGGTCCCGACCGGGACGCCCGCGATCGCGGCGATGTCGCGATAGGGCAGGTCTTGTATTTCACGCAGAACGAGCGCTTCCCGAAACGGGTCGGGTAGTGCGTTCACGAGCCGCTGGATTGCCGTCGCGTTGCGATGTTGCAACAGCTCGGTCTCGGGAGAAGCCTGCGTTTCGTGACACAGCGGATCGACCGTTTGTGGATCGTTCGCTTCGATATCAGCCGGGGCGGCGGCGTTTGCCCGGCGTGCAAATTCGGCGAAGCAGATGTTGCGGAGGATGGCGAACAGCCACGGTTTCATCGCCGGGCCGCGATAGCTGTCGAAATGCTTCAGCGCCCGCAGGTAACATTCCTGTACGGCGTCCTCGGCATCGGTGGCATCGCGCAAGAGATAGCGCGCCAAGGTATATACGTCATCGAGATAAGGCAGCGCGGCGTCGCGGAAACGCCGTGTCCTGTCCGGGTCATTGCCTGACGCTTGAGCTGACATGGACTTATTCGTCGCAGCCAATGTCCGGCCGCCGATGGACCGGCGGCCGGACATTGTTCTGAT
>JAEXHR010000174.1 GCA_023449855.1 Pseudomonadota bacterium | reverse complement strand
TGCGGGAGATGGGCCCAGTACCCGGAAGAACGGTCCTTCGGCCAGAAAGAACGTCGCGGTGGCGCGCCGTAAGGCGTTGCGCGGCTCGAGCTTGCTGGCGATCCAGCTTGCGGAAGCAGCGTCCAGTTCCACCAAGTCGCGCCTTACAGCGTGCTGCCTCCCCTCATATTTCGAGGGAAGAACTGCTCACACCTCGGACGCTCAGGCGCCGCGAGATTGCGGACCTGTAGCCGTAACGCAAAACGACCGGCAAAGCCGGCCGTTCAATCGTTCAATGGCGCAGATGCTCAGTGGTTGCGCTGCTTCTTGCGCTTGCGCGGCGCGGGCTGCAGGTCGTCGTCAGCGGGCTGCCGCGCATAAGCGAGGGCCGGGTTGGCGAAGCAGGAGAGGCCGATGCCGGATGCCGTGTTCACGCACTGCTGATAGCTGGCGTAGCTGCAATCGTCATCGCCATACAGCGAGCGCAGGCAGAACGGATAACCGCTCGGCGTATAGAAAGAGAACGGGCCGGGATTATAACGCTGCGCCGCGGCCGGCGTGACGTCGAAGGCTGAAGTGGCGCCAAGGGCCAGCAAGGCAAACAAAGCTGCGCGCATCAAAGGTCTCCCTGCCGACTCGCTGCCGGCGGTCAATGTCATTGTCAGCACAAAGCCGGTCGCACGGCCTTTCGTCAACTCACAAAGCGGCTGCCGCGCCGCAATGCCGCCTTCGGAAATCATTGGACATGCGATTCTTCGCGACTGCGCAGAAACGTGCAGCCGTGGCGTGCGGCGCATGGGTGATGTGCGCCGTAAATTGCGGATCGTTCAGGTTAAGAGGGGATTAAAACGAGGCCTAGGTAGGCTTGTAAATGGCGTTCACGCAATGCCATGCCGACCGCGATAAGCCCGATCCAACGAACAACGATCAGGGAGTTATCGCCGTGCTCAATGCGGAATTGATTGTGATCTGGCTGGCACTCGGGCTGTGTCTGGTGCCGATCATCTTTGTCGCGCTCGGCCTGCAGGCCAGCAGCGAGGTCGAGGATCCCAGAGAATATCACTGAAGCGGCTAGAGGCGCATCCGGCTTCCCGCTGCTGCGACCGGCTGCTTCGAGAGGCCGGAGCCTCGGATCTTAACCATTTTTCCGTGCTGGTTCTGTTCTCTTTCTTAGCCTCCTTGACTCTTGGAACGGAATGAGAACATTGTTCTGCATCTGTTCCAAGATAGATCACGGAGGCTGACATGCTGAAGACCTTTGTTGAGGAAGCCGCGGCACTGGCATCGATCGTTCTGTTCGTGGGGATGATCGCCGTTTGGGCGCAAGTCATCCCCCAGCTCTGAGGCTGGCGCGGCCGGGCCATTCGGAGGCCGGGAAAGCGGGGATGCCGACCGGGAACTGTCCGGTTTCAAATGGACAGTCAGGCGGGCAGGGGCCACCATGGCCCGGCGAGTCGGATGCCGAGCACCGCCGCGTTTCCCGACGCTCATGACTTCATAGTCTTTCCCGAAGTGCCGACATGCCCGAACCCATGAGCCCGCGTCCAGCCGTGTCCACGCCCGGATTCGTGCATCTGCACGTTCATTCCGCCTATTCGCTGCTGAAGGGCTCCATCAAGGTCGCCAAGCTCGCCGACCTTGCCAAGGCCGACCATCAGCCGGCGCTGGCGCTGACCGACATGGACAACATGTTCGGTGCGCTCGAATTCTCCGAAAAACTGGCCGGTTCGGGCATTCAGCCTATCGTCGGCGTCGAACTCGCCGTCGACTTCGGCGATCAGGACCCGAACGCTCGTAACGCGCATAATGTGATCATGCCGCGCATGGTGTTCCTGGCCACGCGCGAGCGCGGCTATGGCAGCCTGATGCGGCTCAATTCGCGCGCCTTTCTCGAAACGCCGGTGCATCAGTCGCCGCATATCAAGCTGGACTGGCTGAAGGACGAGGCCGACTGCGTGATTGCGCTCACCGGCGGTCCGGACGGCCCGCTGGCGCAGGCGCTGATCGCCGACCAGACCGCGCTCGCCGCGCAGCGCTGCGAGCAGCTTGCCAGACTGTTCGGCGATCGCCTCTATATCGAGCTGCAGCGCCACAATATCGAGAAGGAGCGCCGCGCCGAAGCCGGGCTGATCGATCTCGCCTACAGCCGCGGCCTGCCGCTGGTTGCCGCGAACGAGCCGTATTTCGCCAGTGCCGATGATCATGAGGCGCATGACGCGCTGCTGTGCATCGCCGGCGGCCGGATCATCGCCGAGAGCGACCGTGAGCAGCTCACGCCCGATCACCGGTTCAAGACCCGCGCCGAGATGGCGGTGCTGTTCGCCGACATTCCGGAGGCGCTTGCCTCCACCGTCGAGATCGCCGAGCGTTGCGCCTATCGCCCGCGCACGCGCAAACCGATCTTGCCGCGCTTCACCGTCGGTGCCGGCAGCAATGCCGAGGCGGCTGCGCAGGAGGAAACCGACGAACTGTGCCGCCAGGCGAAAGAGGGGCTGGAGCGCCGCCTCAAGATCCATGGTCTGTCGCAGGGACGCAGCGAGGAAGACTATCGCGCGCGGCTCGATTTCGAGCTCAGCGTCATCGCCCGCATGAACTATGCCGGCTATTTCCTGATCGTGTCGGACTTCATCAAATGGGCGAAGTCGCAGGGCATTCCGGTCGGGCCGGGCCGTGGTTCGGGCGCCGGTTCGCTGGTCGCCTGGGTGCTGACCATCACCGATCTCGATCCCTTGCAGTTCAATCTGCTGTTCGAGCGCTTCCTCAATCCGGAACGCGTCTCGATGCCGGACTTCGACATCGACTTCTGCCAGGACCGCCGCGGCGAGGTGATCTCCTATGTGCAGGAGCGCTACGGCCGCGACCAGGTCGCGCAGATCATCACCTTCGGTACGCTGCAAGCGCGCGGCGTGCTGCGCGACGTCGGCCGCGTGCTGCAGATGCCGTATGGTCAGGTCGACAAGCTGACCAAGCTGGTGCCGCAGAATCCCGCAGCGCCGGTCACGCTGAAGCAGGCGATCGAGGACGAGCCGAAGCTGCAAGCGGCGCGCGATGAGGACCCGATCGTCGCGAAGGCTTTCGATATCGCGCAGAAGCTGGAGGGCCTGACGCGCCACGCGTCGACGCATGCCGCCGGCATCGTGATCGGCGATCGACCGCTGTCCGAACTCGTGCCGATGTATCGCGATCCGAAATCGGACATGCCGGTCACCCAGTTCAACATGAAATGGGTCGAGCCCGCGGGCCTCGTGAAATTCGACTTCCTCGGCCTGAAGACGCTCACCGTCCTCGATGTTGCGTGCAAACTGCTCAAGCAGCGCGACATCCATGTCGATCTCGCGACGACACCCATCACCGACGCCCCGAGCTACGAGATGCTGGCGCGCGGCGAGGTGGTCGGCGTGTTCCAGGTGGAAAGCGCGGGCATGCGACGCGCGCTCGTCGATATGCGACCCGACCGTTTCGAGGACATCATCGCGCTGGTCGCGCTGTATCGTCCGGGCCCGATGGCGAACATTCCGACCTATTGCGCGCGCAAGCACGGCGACGAGGAGCCGGAATATCTGCATCCGATCATCGAGCCGATCCTGAAGGAGACGTTCGGCGTCATCATCTATCAGGAACAGGTGATGCAGATCGCGCAGGTGATGGCGGGCTATTCGCTCGGCGACGCCGACCTGCTGCGCCGCGCCATGGGCAAGAAGATCCGCGCCGAGATGGAGAAGCAACGCGCGATCTTCGTCGAAGGCTCGGTGAAGAACGGCGTGCCGAAAGGGCAGGCCGATACGATCTTTGATCTGCTTGCAAAATTCGCCGACTACGGCTTCAACAAGAGCCACGCCGCAGCTTACGCGCTCGTCTCCTATCACACCGCCTATATGAAGGCGCACTATCCGGTGGAGTTCATCGCCGCGTCGATGACGCTGGACATGAGCAACACGGACAAGCTCTCCGAATTCCGCGCCGAGGCGCAGCGGCTCGGCATCAAGGTCGAGGCGCCGAACATCAATCGTTCCGGCGTCGTCTTCGAGGTCGGCGAGAAGACGATCTACTACGCGCTGGCCGCGCTCAAGGGTGTCGGCGCCGCCGCGGTCGAGCAGATCGTCGCGGAGCGCAATAAGAACGGGCTGTTCACTTCGCTCGCCGACTTCGCCTCGCGCGTCAGCCCGAAGGCCGTCAACAAGCGCATCATTGAAACACTGGCCGCAGCCGGTGCTTTCGATACGCTAGATCCGCATCGCGCCCGCGTTCATGGCGGCGCAGATTCCATTCTGGCGGCCTGCCAGCGCGCCAATGAAGCCGCGACCTCCGGCCAGAACGACATGTTTGGCGGCGCCGTCGACGCGCCGACGGTGATGCTGCCGCAGATCGACAGCTGGCTCGCCGCCGAGAAGCTGCGCAAGGAATACGACGCCATTGGCTTCTTCCTGTCCGGCCATCCGCTCGACGATTACGCCACCGCCCTGAAGCGGCTGCGTGTGCAGAGCTGGGCAGATTTCTGCAAGGCGGTGAAGAGCGGCCAGACCGCGGGCAAGGTCGCGGCGACCGTGGTGTCGCGCCAGGAGCGCCGCACCAAGACCGGCAACAAGATGGGCATCATGGGCCTGTCGGACCCGACCGGTCATTTCGAGGCGGTCCTGTTCTCCGAGGGCCTCGCCCAATACCGCGAGGTACTGGAACCCGGCGCTGCGGTCCTGCTGCAGCTCGGCGCGGAATTGCAGGGCGAGGACGTCCGCGCCCGCGTCGTCCATGCCGAGCCCCTCGATGCCGCCGCCGCCAAGACCCAGAAGGGTTTGCGGATCGTCATGAAGGACACCAAGGCACTGGATTCACTGGAAAAACGTCTTCAGCGCCAGACCGGGCCGGGCAGTGGAGGTGGCGATGTCTCCATCGTCCTGCGGCTCGACCTGCAGACCGAGGTCGAATTCAAGCTCGACGGTCGGTACGTCGTCTCGCCCCAGATCGCCGGGGCAATCAAGGCGGTGACAGGCGTGGAGATGGTCGAGACGCTCTGAGCCTCAGCTCGCTAGCACGGCCTTTTTCAGCGCTTGGGGAAGGGTGATCGGGCTGAACGACGATTTTGGGTAGAGATAGTCTTCACCGGATTCATCGATGACGCGCAGCAGGCCGCTCTTTTCAGCCTCGTCATCCGGGAGGACCACGTAAATCTTCCGCCGCTCCAGCGAGGCGGCGTAACCGGTGTTGTTCAGGCAGATGACCAACTGTTCGGATGATGTCTGAGCCATGGCGGTCTGCTCAAAGCAGATGTTTGATTTTGTATTCTCGGCGGCCGATGCCGGCTGCCTCGTACCAGTGTATTTCAGCAAGCCGGACTTGGCCATCGGCCAAGCGTATGTGGCAAATGCCCTTCCGTTTCCGCCAGCGTCCGCGTCCGTAAGTTTTCCGGAGCCGGGCGATCTCACGAATGCCGGAACCCGAAGCAATCGTTTCGATATCGAGAATTCCACCCACGATCTCGATTGGCATCCAAAGAGTGTTTCATTTATTCAATGATCGTAAAAGTAGTATTTGTTGGCGCTTTTCGACAAAGTTTCTGATAGAATGTCGTTTCTCCGTCTGGAAGGTACAGTTGTGGGGGAGGCAACGTTTGCCCCGCAAACCCGCTGTTTCGCCTTGCTTATCCGCAGAATCCGGCTATAAGCCGCCCCATCTCACACGGAAGCATGGCAATTTCGCCGTCCGGTGGCACCGGGCTGCTGGCAGATTCACCTGTCCGCACACCCCCGATGCTCACACGCTTCCGGAGGAACAAACCGGAGAATTACTACGATGGCACTACCCGAATTCACCATGCGTCAGCTCCTCGAAGCCGGCGTTCACTTCGGCCACCAGTCGCACCGCTGGAATCCGAAGATGGCCGAGTACATTTTCGGCGCTCGTAACAACATCCACATCATCGACCTCGCGCAGACCGTGCCGCTGCTGCACAACGCGCTGAAGGCCGTGAGCGACACCGTTGCCAAGGGCGGTCGCATCCTGTTCGTCGGCACCAAGCGCCAGGCGCAGGACGTTGTCGCCGAAGCCGCGAAGCGCTCGGCGATGTACTTCGTCAATTCGCGCTGGCTCGGCGGCACGCTGACTAACTGGAAGACCATCTCCGGTTCGATCAAGCGCCTGCGTCACCTCGAGGAAGTGCTGAATTCGGGCGATGCCGCTCAGTACACCAAGAAGGAGCGCCTGACGCTGCAGCGCGAGCGCGACAAGCTCGACCGTTCGCTCGGCGGCATCAAGGACATGGGCGGTCTGCCCGACCTGATCTTCGTGATCGACACCAACAAGGAAGACATCGCGATCCAGGAAGCCCAGCGTCTGGGTATCCCGGTTGCGGCGATCGTCGACACCAACTCGGACCCGAAGGGCATCACCTATGTCGTTCCGGGCAATGATGACGCCGGCCGCGCGCTGTCGCTGTATTGCGACCTGATCGCCCGCGCTGTCATCGACGGCATTTCGCGCAACCAGGGCGATAGCGGCTACGATGTTGGCGCTTCGTCGGCTCCGGCTGCTGAAGAGCTCCCGTCGGGCTTCCAGGGCCTCGCCGGTCCGCGCGGCACCGCCGACGACCTCAAGAAGCTCACCGGCGTGTCCGGCGCGATCGAGAAGAAGCTGAACGACCTCGGCGTCTTCCATTACTGGCAGCTCGCCGAACTCGACCACGACACCGCCCACAAGATCGGCGAAGAAGTTGGTCTGCCGGCCCGTGCCGATGCCTGGGTTGCCCAGGCCAAGTCGCTGACCGCGGAAGCCGAGTAAGCACAGGGCGCGATCCCGCGAGCTGTCCCGCTTTCGGGTATTGCGCCGATGTTGAAGAAAAACGTGCGG
>JAEXHR010000111.1 GCA_023449855.1 Pseudomonadota bacterium | reverse complement strand
TTGCGGAACGGGCCGAGTTCGGCCAGTTCGCGGCCGGCCTCGGCGACATAGGAACGCTCGCGCTTGAGATAGTCCGCCACTGCAGTGCGAAACCCGCGATCCCTGATGTAATGCGCGGAATAGGTGGTCTGCGGGAGATAGCCGCGGGCGATCTTGTGCTCGCCCTGAGCGCCGGCCTCGACGGTCTTGAGCTTGCGGCGGATGGCGAAGTCGATGGCCTGATAATAACAGACCTCGAAATGCAGGAACGGGTGATGCTCGGTGGCGCCCCAGTGGCGGCCGAACAGCGTGTCCGAGCCGATGAAATTGATCGCCCCGGCGATGAAGCGGCCGTCGCGTTTCGCCATGATCAGCGCCACGTCGTCCGCCATGGTCTCGCCGATCAGCGCATAGAAGGCGCGGGTGAGGTAGGGCCGCCCCCATTTGCGCGAGCCCGTCTCCATGTAGAAGTCGAAAAAGGCGTCCCAGGCTTCCTCGGTGATGTCGCTCCCGCTCAGCGCCTCGATGGTGATGCCGGCGGCGACCGCATCGCGCCGCTCGCGCTTGATCGCCTTGCGATGGCGTGAATTCAGCGTGGCGAGGAAATCGTCGAAGCTTTCATAGCCGGGATTGTGGAAATGAAACTGCTGGTCGGTGCGCTGGAGAAAGCCGCGCTCGGCGAGAAAATTCCATTCCGGCTCGCGCGCAAAGGTGACGTGCACCGACGACGCCTCTGTCGCCTCGCACAGACCGACGAGCCCGCCGGCCAGCGCTTCGCTGACGCGCTGGGCGTCCGCGCCGTCGCGGATCAGGAGGCGGGGGCCGGTAGCCGGGGTGAACGGAACCGACGCCTGCAGCTTCGGATAATAGTCGCCGCCGGCGCGCTCATAGGCGTCGGCCCAGCCGCGGTCGAAGACATATTCGCCCTGGGAATGGGATTTCAGATAGCAGGGCACGATGCCGAGAATCTTGCCGTCCTGCCTGGCGAGCAGGTGCCGCGGGCCCCAGCCGGTACGTGCGCAGGCCGAATTCGATTTCTCAACCGCGCTCAGAAAAGCGTGAGAAACGAACGGGTTATAGGGCGCTTTTGAACTTGAGTTGGCAACGCTTGAGAGCGTGTCGAGATCGGCCAGATCGCCTGCCAGCGATTCGCCCGCGACGGCGCGCCCGGTCGCGCAGGCGTCCCATTCCGCCTGCGGCACCTGGCTGATCGATCCGACTGCTTCGAGGGTAATATCCGATGACGTCATCAATCACTTGAACCGGTCATGTGCGATCAGCGCGGCGACCTCGCGCTTTCAAGTGGGCACTTCGTGTCGCAGGTCAAGACCCGGCGCTAATCTTGCCCCGCCCTCATCCCGAGGAGCCGCGAAGCGGCGTCTCGAGGGATGGCCGCAAGGCTCCGGAGACAGGCGAGTCATGGTTCGAGACGCGCAAGAGCGCGCTCCTCACCATGAGGGGAGAGCGTGTGGATGGTCGTCTTCGTGGACTACGGGACGAAACCCTCAAAGGTCATCTGGTCGGCCCAGCGCTCGGTGATGGCACGCTGCTCCGGCGTGCGCACGGTCCAGGTGATGAGTGCGCAGCCGAAAATGTTGCGCGCGATCCAGGGTGCCGGGGCGGGGAGCTGCCTGACCCAATAGGACACGAAATGCGGCCGGGTGCGGAAGGCGTGGCGAAGATGCAGCATGCCGTCACGCTGCGCCTGTGTCAGCGTCAGCCACTCGCCCTCGTCATAGCTACGCTGGGCGGTGATGCCGCGCGGGATCTCGGGCGCGATCTCGCGCATGGCGAGAACCTGATCGGGATCGAACGACATCCAGGCTGCGGGGCCGCGATAGCCTCTCAGCAATTCGGCGGCGCGGCGGACCAGTTGGCGGTCGCCGTCAAAGTGGCTCTTGACCTCGATCACGAGGCCGACGCGGCCATCCACCAGTGCGAGCAGATCGCCGAGCGACATCATGCGCTCGGGCGTATCCTTGAAGGTGACGGCCTTGAGGTCGGCTGCGGTCTTGGAAAGGAGAGGGCCGCTGCCTTCGGTGAGGCGGCCGAGGTCGTCGTCGTGATGAACCATCGCCTCGCCATCGGCGGTGAGCTGGATGTCCACCTCGATGGAAAAATGGCCCGCGATGGCCGCGTGCATGGCGCCGGGCATGTTCTCGACAATGCCGCGGGCGCGGTCGTGCAGGCCGCGATGCGCGACCGGGCGGGCGATCAGCCAGTCAGGTGCGCGCATCGCGATGATCCTCTGGATCAGGCGACTTCGAACACCGCATCGACCTCGACGGCGCAATCGGCTGGCAGCGAGGCGACGCCGACAGCGGCGCGGGAGTGGCGACCCTTGTCGCCGAAAGCGGCGACCATCAGGTCTGAGGCGCCGTTGATGACCTTCGGCGAGTCGATGAAATCCGGCGTCGCATTGACGAAGCCGCCGAGGCGCACCACACGCGCCACCTTGTCGAGATCGCCGAGCGCGGCTTTGACCTGGGCGAGAATGTTGATGGCGCAGCCGCGGGCGGCGGCGACACCGTCCTCGAGGATGACATTGCCGCCGAGCTTGCCCTTGGCGATCAGCTTGCCGTCGGCGCCGAGGCAGATCTGGCCGGAGACGAACAGCAGATTGCCGGTGCGCACGAAGCCCACGTAATTGGCCACCGGGCTGACCGGCTCATGAAGGGTGATCCCCAATTCCGCGAGTTTCTGCTCGACTGCACCTGGCATGCAAAAAATCCCCAAAGTTCGATGTTGAGCCTGAACGACGTAACGGCAGGCAGGCGAGCCTGTTTCCCCCATCGTGTCCGTCCATGCAAGGGACGTTCGGACGACGGCAGATGCGCATCCCCATATCCGGCTTCCGCCATAATCCGGGCCAAATATGGCATTCCGCAGGTGGTGGCCGGATGGGCCGCAAACGGCCCCAGTTGCGGCGCAATAGGGCGCTCTCTATTGTGATGGTTTCAACACACGGGACGAATCCATGCGCCGCTCCGCCTCGCTCTTGCGTTCCTCGGCTGCCGCTCTGGCGCTCAGCGCTGCTGCATTGCTGGCGCCCGCAAGCCACGCGGCCGCACCGGGATCGACGGTGCCGTTCCTCGCGCATCAGGCGCTGTATGAACTCAAGCTCACCAAATCGCGCGGCAATGCCAATGTGAATGCCGCCACCGGACGCATCCTCTACAGCTTCACCGGCAGCAGTTGCGAGGGCTACTCGTCCGACTTCCGGCAGGTCTCCGAGCTGAACAGCGGCGAGGACAAGACGACGCTGAGCGATCTGCGCTCGACGAGCTGGGAAGCCGGCGACGGCAAGAGCTATCGCTTCAAGATCGACACCCAGATGAACGACAGCGATCCCAACAAGATCGATGGCATCGCCGAGCGCGAGGGCGATCATATCAATGTCAAGCTGACGCTGCCGGAGAAGAAGAGCATCAAGCTCGATGGCGACATCGTGTTCCCGACCGAGCAGATCCATCGCATCATCGCCGCCGCCAAGGAGGGCAAGTCGGTGCTCGAGCTGAATGTGTTCGATGGCTCGGATACCGGCGACAAGGTCTACAGCACGCTCACGGTGATCGGGCAGGCGATCCCCGCCGATCGCAAGGTCGCGGAGCCCGATCCGTCGACCAGCGACGACAAGATGAAGACACTGCAGCGCTGGCCGGTGACGGTGAGCTATTACGACAAATCGGCCAAGGCGAGCGACGGCGGCGAGCAGACGCCGGTCTATGCGATGTCGTTCGAGCTGTATGAAAACGGCGTGTCCCGCGCGCTGGCGCTGGACTACAACGATTTCGTCATCGCGGGCGCGATGAGCAAGCTCATGGTGAAAGAGACCAAGGCTTGTAAATAGTTCTCTGGCTCCGTCATTGCGAGCGCAGCGAAGCAATCCAGAAGCCGCGTGAAGAAAGACTGGATTGCTTCGTCGCTGCGCTTCTCGCAATGACGGATGAGAAACCTACTCCGCCCGCGAAAACCGCATGCTATCCAGCAGCTTCAATCCGCCGCCCTCGGTCTTCAGCAGTTTCTTCACCGCGCTCGACGCCGCGATCTCGTAGTGGTCGGCATAGGCTTCGTGGTTCTTCTCGATATCGTCGAGACGATACAGATAGTTCACCATCAGGCTCGCGGACTCGCGCAGGCCCTTGGACGAGGTGTCGCCGAGCCAGTCGATGCGCTCGAGCCGTGCGCCATTGCCGAGATGGAAGCGGGCGACGGAGTCGACCGGGCCACCGCGGGCATTCTTGGCCTTCAGGAAATAATGCGCAGCGAGACCTTCCATGACAGGCTTGAGCTGTTCGCGCAGCGCGACGTCATTGACCCAGAGCGGATCGTCGAGCATCGCGACCAATGCGCTATCCTCGTTTGACAGGTTGAGATCTTCGGCCTTCTTCAGCCACTTCATGAAGCCCGGTACCGGCGAGAGCGTGACGAAGGTGTCGAGCTTCGGCAATTCGCGGCGCAGCTCTTCCACCACCTGCTTGATCAGGAAGTTGCCGAAGGAGATGCCGCCGAGGCCGCGCTGGCAGTTGGAGATCGAATAGAACACGGCGGTGCGGGCGCGCTCGATCGGTACCGGCTGACGGTCCTTCGCGAGCAGCGGCGCGATGGCGCCGGGGATGGTTTCGGTGAGCGCGACCTCGACGAAGATCAGCGGCTCATCGACGAGGGCAGGGTGGAAGAACGCGTAGCAACGCCGGTCGACGGGATCGATGCGGCGACGCAGATCGTCCCAGTCATGGATCTCGTGCACGGCCTCGTATTTGATGACCTTCTCGAGAATGTTGGCGGGGGTCGACCAGTCGATCCTGCGCAGCACGAGAAAACCCCTGTTGAACCACGATGCGAAGAGATGGACGACGTCGTTGTCGACGGCGTTGAGTTCCTTGTTGCCGTTCTTCAGATCGAGCAGGTCCTCGCGCATCTTGACGAGTTCGCTGGTGCCGCCCGGCGCGCGGTTGAGGCGGCGGAACAGTTCCTGCCGCTGCGGCTCCGATGCGATGTGCAAGGCGCCGGCGCCTTCGCTGGTCGGCTTGATGCGCCAGGCCTCGATGGCCTTCTCCAGCCTGTCGCGATCGGGACCGTATTTCTGCGCGAGCGTTTCGAAGAACAGCACGCGCCCGGCATCGTCCAGCGACTGGTAGCGATCGAGCACGCCACGTGCGATCGCCGTGCCCGAGGCTTCACCGCGGCCGGAGAGCAATTCGCCGCAGAGGTCGATCAGGTCGATGGCATTCTGCTTGGGGTCGACCGAGGCGGGGCCGAGCCGCAACAGGTTGCGGCCGCGCTCCGAGATGGAGGCGAGGAGGTCGGAGAAGAAGTCGTTGCTCATGCTGAATCAATTCCCGGCTGGAAGCCTCACCCACTCACGCGACAATATAGCCCTTTGCGAGGCGTATTGCGCGGTCATTTGAAGCATGAAACAATCGTGAAGGGCAGAGTTCCGGCAAGAGTTTTGCATTTGACTGCAAAACGATATCGGCATCACAAGGGGATACACGATGAAGCGGACTTTTAAGCGTGGCGTTGTTGCGGCTGTGGCTTTGGGAGCGTTGCTGAGCAGCGGCGCGGCATTTGCCCAGCAAACGATCAAGGTGGGCTGGACCATCCCCGCCGAGGAATCCAAATACTGGATGATGAAGCGGCCGCAGGAGTTCGCGGATCTCGGCAAGAAATACAACATCGAATGGGTGCAGTTTCAGGGCACCGCGCCGATGACCCAGGCGCTCGCCGCCGGCGCGCTCGATTGCGCGACGCAGTCGCCGCTGGCGCTGGCGCAGGGCGTGGTCGGCGGAAACCTGAAGGCTTACGTCGTCGCGCAGCACGTGTTCGAAAAACCCGGCAGCTTCTCGGTCTACTGGGCAGTGAAGGATGACTCGCCGATCAAGACGATCGCGGATCTCAAGGGCAAGACCATGTCCATCAACACGCTCGGCTCGGGCATTTATGGCCCGATGGCGATCCTGCTGAAACAGGCGGGCGTTGACCCGGCGAAGGACATCAAGCTGGTTGAAGTCGGCTTTGCGCTGTCGGAAGAAGCGCTGCGCTCGGGCCGCGTGGATTCTGCGGTCATGAACCAGCCGTTCGCGGCGCGTATGGAAGCCAAGGGCGGCACGCGCAAGCTGTTCTCGCTGTCGCAGCAGCAGGAAGGCATCGTGCACATCCTCGAAGCCTGCCGTGCGGACTTCGTGGACAAGAACCCCGATCTCGCCAAGGCCTATGTGCGTGACCTGACGCTGGGCATGCAGAAGGCGCTCGCCAATCGCGACGAGACGCTCAAGGTCGTCAACGAGGTGATGAAGGCGCCGATCCCGGTGCTGGAAACCTATCTGCTGAAGGAAAACGATTTTGCGCGCGATCCTGGCGCGGCGCCGAATTTCGATGCGATCCAGAAGATGCTCGATGTCTATGTCGAGACCGGGATGCTGTCGAAGAAGATCGACGTGTCCAGCTGGAAGAATCCAAGCGTCGTGGCGCCGATCAAGTAAGGCGCGACACAGTCAGGAATGCGATGGCCGGGCTTTGTCCCGGCCATTTTCGCAAGCGCGTAGGATGGGTTGAGCGCAGCGATACCCATCACCTCATGTGCACGTGGTGATGGGT
>JAEXHR010000097.1 GCA_023449855.1 Pseudomonadota bacterium | reverse complement strand
GAGCAGGCGAATGCTCAGCGGCCTCGTCTTGCCGAAGTGGTGGCCGCGGCGGAGGCTGACGGCGACGATGCGAGGGCGTAGCTCCGCCCTCATGGTGAGGAGGCGCGAAGCGCCGTCTCGAACCATGAGCTGGCCTGGCTCCGATCCTTGCCGCCATCCTTCGAGACGCGGCCTGCGGCCGCTCCTCAGGATGAGGGGTACAGTCAGGACGCGCTGCCGAACACGCGCTTGAAGATCGTGTCCACATGCTTGAGGTGATAGCCGAGATCGAATTTCTCGGCGATCTCGTCATCGGTGAGATATTTCTTCACGTCCGCATCGGCCTTCAGCAGCGTCTGGAAGTCGCCTTCGCCGCGCCAGACCGGCATGGCGTTGCGCTGGACCATCTTGTAGCTGTCCTCGCGGCTCGCTCCCTTCTGGGTCAGCGCGATCAGCACGCGCTGCGAATGCACGAGGCCGCCGAGACGGTCGAGATTCTTCTGCATGTTGGCGGGATAGACCAGGAGCTTCTCGATCACGCCGGCCATGCGATTGAGCGCGAAGTCCAGCGTCACGGTGGCGTCGGGGCCGAACATGCGCTCGGCGGAGGAGTGCGAGATATCGCGCTCATGCCACAGCACCACATTTTCCAGCGCCGGCGTCACATAGGCGCGCACCATGCGCGACAGGCCGGTGATGTTTTCCGTCAGCACCGGATTGCGCTTGTGCGGCATCGCTGACGAGCCCTTCTGGCCTTCGGAGAAGAACTCCTCGGCTTCCAGCACTTCGGTGCGCTGCATGTGGCGGATTTCGACAGCGAGGCGCTCCATCGACGAAGCGATGACGCCCAGCGTCGCGAAATACATTGCGTGGCGGTCGCGCGGGATTACCTGGGTCGAGATCGGCTCCGGCTCGAGGCCCATCGCCTTGGCGACATGTTCTTCCACGCGCGGGTCGATCTGCGCGAAGGTGCCGACGGCACCGGAGATCGCGCAGGTCGCGACTTCTTTTCGCGCGGCCACGAGTCTTTCCCGGTTACGGGTGAATTCGGCATAGGCGAAAGCGAGCTTGAGGCCGAATGTGACCGGCTCGGCATGGATGCCGTGCGAGCGGCCGATGGTCGGCGTCATCTTGTGCTCGAAGGCGCGGGTCTTCAGCGCGGCGAGCAGGCGATCGATATCGGCGATCAGGATGTCGGCGGCGCGCACCAGCTGCACATTGAGGCAAGTGTCGAGCACGTCCGACGAGGTCATGCCCTGATGCACGAAACGCGCTTCGGGACCCACGATCTCGGCGAGATGGGTCAGGAAGGCGATGACGTCATGCTTGGTCTCGCGCTCGATCTCGTCGATGCGCTCCACATTGAAGGTGGCGTCCTTCGCCTTGGCCCAGATCGTCTTGGCCGCGTCCTTGGGGATTGTCCCGAGTTCCGCCAGTGCATCGGCGGCATGCGCCTCGATCTCGAACCAGATCTTGAAGCGGGTCTGCGGCTCCCAGATGGAGGCCATTTCGGGACGGGTATAGCGCGGGATCATCGGCGTCTCGGACGTAAGAGGGGGATTTGGCCGCGGTTTAGCAGATGGGTGATGGAGAGGAAACCGGCGGAGCAGGATGAATTAATTGGCAATTTATGGTTGTATTGTCGCCGGTATTAGATAGCCTGCGTTGGGGGATGACGATGGCCGATCAGCAATCACCGACCTTGCAGCCGCCGGGCGGCGGGAGCACACTCGATCCCATGCCAGAAGCACGCGTCGCCACGCTCGAAGCTGATGTCAGGCACATCCGCGATAGTTTCGCGGATGTGAAGATGGATCTGCGCGAGGTGCGCTCCGATCTCAATAGTTTCCGTGCCGAGACGCAATCGGAATTTCAGAAGTTACGTGGCGAGGTGCAGTCGGAATTTCAGAAACTACGTACCGAGATGCGATCGGAGTTTCAGAAGTTACTTGGCGACACTCAATCGGACTCACAGAAATTACGCACTGAAACGCAATCAAGTATCAACAAGCTTGAGGTGAACTTCGCCGTTCTGAACGAGCGCGTCGCTCATCTTCCGACCAAGGGCTATATCGGCTGGTGGATCACGTTCGGGATGAGCGCGATGGTCGCGGCTCTCACCATATTGTCTCGCCTCGGATTTCTCGTTCCTGGGGTGACGAAGTAACTGCGCAGGCGGCTATTTGGGCAACTTTGCCGTCACCGCCATGAACCGCCGGTTCGGGCCGGCGTGGAATTCGTGGGCGTCCACGGTCTCGATCAGCACAGCCAGCGTCTGCGTGCCGTCCTTACCCTGATGATGATATACTTCGGCAATGCCATAGGCCGTCACGCAGCGGCGGCGCTTTGGCAGTTGCTTGTCCTCCTGCAACGTCACCGGCGCAGCGCCGTTGATGGCCGTCTGAAGCCTGAGCCCGGCGACGATGACGCTGCCGAAAGTGCCGCGACCGCCGGCGCCGTAGCAGGAGGCCTTGCCGAGCGCCTGATCGGACAATGTGAGCACCAGCTTGCGGCCATCGGGCAGGGTGATGTCCTGTGCGGTGGCGAGCGGCTTCGGGTCCATCTGATAGATGCCGATCTCGTCGAGCTCCATCGATGGCTTACCGGCGAAGCGCATGCCCGGATCGCGAACCTGGAGTTTGTCGAGTGTCGGCTTCGCCTTCTTCATGAGATCGATGCGAACCGCATCCACCTCACGCTCGTCGTCATCCCTGGTGCGAACAGCGAAAGGCGTTCCCTTCGCGAAATCGTCGGATCGCGTGTCGATCACCTGTATCTCGGCGACGACCTCGGTGGCGTCATAGAGCTGCGTGTATTGCTCGAAAGCGAAATAGGTACCGTCCGGCGAGAAGCCGATGATTTTTCGCGCAGCAGCGTCGCCGGCCTGCGCGGTGCCTGAGAAGGCGAATGCGAAGACCGGAGCGATTAGGAGGCGGCGGAGATATGTGAGGTGTGCCATCTGCGTTGGTCGCAGGTGACGTCGGAAAGTTCAGGCCATGCTTGCCCGCAAGACCTAGGACGGCTCTTCGATGAAGCCTTTCGGGAAGAGGCCTGACCCGCCGTCCTTGAACAGGAAGTCGGTGAGAAACCATCCCCTGCTGGTCATTTTGTATGTGAAGCGAAAATAGATGAATCCGGTCTTTTCGAAGTAGGAGACATAGATGATCTGGCGCAGGGCTCCGTTGTAGTCCTTGTCGTAGACCTTCTTGCCGAAGTCGAATTTCCTGCCCTCGATGGCCTTCAGCCCGCGCTCCATCTGCTTTTCGAATTTGGGCTCCCCGACCGTCTCTGCAATTTTATGCGCGGCGTCGTGAAATTTGTTCTGGCTGATGAGCGTAAAGGTGTCATTCGCGAAGCGATCGGGATCGTCGACGGGCAAAGCGGCGGCAAAGGCAGTAGAGCCGGTCAGACAAAGAAAGATAGCAAGGAACGAGAGCAGACGGATATGCACGGTGACCTCACGGGATTCCATGGGGACTGGCTATCTGAGTCCGCGTCTGCGGGCTACACCATCTCCCCGCGCGCCTTCAGCGCTTCGCCGCGAATGCCGTCGATATTCGCCTTGTAGCTCTCCACCGTGCCGCCCTTGAATACTGCCGAGCCTGCGACGAATGCATTCGCACCCGCTGCGGCGAGCGCGCCGACTGTCGCGGCCGAGACGCCGCCATCCACCTCGATGTCGATCGGACGTCCTGCCAGCATGGCGCGCAGATTGGCGACCTTGTCGATCGCCGAGGGAATGAACGCCTGGCCGCCGAAGCCGGGATTGACCGACATCACCAGCACGAGATCGACGAGATCGAGCACATATTCGATTGCGGAGAGCGGCGTGCCGGGATTGAGCGAGACGCCGGCCTTCTTGCCAAGATTGCGGATCGCCTGCAGCGAGCGATGCAGATGCGGGCCGGCTTCGGCGTGAACGGTGATGTGGTCGCAGCCCGCCTTGGCGAAGGCCTCCAGATACGGATCGACCGGCGCGATCATCAGATGCGCGTCGAAGATCTTTTTGGTGTGCGGGCGCAGCGCCTTGATGACGTCAGGGCCGTACGAAATGTTCGGCACGAAATGGCCGTCCATGACGTCGAGATGCATCCAGTCGGCACCGGCGGTGTCCACTGCACGGACCTCATCGCCGAGCTTGGCGAAATCAGCCGCCAGAATGGACGGGGCAATCACCAGCGGGCGCGGTGCAAAGCTCTGGGACATCTTCTCGGTTCCTGAAAGGGTGGTGACGTGGCCTCGCGTAACATGCGGGCCTGAGGGCGGCAACGCGGCAGGCGGTGGCCTGTGGAGTTCCGGCAAAATCTGCCGCCGGGGCAGGGATTGCCCGGTCCTAATGAGCTGTGCAGGCGTGCGAGCCATTGATTTTTCAACGTTTTTCTCGTGGCACAGCGCTTGCTGATCTTTCCATGGGTCATTCCGGCCCGGATGGAGATCGACGATGCTCGGCGTCGCGGCGCTTGCCACATCGGCCATGGACTTTCTGCAGTCGCTGACCGCGAAGAAGAGCACGTCCTCGTCATCGGCGAAGACGACGACCGGCCTGTCGCAGGGGGCGTCATTCCAGCTCGGCACTCCGGCCGCGATCACGGCGACACCCGGCACGCCGACGGGTACGTCCGCATCCGGTGGCAATCTTTCCGTCTCGACCATGAGCGCGCTGCTCGACGCGCAAAGCCAGACGCAGGTTTCGTCAAGTTCGAAGACGCGGTCCGATGCGCTCAAGAGCCTGTTCGCGCAGCTCGACGGCGATGGTAACGGGTCGATCAGCAAGGCGGAATTCGAGGACAAGCTGGGAGCGGGCGGCACCAATGTGGCGAATGCCGACAAGGTCTTCGCCAAGCTCGACAAGAACAGCGACGGCTCGGTCAGCATCGAGGAGCTCAGCAAGGCGCTGAAGGGCGCGGGCAGGCCGCATCATGGCGGTGGCGGCTCAGGTGCGCCGGGCGATGGCAGCGACGTGACTGGCGCGAGCACGTCGAGCACGGTGAATGCCGATGGCAGCACCACCACATCAATCACCTATGCCGATGGCTCCAAGGTGACATCGACCTCGGCTGTGCCGGCCTCATCGACCGCAGCCGCGGCAAAGACCTCCTACAACGCGGTTGAACAAATGATCGCAAGGCAGGCGCAGCAGATTTCATCCGCGACCTCGTCGCTCGCGATCAGCGTCTGATCTTCTCAGTTCGCGGCAGTCAAACCGGTCGCGGACGAGATGGTTGAAGAACGCACCGCGTGAGGGCGCGTTGCGAAAGGCTGCATGCAGCGCAGGCGGCACCTGTGCATAAACATACCGTCGCCCACTGGTGAAGGTGACGCGCAGTTCGCGCGTCGCCGGGCTGTAGCTGAGATGGCGAATCGCTGTCGATGGCATTGCCGTCACCGCATTGTTGCTCACCGGGAGAAACATCTACCGCTGCATTTCGTTGCGCCGTGCTCGCGGTAGGTAGAAGGTTGTGCAGGCTTGAAATTTTCGCGGCCAGATTGCCGCAGTCGAGGCGCGGTGCGCCCGACCTTCATGTCTCGCTAACTATAACGCGGCAGGCTTTCCCCGGAAATTGAAAGTATTTCTGGTGGCATATGTTGCGTATCATAGTATTCGTTCTCGTTAGCGGTAGTTATCTGCTCGGCATGCCCGCGCGCGCGGAAGACGAGCTTTACGCCTCCATGCGGCTGCGTGGCGGCTATGATAGCAACCCGCTGTTCTCGACCGGCGGCGGCCGCGGCACCGGCAGTATCGGCAGCGCTTTCATCGGCACCGAAGTCGCGCTGGTCGCGGCCGGCAAGCAGGACGACATCACCTGGAATGCGACGGCCGAGGCCAATGCGACGCGCTACATCGCGCCGGGTATCGATCCTGCGCTGGTCGCCAAGCTCGGCCTGCGCGGCATTATGGGCGACGACGATTTTCGCGTGATCTCGACCACGTCCTTCTCGGAGATCGACACCTACAACACCGAGTCGATGGATGTCGCGCAGGCGGTGAAACTCGAATCCATCAAGGGCAAGGTGAAGTGGTTCGTCACCGGCGAGATCGGGCTGTCGCGGCTGAACCAGACCAATGTCATCTTCCAGGACTTCCTGCCGATCCCGCATCAGGTCTTGCGCGGCGCCATCATTCCCGGCGTCCGCGTCAAGGACGGCAAGGGCGAGATCGGCGTCTCGGTGAATCTGTCGATGCGGCGCTATGCGGAGGAACTCGATCTGTTCGGCTATCGCCGCGACAACGAGCGCATCCAGCCGTTCCTGTTCGGAAGTTATGAGGATGGCGATTTCTCGATGTTCGCGTCGGTGTCGCAGCTCTACGGCATCTGGCACGACGTCGACTTCACCAATGTCAACACGACATTGTTCGATGCCAATCTCGCATGGCGCCCAAAGCCGTTCACGCTGGAATTGGCGGCCGTGCGGCGCGCCGGTGAAACCACGTTTCCGATCTCGCCGATCACCATCGACACGCTGCTCACGGCGAAAGGAAGCTGGCAAGTCAACGACAAATGGACGCTCACCGCGGCGGCCGGCTACACGCAATCTGTCTATCTCGACTCCCCGTATCGCGCGACGACCTATACTTACGGTGTCGGCGCGGTGCGCGATATCGGCAATGGCTACAAGCTGGGGTTCGATCTCACCCGCGTCACCGGCACGCTGCTCGATGGCGAGCCGGCGCAGGGCTATATCGCCGGGTCGGCGCTGTCCAAGAGGTTGCCGCCTACAGCGACGAAGCCGAAAGGCGATGTCATCGCCAAGCCAGCCATCTGAGCATGATCGCGAAAAGCGGCAGCCGATTTTCGGATCGGATCATGCTCCAATGAAACGATTGGAGGGCGAACGGGGGCGTACCCCCGTTCGCTGCCGAGGGAAGGAATGAGATCCCTCGGCCGTCATGGATGATGCTGGAAATCAGCAGCCGCACCCGTGGCCGCGTCCGCCGCCACCAAGACCGGCGCCGACATTGACGAGGAGCCCATTGCGCAGCAGGCCGCCAACCAGGCCGTGTTTGCCACCGCGTCCGGAGACGCCCACGCCGACACCGGCGCCGACACCCAGGCCGCCGCGGCCACCCAGCACACCGCCGAGCAGGCCGCCGACGCCGACATTGGCGCCAACGCCGAGACCGACATTGAGGCCCTTGGCGAACGCAGACGGTGCGCTCATCAGAGATGCTGCAGTGATAGCGAGGATAGCGATCTTCTTCATGACGTTCTCTCCACTGTTATGTGCCCCTTGTTGGACACGCGTGAAGATGCGCCGTTCAATTTGGCTCTGCAATCGAAACGGATTTTTTACCTTAAAGCAGGCGGATTTTATCTATCGAATACATGAATTCTCGTAGATAAATACTTGGATGGATAGAAGTATACCTGAGCGCCGGTGTTGCAGGTTTGGCGCGAAATGGTGAGGCCGCAATGTGGCGACCTAAAACCGTAGGGCGGATTAGGCGCAGCCGTAATCCGCCGCGGAGCTTCGGCCATCAATTCGGCCGGCGGATTACGCCTTCGGCTAATCCGCCCTACGAGGCAAACCGATCGCGCCATGCTGGCAGTGCACCGTTGAAGGGTAGGGCTGTCGCCTCATAGACGCCGCGGGCGATGGCGCGTGCGATCACATCGCCGGCGAGCATGCCGAGTTCGGTGAGGCCCGCGAGCGGATCGATTGCTTTCTCGCCCGTCGCTGCTGCAAACACGATGTCGCCGTCGAGCGGCGCATGCACGGGATAGATCGCATGTGCAAATCCCGTCTGCGCCATGATGGCGAGACGCTGCGCCTGCGCCTTGGTGAGGATGGCGTCGGTGACGACGACGGCCAGCGTCGTGTTCTCGGTGGCTGTCGCGGCCGGGCCGCCCTTGATGCGCATGGCGAGCATGTCTGGCGTGATCGACGCGGGCATGCCGCGGCTGCCGAATTCGCCATTCTGCTCGAAGGCCGCAGCCCAGAAATGCGCGCTGTCGCCCATGGTGACGCTGCCGACCGCATTCACCGCTGCAAGTGCGGCGATGCGCACGCCCGATGGCGTGACGGCGGATGCCGAGCCGAGGCCGCCCTTGAAATTGGCTGTGGTGGCACCCATGCCCGCGCCCACGCTGCCGAGGGCGAAAGTGTCGCCGGCATTGACGGCGGCGGCATAGCCGAGATCGCGATAGGGCGGGAAGCGCCCCCAGTTCTTGTCGCCGCCATTGAGGAGATCGAACAGCACGGCGCCGGGCACGATGGGGACCAGCGCGCTGCCGATGGCAAAGCCGCGGCGCTGTTCGGCGAGCCAGGCCTGCACGCCGCCGCCGGCCTCGATGCCGAAGGCGGAGCCGCCGGAGAGCGCGAGGCCGTGGACGACGTCTACCGTGTTGACGGGAGCGAGCAGACTGCTGTCGCGCGTGCCGGGGCCGCCGCCGCGGATATCGGCGGAGGCGACCGCCGGCTTGTCGAACAGGATCGCGGTCACGCCGGAGGCGAGCTTGGCATCGTCGGCATGACCGACGCGGACGCCGGCGATATCGGTGAGCAAGTTCTTCATCTGGTTCCTCCCGGCAAATTTTATGCTGCAATGGCGATCACGTCCGATCACAACCGCATCAACTGCACAGTCCTTGATCTAACACGCTTGCATGTCGGCACGCGCGCGGTGCATCTAGCCGCATGATTACGGATGTCACGATCCCCGCTGCGCTGGTTGCCGGCATTGTCAGCTTCCTGTCACCTTGCGTACTGCCGCTGGTGCCGCCCTATCTTATCTATCTCACGGGCGCGACCATCGAGCATGTCGCCAATGATGAGCAGGAGGCGGTGTCCCGGCGCGCGGTGATGATCTCGGCGCTGATGTTCGTGCTCGGCTTTTCCACGGTGTTCACCATGCTCGGCGCCAGCGCCAGCCTGATCGGCAGCGTGATCCGCGCCTATACGGCGCAGCTCTCCATCGTCGCCGGTGTGTTGATCATTCTGATGGGCTTGCATTTCCTCGGCCTCACGCGGATCGGTCTCCTGATGCGGGAGGGGCGCCTTGCGATGCCCAAGCCGGTGGGCCTGTGGGGCGCCTATGTGATGGGTCTCGCATTCGCGTTCGGGTGGACGCCATGCATCGGTCCGATCCTGGCGGCGATCCTGTCGGTGGCGGCGGCGGAGGCGACGGTGACCAAGGGAGCCGGACTGCTCGCGGTCTATTCGCTCGGCCTCGGCATTCCGTTCCTGCTCGCGGCCTTCATGGTGGAGCGCTTCTCCAGCGTGTTCGCGCGGATGAAGAAGCATCTCGTTCATGTGGAGCGCGTGATGGGCGCGCTGATGATCCTCACCGGCATCGCGTTCCTCACGGGGGCGATCACCAATATGAGCATCTGGCTGCTGGAGACGTTTCCCGCATTGCAGAATTTCGGGTGAGGTGGCCAAAGCCTTGAGCCACCGCCCTCATGGTGAGGAGGCGCCGCTTCGGCGCCGTCTCGAACCATGATTGGTGATCGCATCCATCCTTCGAGACGCGCGCCAAGGGGCGCGCTCCTCAGGATGAGGGACGGAGTGGAGGCGCGAAAGGGCGCAGAGCGTTAGCCCTTCAGCTCCCTTTACCCAGCTCGGAGTAATTGCCCTTGGCGTCCCACTTGTAGACGACATAGTCGATCGCCTTGATGTCGCCCTTGGCGTCGAAGGCCATCTTGCCGAGCACGGTGTCCCATTCGCCGGCCTTGATGGTGTCCATCACCTTCTTCAGGTCGGTGGAGCCGGCCTTGGCGACGGCCTGCGACCACACCTGGAAGGCGGCATAGGTGTAGAGCGTGTAGCCTTCCGGATCGATGTTCTTGGCCTTGAACTTCTCGACGATGGCCTTGGCGGTCGGCTTGTTGCGCGGGTCGGGGCCGAAGGTGAACAGCGTGCCTTCCGCGGCCGGCCCGGTGATGGAGGCGAATTCCTTGTCGTTCATGGCGTCACCGGCCATCAGCACGGTCTTGAGGCCCTGGTCGCGCATCTGGCGCAGGATCAGGCCAGCTTCCTGATGATAGCCGCCGACATAGACGAGATCGATATTGTCGCGCTTCAGGCGCGAGACGATGGAGTTAAAATCCTTGTCGCCCTTGTTGTAGCTCTCGAACATCTTCTCGGTGAAGCCGGCCTTGTTCAGCGCCTTCTTCGTCTCGTCGGCGAGACCCTTGCCGTAGGTGGTCTTGTCGTTGAGGATCGCGACGTTCTTGCCCTTGAAGTTCTTGGCGATGTAGTCGGCGGCGACGAGGCCCTGCTGGTCGTCACGGCCGCAGACGCGCAGCACGTTGTTAAGCTTGCGCTCGGTGAACAGCGGATTGGTCGAGGCCGGGGTGATCTGCAGCACATTGCTGTCGGCATAGGCTTCCGAAGCCGGGATCGACGACGACGAGCAGAAATGTCCGGCCACAAACGGAACCTTGGAGCCGGAGAGTTTCTCGGCGATGGAGCGCGCCTGCTTGGGATCGCAGGCATCGTCGCCGACCTGCAGCGCCAGCTTCTTGCCGAGCACGCCGCCGGCGGCATTGATGTCGGCGACAGCCTGATCGGCGCCGTTCTTCATCTGCCGGCCGAAGGCCGATTCGCCGCCCGTCATGGGGCCGGCCACCGCGACATTGATGTCCTGCGCGAAGGCTGCGGACGACAGCAGCGATGCTGCCAAAGCCAGACCGGTTACCTTGCCGATGAGCTTGAAGGGTTTCATATGATCCTCGCGATGATCCGAAACAGGGCCGTGCGGCCGGGTGGATGACACGAGAGTGTCCGATGATTTTCGCGTGAAGTCATCGGCAATTTTAGGGTGCCAACAGGGGCGGCTGCGTCACTTCGCCGCCGGGATTTGTTGGATTCGCAGGGCGGATGAGCGAAGCGTAATCCGCCGTTCTTCGCCACACGCGTTCGGCCGGCGGATTACGGCTACGATCTCACCCGTGCCGGCCGCCTTCGAGATAGGCCGAGCGGATTTCGGGCGCCTTCAGCAACTCTGCGCCGGTGCCGGACAGCGTGATCAGTCCGTTGACCATCACATAGCCACGATGGGCGAGGCGCAGCGCGTGGTTGGCGTTCTGCTCGACGATCAGCACGGTGAGGCCGTCCTGCTTGTTGAGCACGCGGATGGCGTCGAAGATCTGCTTGGCGATCAGCGGCGCGAGGCCGAGCGAAGGCTCGTCCAGCAGCAAGAGGCGCGGGCGGCTCATCAGCGCGCGGCCGATGGCTAGCATCTGCTGCTCGCCGCCGGACAGCGTGCCGCCGCGCTGGAGCATGCGCTCCTTCAGGCGTGGAAACAGCGTCAGCACCTTGTCGAGGCTTTCACTGCGTTCGGCCGGCGTCATCTCGTTGACGTCGGCGCCCATCTGCAGGTTTTCCGCGACGCTCATGCGCGGGAAGATGCGGCGGCCTTCCGGCGACTGGGCGATGCGCATACGCGCGATCTCATGGGTCGGCAGGGCGGTGATATCGGTGCCGTCATAGACCACGGTGCCGGCGCGGGCGCGCGGCTGGCCGAAGATGGTCATCATCAATGTCGATTTGCCCGCGCCATTGGCGCCGATCAGCGCGACGATCTCGCCATGCTGGATGGACAGATCGACGCCCCTCAGCGCTTCGATCTTGCCATAGGAAGCGCGCAGGCCGGTGACGGCGAGCATGGGGGCGGCGCTCACGTCTCGCCCTCCATCACCGCAATGGCTTCTTCCTCATCGGCGCCGAGATAGGCCGCGATCACCTTCGGATCGTCGCGGATCTGCCGCGGCGTGCCGTTGGCGATCTTGACGCCGTAATCGAGTACATTGATGTGGTCGGAGATTTCCATCACCACCGACATGTCGTGCTCGATGAGCAGGATCGAGGTGCCGTGCTCGCCGCGGATGCGCAGCAGCAGCTCGTTGAGTTCGCCGCTCTCCTTGGCATTGAGGCCGGCAGCGGGCTCGTCGAGGCAAAGCAGCGCCGGCTCCGTACACATCGCGCGCACGATTTCGAGGCGGCGCTGGTCGCCGTAAGGCAGGTTGCCTGCCGCATCGTCGGCGCGGGGGAGCAGGCCGATCCGGTCCAGCCAGTAACGCGCGAGATCGATGGCTTCACGCTCGGCCGCCCGGTAGGACGGCACGCCGAACAGGCCGAGAAACGTGTAGCCGGAGGCGCGCATCAGCGCGTTGTGCTGCGCCACCATCAGGTTCTCGAGTGCGGTCATGCCGGGAAACAGGCGGATGTTCTGGAAGGTGCGCGCGACTTTCGCCACCTTGGAAATGCGGAAATCGTTCAGCGTCTCGAGCCGCCATTCCATATCGGTGTGGCGCAGGCGGATGGTGCCGGAGGTCGGCTTGTAGAAGCCGGTGATGCAGTTGAACACCGTGGTCTTGCCGGCGCCGTTGGGGCCGATCAGTGCGGTGATCTTGCCGCGCTCCGCCGTGAAGGACAGGTCGTTGACGGCAACGATGCCGCCGAAGCGCATGGTCAGGTTCTCGACGCTGAGAATGTCGTTGATCATCCCGCGCCCTCCTTCACGAATTCGGAGGAGATCGCCTGATTGCGTTCGAGGAATACGGTGGGCGCGCGGTGGCCGATCAGGCCGCGCGGGCGCCAGATCATCAGCAGCACCATGGCCATGCCGAACACCAGCATGCGGAATTGTTCGAGGCCGCGGAACAGTTCGAAGCCACCGATCAGCGCGACAGCGGCGAGCGCGACGCCAAGTTGCGAGCCCATGCCGCCGAGCACGACGATGGCGAGGACCAGAGCGGACTCGTGGAACGTGAAGGACTCGGGGCTGATGAAGCCCTGGCGTGTGGCGAAGAAGGCGCCGGCAAAACCGCCGAACATGGCGCCGATGGCGAAGGCGGTGAGCTTTGTCGTCGTGGTGTTGATGCCGAGCGCGCGGCAGGCGACCTCGTCCTCGCGCAGCGCCTCCCAGGCGCGGCCGATAGGCAGGCGGCGCAGGCGGATGGTGGCCCAGTTGGTGATCAGCGCGAGCGCGAGGATGAGATAGAACAGGAAGACGATGCGGTGCGTCGGCGAGAATTCGATGCCGAGCATTGCGGCAAGGCCGTCATCGCCGGGCGTCAGCGGAATGCCGAACATGGTCGGGCGTGGAATGCCGGAAACGCCGTTGGGCCCGCCCGTGAGCGATTGCCAGTTCAGCAGCACGAGGCGGATGATCTCGCCGAAAGCCAGCGTGACGATAGCGAGATAGTCGCCGCGCAGGCGCAGCACCGGGAAGCCGAGCAGGATGCCGAAGAACGCCGCGAGGATGCCGGCGAGCGGCAGGCAGATCCAGAACGACCAGCCGAAGGTGGTCGCCAGCAGCGCGTAGGAATAGGCGCCGACCGCATAGAACGCGACATAGCCGAGGTCGAGCAGGCCGGCGAGGCCGACGACGATGTTCAGCCCCCAG
>JAEXHR010000063.1 GCA_023449855.1 Pseudomonadota bacterium | reverse complement strand
GCCGCCCAACACACGCTCCGGCGTTTGTGGCGGCCCCCACCCCGGCCCTCCCCCGCAAGTGCGGGAGAGGGGGACGCAACCGACTTACGACGTAGTGGATCAGGGCTGAATGGCTTCCCTCAAAGACATGCGCGTTCGCATCGCCTCGACGAAGGCGACGCAGAAGATCACCAAGGCCATGCAGATGGTCGCGGCGTCGAAGCTGCGCCGTGCGCAGAGCGCCGCCGAAGCTGCACGCCCTTACGCCGAGAAGATGGATGCGGTGATCGCCTCGATCGCCGGCGCCTCCACCGGTGGCGGCGGCCCGCAGCTGCTGGTCGGCAACGGCAAGGACCAGACGCATCTGCTGCTGGTCTGCACCGGCGAGCGCGGCCTGTCCGGCGCGTTCAATTCGTCGATCGTGCGTCTCGCCCGCGAGCGCGCCCAGGCGCTGCTGGCCCAGGGCAAGACGGTCAAGATTTTCTGCGTCGGCCGCAAGGGCTATGAGCAGCTGCGCCGCCAGTTCGACAAGCACATCATCGAGAACATCGAGCTCCGCTCGGTGCGCCAGCTCGGTTTCGTCAACGCGGAAGACATCGCCAAGAAGGTGATTGCCCGCTTCGAGGCTGGCGAGTTCGACGTCGCCACGCTGTTCTATTCGCGCTTCAAGTCGGTCATCTCGCAGATCCCGACCGCCCAGCAGATCATCCCGCTGGAAGTCGCCGCGCCCGCCGAGACCAAGGGCCCGACCCCGGTTTACGACTACGAGCCGGCGGAAGACGAAATCCTCGACGGCCTGTTGCCGCGCAATCTCGCCGTGCAGATCTTCCGCGCGCTGCTGGAAAACAACGCTTCGTTCTACGGCGCCCAGATGAGCGCGATGGACAATGCGACCCGCAATGCCGGCGACATGATCCGCAAGCAGACCCTCGTTTACAACCGGACCCGTCAGGCCCAGATCACGAAAGAACTCATCGAGATCATTTCGGGCGCCGAGGCCGTCTAACCAATTCAACCACTTTACGGCCTGCCGCAGGCCGATCCGCACTTCAAGGAGATAGTTTCCATGGCTGCTGCCAATCAAACCGGACGCATCACCCAGGTCATCGGCGCCGTCGTCGACGTGCAGTTCGAAGGCCACCTGCCCGCCATTCTGAACTCGCTCGAGACCAAGAACGGCAACAACCGTCTGGTGCTCGAAGTCGCCCAGCATCTCGGTGAATCCACCGTCCGCGCCATCGCGATGGATACCACCGAAGGTCTGGTTCGTGGCCAGGAAGTCACCGACACCAACGCCCCGATCACCGTTCCGGTCGGCGAAGGCACCCTCGGCCGCATCATCAACGTCATCGGCGAGCCGATCGACGAAGCCGGTCCGGTCAAGTCGGAAGCCCGTCGCCCGATCCACGCGAATGCGCCGGAATACACCGAGCAGTCGACCGAAGCTGAAATTCTCGTCACCGGCATCAAGGTCGTCGACCTCTTGGCTCCCTACGCCAAGGGCGGCAAGATCGGCCTGTTCGGCGGCGCCGGCGTGGGCAAGACCGTTCTCATTCAGGAACTGATCAACAACGTCGCCAAGGCGCACGGTGGTTACTCGGTGTTCGCCGGCGTCGGCGAGCGTACCCGCGAAGGTAACGACCTCTATCACGAGTTCATCGAATCCAACGTGAACAAGAAGGGCGGCGGCGAAGGCTCGAAGTGCGCGCTCGTGTTCGGCCAGATGAACGAACCCCCGGGCGCCCGCGCGCGCGTCGCGCTCACCGGTCTGACCATTGCGGAAGACTTCCGCGACAAGGGCCAGGACGTGCTGTTCTTCGTCGACAACATCTTCCGTTTCACCCAGGCGGGTTCGGAAGTGTCGGCGCTGCTCGGCCGTATTCCTTCGGCGGTGGGTTATCAGCCGACGCTCGCGACCGACATGGGCGCGCTGCAGGAGCGCATCACCACCACCACCAAGGGTTCGATCACCTCGGTGCAGGCCATTTACGTGCCGGCCGACGACTTGACCGACCCGGCACCGGCCGCTTCGTTCGCGCATCTTGACGCGACCACCACGCTGTCGCGCTCGATCGCTGAAAAGGGCATCTATCCGGCGGTTGACCCGCTCGACTCGACCTCGCGCATGCTCTCCCCGCTGGTCGTCGGCGAAGAGCATTACTCGGTCGCCCGTCAGGTGCAGCAGGTGCTCCAGCGCTACAAGGCGCTGCAGGACATCATCGCCATTCTCGGCATGGACGAACTGTCCGAAGAGGACAAGCTGGCCGTGGCCCGCGCCCGCAAGATCGAGCGCTTCATGTCGCAGCCGTTCCACGTCGCTGAAATCTTCACCGGCTCGCCGGGCAAGTTCGTCGACCTCGCCGACACCATCAAGGGCTTCAAGGGTCTGGTGGAAGGCAAGTACGATCACCTGCCGGAAGCCGCCTTCTACATGGTCGGCACGATCGAAGAAGCCGTGGAGAAGGGCAAGAAGCTGGCTGCCGAAGCCGCTTAACTCGAACTCAACCCTCCCCCAAGCGTAGCGCAGTGGGGAGGGTCGGCGCTCTTGCGCCGGGGTGGGGTAGCCACAAG
>JAEXHR010000041.1 GCA_023449855.1 Pseudomonadota bacterium | reverse complement strand
CAAAGCGCGGCATACGATCTCATCCTGCTCGATCTGATGCTCCCGGACGGATTGGGCATCGCCTTTCTCAAAAAGCTCCGAGCCGAGGGCAGCGTGACGCCGGTCATCATCCTGACGGCGCTCGACCAGATCTCCGACCGCATTGCGGGCCTCGACGCGGGTGCCGACGACTATTTGATCAAGCCCTTCGATCTGTCCGAGCTCTCCTCCCGGCTGAACGCCGTGGCGCGGCGCTACAGCGGCAATCCGAACCCTCTGATCGAGATCGGTGACCTGCGCGTCGACCTCGCAGCCCGCACCGTGATGCGGGGTGCTCAGCCGGTGGAGCTTACCGGACGCGAATGGGCGCTGTTCGAGGCATTTCTTCAGCGGCCCGGCATTGCGATGACCAAGACGCAGCTCGAAGACAGGCTCTATGCCTTTGGCGCCGAGGTCGAGAGCAATACGATCGAGGTTCACGTCAGCAGACTGCGCAAAAAACTCGGCCATGGCGTGATCGATACCGTGCGGGGCATCGGCTATCGTCTGGGAACGGCAGGATGATGCGGCCCCGGAGCCTGCAATGGCGGCTCTCGCTGTGGCTGGGGCTAGGGTTGATCGTGCTGTGGGCCGGCGCCGCTCTCGTGACCGCGCAGATGCTTCGTCACGAAATGGACGAGGTGTTCGACAGCGCCCTTGAAGAGACGGCGCAACGCATCCTGCCGCTCGCGGCGATCGAGATCATCGGTCGTGATGCCGACGACAACGAACAGCGCGTTGCGACGCTCCGCCAGCACGATGAGTATTTCACCTATGTCGTGCGCGATGCGTCGGGCAAAGTGCTGCTGCGATCGCACAGCGCGGACCTCGCTGTGTTCCCGCCATTTTCCGGGATGGGCTTTGCCTCGACGCAAACGCACCGCCTCTACTCCGACGCAGCGCTCCAGGGAAATCTGACCGTCACGATCGCGGAGCCCCTGTCGCATCGGCGGATGGCCGCCCGGCAGTTGTTGCTCGGGCTGAGCCTGCCGCTAGCCGTGATCGCCCCGCTCGGATTGATCGGCATCTGGATCGTCGTGCGGCTGTCCATGACTCCGGTGCGAAATTTCCGGTCGCAGATCGAGGCACGCGGCGAAGGTGATCTGACGCCCATCGCCGCGGAGGACCTGCCTTCGGAGATCGGCCCCGTCGCCAAAGCGGTCAATCACCTTCTGGACCGGTTGACGCGTACTTTGCGGGCCGAACGCAGCCTGGCGGCCACATCGGCCCATGAGCTGCGTACACCGGTGGCGGCGGCACTGGCGCAGGCCCAGCGGATGATCGCACAAGCCCCGGACGGCGCCACGCGCGAGCGCGCCGAGGACATGCAGACGGCCTTGCGGCGTCTTTCTCGCCTGACGGAAAAACTCATGCAACTGGCCAGAGCCGAGGGGGGCCGCCTTCTCGCCGAGGCGCCTGTGGAAATCGGCGCCATCCTTCGGATGGTCGTGGCCGAGTTCGATGGGCAGGCCGATACGGCAGGGCGTATCGGCCTGACGCTGCCGGATGCACCGGTGTTCGCAAGCATCGACGCCGATGCCTTCGCCATCCTTGCCCGAAACCTGATCGAAAATGCCCTCAAGCATGGCGCGCGGGACGAACCGGTCGCCGTCGCGTTGTCGGCAGACCGTTGTTTGCGCGTCGCGAACGCGGGCCCGGTCGTGCCTGCCGAAGTGCTTGCGCGGCTGAGCGAGCCGTTCGAGCGCGGTCAGGCCCTGGTGCGGGGCGCGGGTCTTGGGCTCGCCATTGCCCGAACCATCGCTGGCGGTACAAACGGGCGGATCGAACTGCTATCTCCCGCAAGCGGCAGAATTGACGGGTTCGAAGCAGGATTTTTCATCGACAAATGATCGTCGACATCAACGCCGGATGCCCAAAGGCAAGAACCGGGGATAGGAATACCGACGCCGTGCTGTCGCCTTGCGGCATCGCTTTCGATCGGCTTGTCGGATGGACCCGCGCGCGGATGGCAGCCCGCCCCCTCGATTGCAGAGACATGGCGCGCCTGGGATCTTGGGGATGGGAAGAACCCGTTGGCCAGGGCTCGGCACGAAGCCTGACTCATGGCTCGGCAGGCGAAGTCGCTGGCGATCCCGATGAACGGCCTGATCGATCTGAAATTACAGATCGGCCGGGAAGGCGGGCATTCGCCTCAGCGGTGCGGATCCTATCCGACAAAAGACGCAAGCCGTTCAACACGACCAGGACAGTGCCGCCCTCGTGTCCGATCACCGCCAGAGGAAGCGGCAGATCGAAGAACAGGCTGCCCATCACCAGCAGCACCATCGCGCTGATCGCAAACCCGAGATTCTGTCGGATGATGGCGGCCGTCCGACGTGCAAGCCGGTGCGCATCAGCCAGCTTTTTCATATCCTCCGACAGCAGGGCGACGTCGGCGGCCTGAAGCGCGACGTCCGACCCGGCTGCTCCCATGGCGATGCCGACATCGGCCCGGGCCAATGCAGCGGCATCGTTCACGCCATCGCCCACGAACGCGACCTTGCCACCGCGTGCGAGCTCTGCGACCTGACGCACCTTGTCCTGCGGCAACATCTCGGCGTGAACTTCATCGGGTGCAAGGCCGAGCTCTGCGCCAATGCGCAACGCCACCGGCTTGCGGTCGCCTGTCATCATGACGATGCGGTTTACGCCGCTGGCACGCAGTGCGGTCAGCGCCGGGGCGGAGCTGGCCCTTGCCTCGTCCGCCACGCTGACGGCGCCGAGAACAGTCGAACCTCGACCCAGATAGATTACGGTCTGGGCGCTGTCGGCGAGTTCCCGGAATGCGACATGATCCAGCGCGGCGCCCGCCCGCTCGGCGAAGCGGGCATTGCCGGCCCATATCGGGCCGGACGCATCGCGGCCTGCGATACCTGCGCTGGGATGCGACGTCACGTCGATGACCTTCGCTGGCTCGATGCCGTGAACCAGCGCCTCCCGACGGATAGCGGCAGCGATATGATGCTCGGATTGAGCTTCCAGCCCTGCAAGGAGCGAAAGGAAAGCGCGATCCTGGCCATCGAGGGCGACAATGCGCGTCACCTCGGCCCGCCCGTTGGTCAAGGTCCCGGTCTTGTCGAAGGCAAAGCTATCGACGGCCGCGAGCGTTTCGAGCGCGCCGCCCCCCTTGAACAATACGCCGCCACGCGCCGCCGCGGAGAGCGCCGACAAGATCGCCGCGGGGACCGAAATGACGATCGCGCAGGGACTGGCGGCGACCAGGAGCGTTGCGGACTTGTAGAGGGCCTGCTCCCAGTCACGGCCGAGCCAGTAGAAAATCGCAAGGGCCAGTGCAGCCCCCAGCAAGACACCGATGGTATAGCGCTGGCCGAACCACGCGCTGAATCGCTCGGAGGGTGCCTTTGCTTCCTGCGCCTCGGTCACGAGCTGGATCATGCGTGCGATCGTGCTGTCGCCGACCGTCCTGGTGACCGTGACATTGAGAACCCCGTCAAGATTCACGGTCGCCTCGAAGACCTGGTCGCCCGGGTCCTTCGATACCGGCAT
>JAEXHR010000034.1 GCA_023449855.1 Pseudomonadota bacterium | reverse complement strand
AGTTATGATCGACGCCAGTCCCCGCAACCATCTTTACTTGCTCGGGGCGCAAGTGAAGATTAGATCCTGCCCCCGCAACCACCGATACAGACAAACCCGTCGCGCCAGCGGCGGGTTTTGTCGTTTGTGCAGTCTTTCTAATGGCTTGCCGCTCGGTCCATTCGAGGATCGTGCGCAGTTCGCCGTGCAGCGTGGCGTAGAGTTCCTGACCTGAGCCCCTGAACTTCCTCCAAATTTTGGTAGAGTCCGTCACGACGAGGAGACGGACGAATGAAGCGTTCACGGTTTACGGAAGAGCAGATCATCGGGATATTGAAAGAGCAAGAAGCAGGTTCGAAGACGGCCGATGTCTGCCGCAAGCACGGCATCTCGGATGCAACCTTCTACAAGTACAAGGCGAAGTACGGCGGCATGGACGTGTCCGATGCCCGCAAGCTGAAGGCGCTTGAGGACGAGAACGCCAAGCTGAAGAAACTGCTCGCCGAAGCCATGCTGGACAATGCGATCCTGAAGGATGTCGCATCAAAAAAATGGTGACGCCCGATGTGAAGCGGAATGCGGTGGCTCACGTCTGTGCGCAGCACGGGGTGAGCCAGCGTCGGGCGTGCGAGGTGTTGTCCGTCGATCGGTCGAGCATGCGGTATCGCAGCGTTCGGCCTGACGATGCCCTCATTCGGGAGGCGATGAGGAAGGTGGCGTCCGAGCGCCGTCGCTTCGGCTACCGGCGCCTCCACGTCATGCTGGACCGGCAGGGGATCGTGATGAACCTCAAGAAGCTCCGGCGTCTCTATCGGGAGGAAAAGCTGACAGTGCGCAAGCGCGGTGGCCGGAAGCGGGCCTTGGGGACGAGGCGTCCCCTGGCTCTGCCGTCACGCCCCAACGAGCGCTGGAGCCTGGACTTCGTCAGTGATGCCTTCACGGATGGTCGCCGCTTCCGTGTTCTGGCTGTCGTCGACGACTTCACCCGGGAATGCCTGTGCCTGATCGCAGACACATCCTTGTCGGGCGCTCGGCTGGCTCGTGAGCTGGACAGCCTCATCGCCAGGCGGGGAAAGCCGAGGACCATCGTCTCGGACAATGGCACGGAGATGACCAGCATGGCCATCCTCAAATGGTGCCAGGAGACCCGCGTCGAATGGCACTACATCGCCCCCGGCAAACCGATGCAGAACGGCTTTGTCGAAAGCTTCAATGGCAGCTTCCGCGACGAGTGCCTCAACGAGACCCTCTTCTCGTCACTCGTCCAGGCACGCGCCGCTATCACGGCATGGAAGGAGGACTACAACAGAGACAGACCCCACTCATCGCTGGGCAATATCACTCCCAGCGAATTCGCAATGAAAATGGCTATGGAAAAACAGGCCGCATGAGGCCAGGTTACAGACCCATGACTCTCCCGAAAACTGGAGGGAAGTTGGGTCTCAGGTCATGCTCGATGCGGCGGCCATCCGGCGCCTCCAGCTTCGGATCGTCGATGTCGCGAACCTCGACCTTGCCGGGGCGCATGTAGACGACGCCTCTGTTGCTGCTCATGCTCATCTCCTCTGGGTTGCCGCCGCTCCTCAACGGACGGATCTGTCAACGCACGCGCCGATGGCGCGCATCGGATGACCGGGGAAAGGAGACGAGACGGGAAAGACGGCCGAGCGAGGGCCGCCATTCGCCTCTCGATCGCCCTCCGCAACCGGCCAGGTCTGCTGTCCGAGGCTGGTTTCCGGGCTTCGGACTATCCCTTGAGGGATGCTCCCGACGCCTTCCCGGTAAAAACCAGTGGCATCCGTCGAGAGCCTTATCCGTAACCGTTGCGGGGGCAGCACCGGCTTTGAACCGGTTTCCCAATTATCCGCTTCGACAGGCGTCGAAGCAGCACCTTGAACGTTGCTAACAAAACACGATCCGCCGAAGCGTCCGCTTGAGAATGCGACATGCACCCGCCACGCCACGACATCGGGAATGGCGTCGCCGGCCTCAGAAATCCCAGTCCTCGTCCTCGGTCGCCACCGCCTTGCCGATCACATAGGAGGAGCCGGAACCGGAGAAGAAGTCGTGGTTCTCGTCGGCATTCGGCGAGAGGGCGGAAAGGATGGCAGGGTTGACCTTGCAGGCCTCGGGCGGGAACAGCGCCTCATAGCCGAGGTTCATCAGCGCCTTGTTGGCGTTGTAATGCAGGAATTTCTTCACATCCTCGGTCAGTCCGACGCCGTCATAGAGGGCTTCAGTGTACTTCGCCTCGTTGTCGTAAAGCTCGAACAGCAGGTCGAAGGCGAAATCCTTGATGTCCTGGCGCTCCGCCGCCGACACGCGCTCCAGGGCGCGCTGGAATTTGTAGCCGATATAATAGCCGTGCACGGCCTCGTCGCGGATGATGAGGCGGATGAGGTCGGCGGTGTTGGTCAGCTTCGCCCGGCTCGACCAGTACATCGGCAGGTAGAAGCCGGAATAGAACAGGAAGCTTTCGAGGAAGACGGAAGCGACCTTCGTCTTCAAGGGATCGCCGGAGCCGTATTGCCCCATGATCAGCGCCGACTTTCGCTGCAGGAACTCGTTTTCCTCCGACCAGCGATAGGCGTCGTCGACATCGGGCGTCAGGCACAGCGTCGAGAAGATCGAGGAATAGGAGCGTGCATGCACCGCCTCCATGAAGGCGACGTTGGACAGCACCGCCTCCTCATGCGGGGTTATGGCATCCTCCATCAGTTTCACGGCGCCGACGCCGTTCTGGATCGTATCCAGCAGCGTCAGCCCGGTGAAGACGCGGATAGTGAGCTGCTGCTCGACCGGCTTCAGCGTCGCCCAGGAGGGAATGTCGTTTGAGAGCGGCACCTTTTCCGGCAGCCAGAAATTGCCGGTCAGGCGGTTCCAGACTTCGAGATCCTTGTCGTCCTCGATTCGGTTCCAGTTGATGGCGCTGACGGCAGACGCCGCCTTGGGGGCCTTGGTCTTCACTTGGATGTTCATGGTTATCCCCGAAATCACAGCGCGCAGGAGACGCAGCCCTGCACTTCCGTGCCGGACAGCGCCATCTGGCGCAGGCGGATGTAATAGATGGTCTTGATGCCCTTCTTCCAGGCGTAGATCTGCGCCCGGTTGATGTCGCGCGTCGTCGCCGTGTCGCGAAAGAACAGCGTCAGCGACAGGCCCTGATCGACATGCTGCGTCGCCGCCGCATAGGTGTCGATGATCTTTTCCGGGCCGATCTCATAAGCGTCCTGATAATAGTCCAGATTGTCGTTGGTGAGATAGGCGGCGGGATAATAGACGCGTCCGATCTTGCCTTCCTTGCGAATCTCGATCTTCGAAACGATCGGGTGGATCGAGGAGGTCGAATGGTTGATGTAGGAGATCGAGCCGGTCGGCGGCACGGCCTGCAGGTTCTGATTGTAAAGCCCGCCTTGCATCACCGCCCGCTTCAACTCAAGCCAGTCCTCCTGCGTCGGGATGTGGATGCCGGCCGTTTCGAACAGGCCTTTCACCTTCTCCGTCGCCGGTTGCCATTCGGCCTGCACATATTTGTCGAAATAATCGCCGGAGGCGTATTTCGAATTCTCGAAACCCTTGAAGCTCACGCCCTTCTCGACCGCGAGACGGTTGGAGGCACGGATGGCGTGATAGGTGACGGTGTAGAAATAGATATTGGTGAAATCGATGCCTTCGTCGGAGCCGTAGAAGATGCGTTCGCGGGCGAGATAGCCGTGCAGGTTCATCTGGCCGAGGCCGATGGCGTGGCTGTCGTCATTGCCCTTCTCCACCGAAGGCACCGAGGAAATATGGCTCATTTCGGAAACGGCGGTCAGCGCCCGGATGGCGGTCTCGATGGTGCGGCCGAAATCGGCGGAGTCCATGGCGGCGGCGATGTTCAGCGAGCCGAGATTGCAGGAGATGTCCTTGCCCATCTTCGCATAGGAGAGATCGTCGTTGAAGGCGCTGGCTTCGCTGACCTGCAGGATCTCCGAGCAGAGATTGCTCATGGTGATGCGACCGGCGACCGGGTTTGCCCGGTTCACCGTGTCCTCGAACATGATGTAGGGATAGCCGCTCTCGAACTGGATCTCGGCGATGATCTGGAAGAAATCGCGCGCCTTGATCTTCTTCTTGCGGATACGGGCATCCTCGACCATCTCGCGGTATTTCTCGGTCACCGAGATCTCTGTGAAGGGCACGCCGTAGACGCGCTCGACGTCATGCGGCGAGAACAGGTACATGTCCTCGTTGTTCTTCGCCAGTTCGAAAGTGATGTCAGGGATGACGACGCCGAGCGACAGCGTCTTGATGCGGATCTTTTCATCCGCATTCTCGCGCTTGGTGTCGAGGAAACGCATGATGTCCGGGTGATGGGCATGCAGATAGACCGCGCCCGCGCCCTGGCGCGCCCCGAGCTGGTTGGCATAGGAGAAGCTGTCCTCCAAGAGCTTCATCACCGGAATGACGCCGGAGGACTGGTTTTCGATCTGTTTGATCGGCGCGCCCATCTCGCGCAGATTGGTCAACGACAGCGCCACGCCTCCACCGCGCTTGGAAAGCTGCAGCGCCGAATTGATCGAGCGGCCGATGCTTTCCATATTGTCCTCGATGCGCAGCAGGAAGCAGGAAACCAGTTCGCCCCGCTGCTTTTTGCCGGCATTGAGGAAGGTGGGGGTGGCCGGCTGGAAGCGACCGGACAGCATCTCGTCGACGAGATCGCAGGCCAGCGCCTCCTGCCCGCGCGCCAGCGTCAGCGCCACCAAGCACACCCGGTCCACGTACCCCTCCAGATAGCGCTGCCCGTCGAAGGCTGACTCTATTA